>CAISJZ010000393.1 GCA_903885755.1 uncultured Hyphomicrobiales bacterium | reverse complement strand
CCGACGGTGTCGGACAGGATGGTCTGGCGGCCGGAGGGCAGCTTGAGGCCACGCATGGTGGGATCGAGCGTGGCGAACAACTGGTCCTTCGCCATCACCTCGGCTCCGGTCAAGGCATTGAACAGGGTGGATTTTCCGGCGTTGGTGTAGCCGACGAGCGCGACGATGGGGAAGGGGATGCGCTTGCGGGCGCTGCGGTGCAGGCCGCGGGTGCGGCGCACCTGCTCCAGCTCCTTCTTCAGCCGCACGATGCGGTCGCCGATCAGCCGCCGGTCGGCCTCGATCTGGGTTTCGCCGGGGCCGCCGAGAAATCCAAAGCCGCCGCGCTGGCGCTCCAGATGGGTCCAGGAACGCACCAGGCGCGACTTCTGGTAGGCGAGATGAGCGAGTTCGACCTGCAATACGCCTTCGCGGGTTCGCGCGCGGCGGCCAAAAATTTCAAGGATGAGGCCAGTACGGTCAATGACCTTGGAGCCGAATTCCTTTTCGAGATTGCGCTGCTGCGCTGGCGAGAGCGCGCAATCGAACATGACGAGATCGACGTCGGACTCTTTCACGCGGGCGGCGATTTCCTCGACCTTGCCCTTCCCGGCATAAGTCGCCGGACGAATTTGCGTCAGGCTGACCGCCATTGTCGCCACGACATTCAGATCAATGGCGCGCGCCAGGCCCGCCGCTTCATCGAGCCGCGCCTCGGGCGAGCGGATGGAGCCGGCCGCGCCGCCTCTTTCGAGCGCACGGTCGGTCAGATAGGGGCCAACCACCAGGGCGTTGGTATGCTGGGCGCGAGACCGTTCGAGATCGAAGCCGCCAGCCAGTTCGGGCTGGCGGGTGTCGCCCGCCTTGCGCTCGCGGCTCAAGGCTTCTCCGGGACATCGTCCACGGGTTCGAACATCTGCAACTGGGCGCCGGGCATGATGGTCGAGATCGCGTGTTTGTAAACGAGCTGGGAATGCCCATCCCGACGCAATAAAACGCAGAAATTGTCGAACCAGGTCACGACGCCCTGGAGCTTGACGCCGTTGACGAGAAAGATTGTCAGCGGGATTTTCTGCTTGCGTACGTAGTTGAGGAACGTGTCCTGAAGGTTTTGCGTGCGTTCGGCCGCCATTTTCTGGTTCTCCATTATACCGCGTTCGCTTCGACCTTGATGGCCGACATTGTCGCCCGCGACCCCGAGTTCTGGTTCAGATCGGTACCTTCAGGCTACAGCGCTATTGTGCAATGCACAATAGCGTACCACGATCAATTATGCGCTCGAATCCCTGTTTTGATCGAGATCAACCGCCGGCATGGCAGCCATGCGGAGCGCGCGGGGGCGAATGGACGCATCAGTCGATCCCGAGCGACTTCAGTTTTCTGTGCAGGGCTGAGCGCTCCATACCGATGAATTCGGCCGTGCGAGAAATATTCCCGCCGAACCGGTTGATCTGGGCGACGAGATATTCGCGTTCGAAAACCTCGCGCGCGTCGCGCAGCGGCAGACTCATCAGGCGCTCGCCCCCCGCGCCGTTGGGCGTCGCGGGAACCAGCGCGCCGATCTCGGAAGGCAGCATGTCCGCGCTGATCTCGGCGTCTGGTTCGCCGGCGGCGAGAATCAGAAGGCGTTCGACATTGTTGCGAAGTTGTCGGACATTTCCAGGCCAGTCGTGTGATTGCAGCACGGCCATGGCGTCGTCGCCAATTTTGCGGCGGGCCATGCCGGTCGAGGCGCAGATCTGGTCCATGAAGTATTGGACGAGATCGGGAATGTCGTCGCGACGTTCCGCGAGTGTCGGCACGCGGATGGGCACGACCGACAGACGGTGAAACAGGTCCTCGCGGAACGCGCCATCCTCGATCGCGCCGGCGATGTCCCGGCTTGACGAGGAGATGACGCGGACGTCAACATGGACGCGCGTGGAGCCGCCGACGCGCTGGAAATTCTGGTCGACAAGGACGCGCAAAATCTTGTTCTGCGTCTCGCGCGGCATATCCGTGACTTCGTCGAGGTACAGCGTGCCGCCGTGGGCCTCCTCGAGCGCGCCAACTTTTCGCTGCTTGCCGTCATCGGTTTCCGACCCAAACAGTTCCAGCTCCATCGACTCCGGGGTGATGGTCGCCGCATTGATCACCACGAAAGGTCCCGAGGCGCGGCCGGACAACTCGTGGATGGTGCGCGCCGCCAGTTCCTTGCCGGAACCGGAGGCTCCGCTGATGAGAATGCGCGAATTCGCCGGACCGGCGCGCTCGATCACTTGCCGCAACTGATTGATGACGCTGGACGTACCGATGATCCTTGTTGTCGCGCCAGCGCGGGCGCGCAGATCGGTGATTTCCCGCTTCAGTCGCGAGGTTTCAAGCGCCCGCTCCGCCACCAGCACCAGACGATCGGCCTTGAAGGGCTTTTCGATGAAGTCATAGGCGCCCTGCCGGATCGCGGCGACCGCGGTCTCGATGTTGCCATGACCCGAAATCATCACGACAGGGAGCGTGGGATGCTGCTCCTTGACGACCTCGAGGAGTTGCAGCCCGTCGAGCTTCGACCCCTGCATCCAGATATCGAGGAAGACGAGATGCGGGCGGCGCGCCGCGATCGCGTCCAGCGCCTCATCCGAATTGCGCGCCGTGCGCGTGTTGTGTCCCTCATCGGACAGGATGCCGGACACGCCATCGCGGATGTCGGCCTCGTCGTCGACAATCAGAATATCGCTTGCCATTCCCAACGCTTACCTTCCGATGGTTTTTTCGCCGTCTATCGCGGCGTCTTCGACGCGCCCATGTCTTGGAAAAAACAGACGCACCCGGGCGCCTCTGCCCGATGGCGCGTCCAGCAACTGGATGCCGCCGCCGTGATCCTCCAGAATCTTTGCGACTATAGGCAGCCCCAGCCCCGTTCCGTCGGTGCGCGACGTCACATAGGGCTCAAGCAACCTCGTCCGGTTTTCCGTGGGGAACCCCTTGCCGTTGTCGATCACGTCAATCGAAATCCGATTCGCGTCATCGCAGGACAGCGCGACCGTGATCCGAGGTGAGAATCCCTCGGGTCGATCGCCGCCCGAAATGCCCTCCGTGGCGTTCTTGATGATGTTGGTAAGCGCCTGCGACATCAGGCGGCGGTCGAAGGCGGCCATGAATGGCTCCGCCGGAATTTCGTCCTCGAAAGCAATATCGGGGTGACCGACGCGCATGAGAAAGAGCACCTGTCGCAAACATTCGCCGATGTCATCCTCGGCGAGACGGGCCCGCGGCATCCGCGCGAAGGAGGAGAACTCGTCAACCATGCGCTTGATGTCGTCGACCTGTCGGACGATTGTATCGGTGCATTGATCGAATATCTCGCGATCCTGCGTGATGAGCTTTCCGTATTTGCGCTTCAGCCGTTCCGCCGAAAGCTGGATTGGCGTCAGCGGGTTCTTGATTTCGTGAGCGATGCGGCGCGCGACATCCGCCCAGGCCGATGTCCTCTGCGCCGACACAAGCTCGGTGATGTCATCCAGCGTCACCACGAAGCTGCGCTCGGTTCGCGCGGGTTGCTCACTGGTGATACGAACGTTGAGAATCCGCTCGCGTTCCCGCCGCGTCGCGGTGATCTGGCCTTGATAAAGTCGCGCGCGCGCGGACTTCGCCTCGGCGAGAATTGGCGCGAGTTCGGGAACGGCATCGTCGATTGGCTGCCCGACATAAACACCCGTGCCGCCCTCCCCTCCGAGCAGCCGCTCCGCGTAGGAATTGACGGCGCTGACGCGACTTTGCGCGTCAACGCCGAGAACCGCCGCGGGAACGCCGGACAGGACGGCTTCCGTGAACATCCGGCGCTCGTCGATCAACTGATTCGCGGAGATCAGCCGGTTTTGCTGCAGGCGCAGTTCCGAGGTCATCTTGTTGAACGTCTCGCCAAGGCTGGCGAGATCGCCATCAGATCGCTGCACCGGCACCTGGACGTAAAGATTGCCCGCCGACACCTGATCGGTCGCCGAGATCAGTCGACGAATTGGCGTCACGAGCCTGGTCGCGAACGAGAGTCCCAGCCACGTCGCCGACAGAACCATCACAAGCGCGATGAGCACGAACATCGTGGCGAAGGCGATCTCGACGTTCATGCGATGCGCGTCGAATATTTCGTAGAGATTGATGAGGCTCGCTGCCTGGGCGGGAAATTCGATCGCGAAGGGATCGATCGGGCGCGCCGCGTACAGAAACGTATTGTCGAAATTGTCGACCGGGCTAAGCGCCACGAATGTCCGCCCTTCGTTCGTGATCATGCATTGCGGTTCGTTCTTGCGCGCGTCGTCGAAATCGCGCGCCTCGGGCGTCGCGATTGGCACAGGCGTTTGCGCGGTCGCGTCGGGCTTGTCGGCCGGAGCGTTTCCGGCGGACGGTTGCGCAACGGTCTTGTCGTCGAATTTCGGGTCAACCCTTCGGATCAATGTTCCGTCGGGCTTCAGCAGGGCCGCGACCCGGAACCCCAGGAATTTGGCGCGCGAATCGAAGAATTCATCGAATACCGTCTTGTCCTGCTCGAAGGCTGGCCGGGCGTGCGAAACGTCCAGCGCCGTCAGCCGGGTCTCCGCCAGCAAGGACCTGCACTGCGATTCCCGGAAAAGCCGCGCCGCTTCGGCCGTATTGTAAACGAACCCGCGCACGTCCTGCATGAACGCCGGATTGAGGCTCCGATCCAGGGTGATCGATCCGACGATTGCGATGAGGACCGCCGGCGCCGCCGCGATGATAGAAAACAGCCGGACAATGCGCAGATGCAGGCGCGAGCCGGCGGCGTGGGCGCGCCTCGCCGAAATCAGCCGCCAGAGTTCGGCCGCCATCAGGACCAACAGCACCGCGATGATCGCGAGATTGGCGAGAAACAGGCCACCAACCACCCTGCCCGTGGGCTCGATCGGCGTGTAGTCGGCGAAAATGAGAAGGGTCGCGAGCGCCAGGACCGCGGCCGTGCTGACGGCGACCGGCCCGAATCGCGACAGGAACCGGCGATCCGGAATGGGCGCTGCGCCCTTGGCGTTCGGGTCGGCGATTATCTGGCTCATTACCCTGCTGACCTGGCCCCACATGCCGGCGCCCCTTGCAACATCTACTGCCGGGGTCGAAGGTTCGCGTCCAACTGCCGGAGCGGTTTGGCGTCACGATCGTGACCTATATACAACGGTGTTGCCCAATTGCGACAATTTTGCGTGTCAGGGGCCTCGTTGAACGCCAAATATGTGGAATTTGGTCAGCGCGACGTCCGCATCAGGCGGACGTCAAGATCGCGCACCTTCTTGCGCAGGGTGTTTCGGTTGAGGCCAAGAAGCTCGGCCGCCTTGATCTGATTGCCACGCGTGGCGGCCAGCGCCACGGAGATCAGAGGATATTCCACCTCTCGCAGAATGCGGTGGTAGAGGCCGGGCGGCGGCAGGCGTTCCCCGTGTTCGCGGAAAATTCGCGCCAGATGATGCTCGACCGACAGCGACAGGCTGCTGTCGTCGGTTTGGCCATTGGTGGATAACGGCGAGCCGGAAATCGCGGGACCCTGCGCCGATTTGATCGTCGCCGGAGGCGACTGGGATTCGAATCCGAGTTCCGCCTCAACCAGCGCCTCGCCGATCACTTCCTGCGGATAGAGCGCCGCCAGGCGCCGGATCAGATTCTCGAGCTCGCGAATGTTGCCGGGCCAGCGGTGCTTTTTCATCCGCTCAAGCGCGGCGTTGTCCATCGATTTCAGCGGCAGACCTTCGGAGGCGGCGAGGGTGAAGAAGTGTCGCACGAGATCGGGAACGTCCTCGCTGCGCTCTCGCAGGGGCGGCAGGCGCAAGGGCACCACGTTGAGACGGAAGAACAGGTCCTCGCGGAACAATCCCTGCTGGATCAGGATGCGTTGATCCTTGTTGGTTGCGGCCACGATGCGGACGTTGGTCTTGATCGGAGTCCGGCCGCCGACGGTGGTGTATTCGCCCTGCTGAAGCACGCGCAGCAGACGTGTCTGCGCCTCCATCGGCATGTCGCCGATTTCGTCCAGGAAAAGCGTGCCGCCTTCGGCCTGCTCGAAGCGACCCGCCGAGCGTGCGTTGGCGCCGGTAAAGGCGCCGCGTTCGTGGCCGAACAATTCGCTCTCGATGAGATCGCGCGGAATGGCGGCCATGTTGATCGCGACGAAAGGTCCCTTGGCGCGCTTGCCATAGTCATGCAAGGCGCGCGCGACGAGTTCCTTGCCGGTGCCGGATTCACCGGTGATCATGACGGTGAGGTCGGTCTGCATCAACCGCGCGAGCGTGCGGTAGATCTCCTGCATCGCCGGCGAGCGCCCGACGAGCGGCATGCCGTCGATCTCCTCGGGCTTTTCCCGTGCGGGCCGCTTGCGTGGCTCGCTCAGGGCGCGCCCGACAATGGCGATCAGTTCTTTCAGGTCGAAGGGCTTGGGCAGGTAATCGTAGGCCCCACGCTCGGAGGCCTTGATCGCCGTCATGAAGGTGTTCTGGGCGCTCATGACGATGATCGGCAGTTCCGGCCGGAGTTTCTTGATCCGCGGCAGCAGTTCGAAGGCGTTCTCGTCCGGCATCACCACGTCAGTGATGACAAGATCGCCCTCGCCCTCCTGCACCCAGCGCCAGAGGGTCGCGGCGGTGCCAGTCACGCGCGCCTCATAGCCCGCGCGCGCGAGCGCCTGGCTGATGACCGTCCGGATGGCTGCGTCGTCGTCGGCAACAAGAATGTGCCCGGTCGCCATATACTCTTATCTCCCGCCGTCACGCGCGAATGAGCGACGATCAATGTCCCTGACTGACGACGGCCGAACGACCGTCGGTTGGCGTATGCATAGGCATCAACACACGAAATACCGTTCGACGCGGATGGGACTCACACTCCACGATACCACCGTGATCGCCGATGATCTTGGCTACAAGTGCAAGTCCGAGGCCAGTCCCGCTCGACTTGTTGGTGACGAAGGGGTCGAAAAGGTGTTCGACGATGTCGGGCGGAACGCCTGGCCCGTTGTCCCGGATGCAGATTTCGAGTGGCAGGCTGACAGGCGCGCTCGACGTGCGTGTCTTGAGCCGCACGCCGTGCCGGAACGCCGTCGAAATCTCGATTTCGCCATCGATCGCATCGTCGCCGATCGCCTCGGCGGCGTTCTTGATCAGGTTCAGAAACACCTGAACCAGTTGGTCGCGGTTGGCGTAAAGCGGCGGCAACGAGGGGTCGTAGGTCTCCACAAACCGGATATGACGCGCGAAGCCCGCCTGCCCCAGACGCTTCACGTGGTCCAGAACAGCGTGGATGTTGACGCTGTCGCGCTCGATCGGGCGTTCGTCCGAGAAGGCCTCCATGCGATCGACCAGTTTCACGATCCGGTCGGTTTCGTCGCAGATCAGGCGCGTGAGCGCCCGATCCTGGTCGGGAACCGCGGTTTCCAGCAATTGCGCGGCGCCGCGAATGCCCGAAAGCGGATTCTTGATCTCGTGGGCGAGCATGGACGCCAGCGCGGAGACCGAGCGGGCTGCCCCTCTATGCGTCAACTGCCGATCCAGCTTGTCGGCGATTGTGCGTTCCTTGAGCATTATGATTACGCCTTCGGCAACTCTCGGGAGAGGCGCCACATGAACGTCCACCACGCGGTCGGCATCGAATTTCGCCGATCCAAGGTCGAGGCGGTATTCGTTCACCGCCGCGCCATGGTCCCGCACATGCGCGACAAGCGACAGCAGCGGGGAATCAAAGGGCAACAAATCGGTCAGTTTCAGCCGTTTGAGCGCCGGCCGGCCCATTTCGAAAAACACCTCCGCCGCGGCGTTCGCATCGGCGATCCAGCCATCCGGCGCGATGGCGATGATCGGGTCGGGCAAGGCGTTGAGCAGTTCGGCGGCGTCGAACGTGTAACGCTCGCTTGTCCTGGTTCCGGAGGGCGCCATGTCATGCGGCCTTGGCTTGGGAGATATCGTCGTTGAAGAACGACGCCAGCAATCGGGCGACTTCCACGGGATCGTCGCTGGTCACCAGTCGCCGGCGATCCGGGTCAGGCAGTCGGG
>CAISJZ010000392.1 GCA_903885755.1 uncultured Hyphomicrobiales bacterium | reverse complement strand
GGCAACAGGGATCGAGAAAGGCGCCTGTAACTCAATCCTCGTTAAAGTCAATCAGATCGGCACTCTGACCGAAACCTTCGAAGCCGTCAGCATGGCTCAGGAGGCCTGTTATACCAGCATCATCAGCCACCGCTCCGGTGAGACCGAAGACTCCACCATTGCCGACCTCGCCGTTGCCTGGGGCATGGGTCAGATCAAGACCGGTTCCATGAGCCGCACCGACCGTGTCGCTAAGTACAACCAACTCATCCGCATCGAGGAAGAGCTAGGCAGCCAGGCCAAATACGCCGGTCGCGCCGCGCTGAAGGCGCTGGCCTGATCCAAGCCTGAAAACGAGAATTTGAGGGGCCGGAGCGGACGATTGCTCCGGTTATTCCACCTTCACGCCGGTTTTGCGAATGATGTCGCCCCAGCGTTGTGTCTCGCGCGCGATGTAGGCGGCGAAATCCTCCGGCGTCCCCAGGGGAATGCGATTGCCCTGATCGAGAAAGATTTTCTGGACCTCCGGCGTCGAAAAAGCCTCGGTCGCGGCCTTGTTCAGCCAGTCGATGATGGGTCTCGGCGTTTTCGCCGGCGCCAGCAGGCCGAACCAGACACCGCCCTGGAATTCGGGATAGCCAAGCTCCTTCATTGTGGGAACGTCAGGCAGAGACGGCAGGCGCTCGGCCGTCAGCACCGCCAGCGCGCGCAGTTTCCCCGCTCGGATGTTTTCCAGCGATAGGCCCAGAAGGTCGAAATACATCGGCACATGGCCGGCCAGAACGTCCTGCGCCGCCGGCGCCGCGCCACGATAGGGCACGTGCGCCATATGTGTTCCCGTCGATAGCTGGAATTGCTCGCCGAGCAGATGAGACACCGTGCCGAGCCCCGCCGAGGCAAAACTGAAACCGCCGGGATGGGCGCGGATGTAGGCGATCAGTTCCGGCAGCGTATGGGCCGGCACATCCGGATTGATGATGAGGACGTTCGGGCCTTCCACGAGCAGGGAGACCGGCGCGAAATCCGTCGCGGGATCGTAGGGCAGCTTGCGGTCGTAATGCTGAAACATGGACTGGGTGGCGTGATAGCCCATGTAGAGCGTATAGCCATCGGGGACGGCCTTGGCGACGAAATCGGCGGCCATGATACCACCGGCGCCGGTCTTTCCCTCGGCGATGACGGGAATGCCGGTCTTCATCGTCACGCTCTGCGAGAATACCCGCGCGGCGATGTCGGCCATGCCGCCGGGCGGCGTGGGAACCTCAATTCGGATGGTCTGGCTGGGGTAGGGCTGAGCGCTGGCGCCTGGCGATGTCAGGGTCGCGCAAATTGAAACAGCCGCGACCAGCGCGGCAAACCAAGCCCTGCGCATTCCCCCGCCTCCTGTCCGGCTATTTTATGCAGCCAGCATATTACGGGATGCGACGGCGCGCCAATGGCGCGAGCAAGGGGCTAG
The DNA here is from genome assembly GCA_903885755.1 of uncultured Hyphomicrobiales bacterium. Lineage (GTDB taxonomy): Bacteria > Pseudomonadota > Alphaproteobacteria > Rhizobiales > Beijerinckiaceae > Terripilifer. The sequence goes on along the minus strand of CAISJZ010000392.1, from coordinate 3,508 downwards.
TGACGGATCGTGGTCGCCGAGTTGGACATGGACCAGTTGAATCGGCCATTGAAATAGGAAACGCGCGCCGCCCTGCTTTCAATCTCGATCGTTCGCGTTGGCCGCACGCCGTTATGCCCCCGCATCGGAGCCGGCAACGTCGCATCGGCGGTTGTCCCGGAGGATGACGCCGAACCTGTCGCCGCGCGCTTTTCCTGCTCGACCGTCGCGGTCAGGCCTTGCGTCGATTTGACCTCCGCGAAGCCGGATCTGGCGGTCGACTCGGCGCGCGCGCCACCCGCCGCGACAATCGAAAGAAGCGTCAACATTCCAACTGAAATGATTTTTGATCCAGCCATTTTCATCCCCGTCCCCTACTCAATGAATGAAGCCAGATTAGCGCCCCCGGCGTGTGAACCACCCCAACAAATTATCTCAAATTTGAACGAATTCAGGCCCGTGTGGTCCCTATCGTAAATCGTTCGTTGATATCCCGGAACGGCGACGAGCGCCGCGCTCCTGAACGTGGATCGTTGTTCCCCGGGATGGATACGACGTCGTCGCCAGCCTATAGTCGATTGAAAGGCCCGCAGCTTTCAACAAGGACACGACATGCCGACCCTTTTCGATCCTCTCGCGCTCGGCCCGATCACGCTGAAAAACCGCATTGTCATGGCGCCGATGACGCGTTCGAGGAACGACGACGCGGGCTGCCCCACCGACATCATGGCCACCTATTACGCCCAGCGCGCCACGGCGGGCCTGATCATTTCCGAGGCGACTTATGTGTCGGCCATGGGCAAGGGCTATTCGCGCATTCCCGGCCTGCATTCGCCAGCGCAGGTCGCGGCGTGGCGCAAGGTCGTCGACGCCGTCCACGCGAAAGGCGGCAAAATCTTCGCGCAATTGTTCCACACCGGCCGCGTCGCGGTGCCGCAACTGCTGCCGGCCGGGACGCAACCCGTCGCGCCGTCGGCCATCGCCATCAATGGCAAGAACTACACGGATTTTGGCCCGATCGATTACGTCGTCCCGCGCGCGCTGGAGACAGGCGAAATTTCCGGCGTCGCGGCGGAATTCGGCGCGGCGGCGCGGAATGCGCTCGCCGCGGGCTTCGATGGCGTTGAGCTGCACGCGGCCTCGGGCTATCTCGTCCACCAGTTCCTCGATCCCACCATCAACACGCGCGCGGATTCCTACGGCGGGTCGATCGCCAACCGCGCGCGCTTCCTGTTCGAGGCCATCGATTCCATGATCGCCGCGGCGGGCAAGGAACGCGTTGGCGTCAAGTTTTCGCCGCGCATCAAGTTCAACGACGTGGTCGAGCCCGACGCCGAGGAAATCTATCCGCATCTCGCGCGCGAATTGTCGTCGCGCGGCATTGCCTATCTCCATGTGGCGCAGCAGGGGGCCTATGAGGCGCACAAGGCGCTGCGGCCCTTGTTCAAGGGGCCGTATTTCGCCGGCTCCGCCTTCGACAAGGCGAGTGGCGAGACTTTGCTGGCGGTGGGCGGCGCGGACGCCATCGTGTTTGGCAAACCATTCATCGGCAATCCCGATTTGCCGCGGCGGTTCCGCGACGGGCTTGCGATCGCCGAGAGCGATGGCAAAACCTATTACGCCAAGGGGCCGGAAGGCTACATTGACTACGCCGAGGCCTGACGACGGACGCGCCTTCATGACTCGTTAACCGCGCCGCGCGAGGATCGCAGCATGGTCATTCGCACCCGCTTCCGTCGGATTCTGTTTCCGCTGGCGCTCTACGCCTTCTCCGGAGGCGTTACGTCCTATTTCGTCTGGCATGCCGACAATGGCGAGCGCGGAATGAAGGCCAAGCTGGCCTACAAGGAACAAATTCGCGATCTCGCGGCCCAGCTCGCGGACCTCAAGACCCAGCGAGTAGCCATGGAACTGAAGGTTCGCCAGTTCAGGACCGATTCGGTCGATGGCGATTTGCTGGACGAAGAGGCACACCGGATTCTTGGCCGCGCGAACAAAAATGAGCTCGTCGTCCTGCTGTCCGGGGCGCGGAAATAACCACGTTTCCAGTTTAACGGATATTTGGTTGATTATTGTGCGTAACGGCGATTCAGTTAATTTGTAAAAATTGCTTTGATTCAATATGTTATGACGTAATAAATAGCGCCTGCATGGCCTCGCTTCCCCGGGTCGCTTGGTCTATGGTGGCCTCGGAAGAAGCGTTTCACCGAGGTCCATTCATGGCAACCGCCGCCCGCGCCAAATCGTCCGCCAAATCATCCGGTAGTCCGGTCGCGCCCGCCGCGCCGCCGCCCTTCACCCGTGATCAGGAACTCGCGGCCTATCGCGAGATGCTGCTGATCCGCCGCTTCGAGGAAAAGGCGGGCCAACTCTACGGCATGGGCCTGATCGGCGGCTTCTGCCATCTCTACATTGGCCAGGAAGCCGTGGTCATCGGCATGCAGATGGCGATGAAAGAGGGCGACCAGATGATCACGGGCTATCGCGATCACGGTCATATGCTCGCCTGCGGTATCGACGCGAAGGGCGTCATGGCCGAACTCACGGGGCGTCGCGGCGGCCTGTCGAAGGGCAAGGGCGGCTCGATGCACATGTTCTCCAAGGAGAAACATTTTTATGGCGGGCATGGCATCGTCGGCGCGCAGGTGTCGCTCGGCACCGGCCTCGCCTTCGCCAACGCCTATCGCCAGAACGGTTCGGTCTCGATGGCCTATTTTGGCGACGGCGCCGCCAATCAGGGGCAAGTCTACGAGAGCTTCAACATGGCCGAGCTGTGGAAGCTGCCGGTCGTCTACGTCATCGAAAACAATCGCTACGCCATGGGCACGGCCGTCACCCGCGCCTCGGCCCAGCAGGATTTTTCGCGCCGCGGCATTTCGTTCAACATTCCCGGCGAGCAGGTCGATGGCATGGACGTGCGGGCCGTAAAGGCCGCCGCCGAAAAGGCTCTGGAGTGGGCGCGGACCGGCAAGGGGCCCTACATCCTGGAGATGCAGACCTATCGCTATCGCGGGCATTCCATGTCCGATCCCGCCAAGTACCGCTCCAAGGAAGAAGTGCAGAAAATGCGCGAGGAGCATGACCCGATCGAACAGGTCCGGGCGCGCATGGTGCGCGCGAACATCGCCACCGAGGACGATCTCAAGCAGATCGACCAGAAAGTCCGGGCCATCGTCAACGAGGCTGCGGAATTCGCCAGCCATGATCCGGAGCCCGATCCGTCGGAGCTGTGGACGGATATTTTGGCTTAAAGACGGGCTAGGGATCGCTGCACATGGCCACCAACATTCTGATGCCCGCGCTGTCGCCGACGATGGAACAGGGCAAACTCGCCAAATGGCTCAAAAAAGAGGGCGACACGATCAAGGCGGGCGACGTGATCGCCGAGATCGAGACCGACAAGGCGACGATGGAGGTCGAGGCCGTCGATGAAGGCGTGCTGGCGAAAATCCTTGTCGCCGACGGAACCGACAATGTCGCGGTCAACACGCCCATCGGCGTGATCGCCGCCGACGGGGAGGACGCCAGC
>CAISJZ010000391.1 GCA_903885755.1 uncultured Hyphomicrobiales bacterium | reverse complement strand
GTAATCCGCCACTGCCTCGATCTCGCGCTTCGTCAGCGACGTGGAATGGGGATCGGGAGGCAAATCCTTGCCTACGTCCGCCGCTTTCATGCCGTAGCAGGGCGTGTCGTCGTCATACGCGTATTTATCGAAATGCGGCATCTCCTTGCCCGGACGACCGCAGGCGATTGTCTCGACCAGTTGTGGCTTCGTCAGAATGGTCTTGTGCAGGTTCGCGCCCGCGCCAGGCGATCGCGGATCGCCCTGCCCGTCGCCGTCGGGACCGTGGCAGAACTTGCAGTCCGCCTTCTCCTGAAAAATGCGTTGACCGAAGGAGGTGTCCTGCGCGCGCGACGAAGACGCCGCCAGCAAAAGGGCCACCGCCGATATCAATCCTGTCCGCCAACCCATCGCTTCCATTCCCGATCGTATCACGTTGCGGCGCATGGCAAACGAAAGGGAGCCGCGAACGGCTCCCTGTCGCCCATCAATTCCTCGTCAGAGACTGAACACCCAGAGCATCGTCTGGTTGCGCTGATCCTTCAACTCGGGTGTCAGCGCGTTCTTGCCGCGCGCGATCGCGCTCAGGCCCGACAGAATCGCGACATACTGCTTGCCGTTGACCTCGAAGGTCATGGGCGGCGCGTTGAACCCGGTGCCGACGTTGATTTTCCAAAGCTGTTCGAGGGTCTCGTCGTCAAAGGCGACGAATGAGCCGTCGTTGAAACCCGAGAACACCACTCCGCCGGCTGTCGACAGCGCGCCGGAATAATCGGCATAGGGAATCTTGACTTTCTTCTTGATCTCGCCGGTCAATGGATCGGCCATCGATATCTCGGTCTCGTACTTCTCCGTCATCTTGTAGGAGCCGCCTTTCCAGTCGCCCTTCTTGTTGCTCAGGTCCTGGCGCAGCGTGATGTCGACGCAGGCCGTCAGCGCGGGGATGTAGAGCATTTTGGTCCGCTGGCTGTAGCTTGATGGCCAGAAGTTGTTTCCGCCCGACGGCGACGGACACATTTGCCGCGTCGGCTTTTCCGGCGTCTGGTTCTGCAGGCCGGAATAGGTCTGGATGTCCTTGGACGGATCATAATCGACGGGTTTTCCCGTCTTCTGGTCGATGCCCTTTGTCCAGTTGATATGCTCTAGATACGGCTTGGCCAGCACGGTCTGTCCATTGGCGCGCTCGTAGGTGTAGAGGAAGCCATTGCGCGCGGAATGGGTGATCAGCGTGCGCTTCTGGCCGTTCACCGTCGCGTCGAAAAGGATGTGGGTGCTGATCTCGTCGTAATCCCACATGTCGCCCGGCGTGAACTGGAAGTACCAGTTCATCTTGCCGTCGTCGGGGTTAAACGCCAGCGCGCTGTTGGTGTAGAGATTGTCGCCGGGCCGGTAGGTCGGATCGAACATCGGCACGGGGTTGCCCGAACCCCAGATCGCCTGGTTGTTCGCGACATCGTAGGTGCCTGTCACCCACATGGCGCCGCCGCCCGTTTGCCAGGCGTTATTCTTGTCCTTCCATGTTTCGCTGCCCGGCTCGCCCGGCGCGGGGACGACATAGCGGCGCCAGAGCTCCTTGCCGGTCTTCGCGTCGAGCGTCGCCAGCCAGTC
>CAISJZ010000390.1 GCA_903885755.1 uncultured Hyphomicrobiales bacterium | reverse complement strand
GTCATGCTCGGCGATCGCGGCTACGACTCCGACGCCATAAGAGAAGACCTCGAAAAGCGCGGCGCGCATCCCGTCATTCCCACGAAGCGAAATCGCCGCGTCCAGATCGAGATCGACGCCGCCGTTGACACTTGTGGTGGTGGCTTCGTGAAAGTACTCTGCATAGAGGTGAATATTGTGGGGTTCGGCATGCTCAAGGAACTGGAATCCGATCGTCGCTGGCGAACTTTCGAGACGATGCTTTTGATGCGACGCTTTGAGGAGTGTGTGATCGAACTACATGACTCCGGCGCTTTCGCGGGGCACTTTCATGTCTATATCGGTCAGGAAGCAACGGGCGCCGTTGCGATGTCCCTGCTGGAGGGCAAAGACCATATCTGTACGACCCATCGCAACCACGGCCACATGATCGCACGCGGCGTGGATGAAAAGGTGGCGCTCGCAGAAATTCTTGGCCGTGCGACGGGGATGAACGGCGGCTACGCAGGAACCTTTCATCTTACTGCGCCGAATTTGGGTTTCCTGTCGACGTCCGGGATTGTCGGTGGGGCAATTAGCTTGTCTGTTGGGGGTGCCTTCGCCTGCCGCCAGCGGAGGGACAGCTCTGTTACCATGACGCTCTTCGGTGACGGCGCGTTGGAGGAGGGCATCGCCTTTGAGGCACTCAATCTCGCCGCGCTCTGGAAATTGCCGCTCGTTTTCTTGTGCGAGAATAACGATGCCCAGCTTTGGATGGGTAGTGGCCCGCGAAGCGAGGAGCACGCGGTTCGTGACTTGTGCGATCTGCCGCGGCTATGCGGGATCGAGACACGCAGCGTGGCGGGACTGGACGTGGCAGAACTCGAAAAGGTCATCGGCGGCGCCATTGAGCATTGCCGTTCAGGGCGGGGGCCATACTTCGTTGAGGTCCGCACAAGCCGGTGGCCGGGAAACAGGACGCAATTTGCTGCTATGGTGACCGGCCGCACCGATATTCGCATGGCGACCGGTGAGACTCTGGATAGCGGCGAATTTGCAGACTGGTACCAGAAGGACGACCCGGTTCTACGCCTCGCGCGAGATCTGTGCGCCTCCTCCACGGAAGAGCGCCATCGCATTGCCGAAATCGATGATCGAGTTTCGGCGAGAATGGATGAAGCGGTCGCCTTTGCGAAGGGCAGTTCCAGCCCCGATCCCGCCGACGCCCTACGTCACGTTTTTGCTTGAAGGGGATCGACAAGTGATCGCGATCATGACCTATGCCGAGGCTGTTCTTGCGGCCCTCGAAGACGCGATGCGGGCGGACCCGCGCGTACATCTCATTGGACGCCCGTTCAGCCTGGGTCCGACACGCGCGTTGGCCGCAAAATTGAAGCAGGATTTCCCCGACCGTGTTTTCGAGCCACCAACGTCCGAACCGGCGAACGCAGCGCTGGGTGCCGGCGCGGCTATGGCCGGTATGCGCCCCTTTGTCGATCTGGGAACTGGTGCGTTTTCGTTTCTCGCCTTTTCGGGGATCGTGAACGAAGCGGCAGTGTCGCGCTACATGTCAGGGGGACAACTCGGGGCACCGGTGGTCTATCACGTGAGCGACGGCGTGCGCGGATCCGGCGCGCCGCAGCACAGCCACAACCTCCACGGTTTTCTTTGGGGCACGCCCGGGCTACAAGTCATCTTGCCTGCAACACCGGGAGACGCCTATGGGCTGGTTCGTGGTGCTCTCGACAGTGCCAATCCGACCTTCCTCGTCAGTCATTTCAAGCTGCCGAACAGCAAAGGGCCAGTCGAACGGGGCGTCGCGCTGCCGATCGGCAAGGCACATGTAGCCAGAGTAGGGCGCGATGTGACCGTGGTGGCGCTTTCATTGATGGTGCAGCGAGCCTTGGAAGCCGCAAACCAGTTGGCCGCTGAAGGAATTGAAGTCGAGGTTGTCGATCCACGCACGCTTACTCCCCTCGACGAGGAGGCAATCCTGGCATCTGTGCGTAAGACCGGCCGCCTCGTCGTAGTCGATGAAACGCCACTACACGGCGGCGTAAGCTCTGGAATCGCCGGCATGGTGGCCGACCGTGGATTTTCGCTGCTTGTAGCGCCGATCCGGCGATTAGGCCGTGAGAATACGCCGGTACCTGCGAGCCTTGTCATGGAAGAGTTCTTGGTGCCTACCGCGACAAAGATCATTGATGCCATCAAGAGCATCATCTGAGGGGGAAAACGCACATGGCCGGGAAAAAAGAAAGCATCGATGTTTCGAAGTTGATAGATGACCGCAAGATCACAACGACTCAAGTCGTCACGATCGCCCTATGCGGTTTGGTAACTTGGCTGGACGGTATCGACACCCAGTCGATCGGAATCGCTGCTCCCTTGATCGCGAAGAGCATCGGCCTTGCTCCGGGCCAATTTGGGTCTGTTTTTTCCTCCGCGCTGTTCGGCGCGCTCGTCGGAGCTATCGGATTTGGACCCGTCGCTGACCGTTATGGGCGCAAGTTTCTCCTGGCATTGTCCACCGCGCTGTTCGGTCTCTTCACTCTCCTGACAGCCTATGCTTGGAACTTGGAGACCTTACTTGTCGTGCGGTTCTTGGCGGGAGTTGGACTTGGCGGTGCGACCCCCTGCTTCATCTCCATGACTTCCGAATATGCCCCAAAGCGTCATCGCGCGGCGCTCGTCGCGCTCATGTGGTCGTGCTTCGCGCTGGGCGGCATGTCGGGTGGCTTTTTGAATGGTTGGATCATCTCGAACTTTGGCTGGCGTGAAATTTTTCATGTCGGCGGCTTCGTTCCGCTCGTCGTGTCAGCTCTAGTTGTCGCATTCATGCCAGAATCGCTCCGCTTTCTAATTGGACGGGGTGCTGATCCGTCGAAGGTGCGAGCGATCCTGGCACGCATGTATGGTTCGGCCGACGAGTTCAAGGATGCGACCTTCTCCGGACCGGCGCCGGAGCCGAAGGGAGCCCGCGTCATGCAACTTTTCACTGAGAAGCGCGGTCCTATGACGTTGCTCCTGTGGACGCCGTTCTTCCTCGGCTTCGGTACGCTTGCAATATCCTCGCTGTGGACGCCGACCCTGCTCAATATGGCAGGCGTCACGCCAGCGACCGCAGCGAACCTGATTGGCATCTACGGGATCGGCGCCTTCCTCGGCAACGCATCGGCTGGAAAGCTACTAGATCGGTTCGGCATCGCATTTGCGCCAGTGCCAGCCTTTATACTTGGTGCGGGAGCCTTCTACGCCTTCGGTCAGTCCTCAGGATCGATCGCACTGTCCGGGATTTGGCTATTTTTGACGGGAGCATTGCTCGGCATGGGAATCTCGTCGAGCATCGTCATTGTCTCGCAGGTCTATCCGACCTCGATCCGCTCGACGGGCGCAGGATGGGCGATGGGGATGGCGCGCCTCGGACAAGTAATCCTGCCGTGGGTGCTGGGTACGCTTCTGTTGCGCAAGGTCGAAGCGTCCGTGATCTTGACCTATGTAGCCTTCGCACCGGTAGTGGCTGCAATCGCGCTTCTGTTCCTGTCGCGAGTGCTGAAGGGCAGCGATGTCGGGCCAACCGCGAGATCTCAGACGGTCCGTGAGGGAACAGCCCATGCCTGACATGTTGCAGGCCGGGCCGGATTTGCCGTTCCTTTACCGCTCCATGGTACTCATCCGTACGTTTGAGGAATCGGTTCGTCGTCTTGCAGCCGCCGGTGCGATACCGGGCCTCGTGCATCTCTGTTCGGGGCAGGAGGCGTCGAATGTTGGCATCTGCGCGGCACTGGAGACGCGCGACGTGATAGCAAGCCATCATCGCGGACATGGCCACTGCCTCGCGCGGGGCGCCGACCCCACCGGACTACTTGCGGAGATTCTGGGCCGCGTGAACGGCCTTGGTCTTGGACGCAGCGGTTCGATGCATGTGATCGATCCCGAGCATGGAAACCTTGGGACTAATGGAATCGTCGGCGGCGGTATTCCGCTCGCGGCGGGCGCCGCCCTTGCGTTCAGGACGCGAGGTGAAGACCGGGTGGCGGTCGCCTTCTTCGGCGATGGCGCCCTCAATCAGGGCCTCCTTCACGAATGTATGAACATGGCGGCGATCTGGGAGCTGCCCGTCGTGTTCGTGTGCGAGAACAATGGTTACGGCGAGTTCACGGCAATGGAGGACGTGACGGCGGGCTCTGACCTACGCAGCCGCGGTGAGGTGTTCGGCATTCCTTCGCGAATGGTCGATGGCATGGATGTGCTGAAGGTTTTCGCTGAAGCGCAAAATGCGGTTGCGCGGGCTCGGGCAGGCGAGGGGCCGAGCTTTGTCATCTGCAACACCTGGCGCTACGGCGGGCATCACGTCGGCGATAAGCAGACTTACAAGGAGACTGCCGAGGCCGAAGCTTGGAAGCTTCGGGACCCGATCCTTCGACTTGCAGGACACATGATCGAAACGGGGATCAGTCGTGAGGTGCTCGACGCTATCGACAGCGCGGTCAATGAGAGGGTCGCGCAGGCGCTTTCAGTGGCACGTGCCTCCCCCGAACCGGAGCCGGTGCTTCTAGAAGGACATGTTTATGCCGGTTGATCGCCTGCTCTCGTTTCGCGAGGCTATTTTGGAATCGATCACGCAGGAGATGCGCACCGATCCCAATATAATCTTGATGGGTGAAGACGTCGGCGTAGCCGGCGGCGTGTTCAACCAGACCGTCGGGCTCTTCGACGAGTTCGGCAACAAGCGCATCATCGATACGCCGATTTCCGAGTCAGGCGCTTTTGGCATGGCGATCGGCGCTGCGATGATGGGGTTGCGTCCTGTCTTCGAGGTGATGTTTGGGGACTTCCTCACGCTGGTGATGGATCAACTGGTCAATCAGGCGGCCAAGGTGCGCTACATGTCCGCAGGCCGTGCTGGGGTGCCGCTGGTCCTGCGCACGACCATGGGGCTCGGCTCTAACCTTGGCCCGCAACATTCCCAGAGCTTTCATGCTTGGGCGGCGCATGTGCCTGGCCTCAAAGTCGTGATGCCGTCGACCCCAGCCGATGCCAAAGGTTTGTTCACTGCTGCAATTCGGGACGAAGATCCGGTGCTCATTTTCGAGGATCGTCTGCTCTATCAGCAGACCGGCCACGTTCCTGCGGGAGATCACGTCGTGCCGATCGGGCACGCGCAAGTCATCAGGCCGGGGCGGGATATCAGCGTCATCGCTTTCGGGAGAATGGTCCCCCTCGCGCTTTCGGCCGCCGACACGCTGGCGGTAGAGGGTATCGAAGTTGAGATCATCAATGGCCGAAGCTTGTATCCCCTGGATGTCGAGACGATCGTTGCATCCGTCCGACATACGCACCGCGCACTTGTTCTCGACAGCGCTCCGATCCGGTATGGAATTACGGGTGAGATTGCGGCGATGATCGGTGAAGAGGCGTTCGACTGGCTAGATGCACCCGTGCGCCGTCTGTCCGCAGCCCATATTCCCGTTCCGATTTCGCGAACACTCGAACCGCTAGTTGCGCCTGACTCGGGGGCCATCATCGGCGCTGTGCGACAGCTATTAGCCTAGACTATTGACTCGCGTCATTAGTCGGCCTCAACGAACTTCACGCGGTCATCGCGCGCGGTGCGCATGCGGGCGGCATCCTTCGGCGGCATGTTCCGGACGGGGCCTGCATTGTCAGCAACACGCGCTTTGAAAAGGACTACGTCCGGGTCCCGCTCGACCACTTGCTCGAACCCTGGCTCGCACGTGGCTTCAAGCTGCGGATGTCCGCGCCAGGCAACGCCCCCAGTCGCGCCCGCCTCCATCAAAGGGCGCACACGAAGGACCTGACCCGGGGCTCGGGTGACGGCTTCATCCTGAAGCAGTCGATTTCGGTGCCGCGCCCCGAGGACAAGCCATCGAAGATCGGAGAGGACCTGAAAGCGCTCTGGGAAAAGCAGCTCGATGACACTCCTACAGTCCGAGTTTCGAAGACGTTGTCCAACCCGCACGCGCTCGTCGCGCGGATCGTGGAACGCAGAGCGGCGGAGGCGCGCAGGTGGAGCCTTTCGCCGTTGCCGTACTCCAGCAAGTCGTCCGGCGCCTACTTGCGCTTGAGAAGCTCGGTCATGGACTTCGCGCCTTCCTTCTTCAGGACGGTGCTGAGCTTCGCGTCGGACCGGTAGCCCTGGGCGAAATCCGGATGCTTCTCGCGGATCGTCCCGACGAGCGTGTTCCCGTGCTTGTGACTGATCTCGCCATACTTGTCGCGATGGCGGTTGTCGAGGCCTGGCTGCTTCATGACGAAGTCTCCTAAAGCTCCCCCGACACGGGACACTAACCGATTCTCGCCTCGGCCGTTGCTGATTTGTTCCCTTTCTGGTAGTTGTCCACGCATGACGACGAACCGCGCCATTCTCCTCGAACGCGCCTGAGACGCAGTATCCCTCGGCATGCGCGTTGGCGCGCGTGTCCACGTCGGCTGATCGAGCCGACCTTCCACCCGACATCGTCATCGCGGACCGGGCCCTGGCCGGCATCCGCCGTTCTTCAAGGAAGCCGCCATGCCGCGGCTCTGGATATTCTCCGACCTGCATCAGGACTGGGCCGACAACGCCTGGGACCCGGCGCCCCATGCTCCCGACTTCGACATCGCGATCGTGGCCGGCGACGTGCACTGCCCGCTGACCAAATCGATCGACTGGCTGGCCGACCGCCTGCCGGGCGTGCCGACGATCTACGTGCCCGGCAACCACGACTTCTGGTGGGACCGGGGCGACGACCGGTACACGTTGGCCGACCAGATTGCTGATTCCTGTCGAAGCCGCCCATCATAACGAGATGATGTCGCCCGTCGTAACGGAATGATGTCGCCCCCCATTACGAGATGATGCCGCCCACCGTAACGGAATGATCCCGCCCGGGGTTTTCCGACTGCGACGCGCGCTCCCGCTGGCCTGTTTAGGCTCGCTCCCTGTCCATCAAGGGAGTGACCAATGCCAGCGGAAAGAGTTGCGATGCGCCAGGCGCGCGAGATTATCAGGTTGAAGTTTTCCGGCGGCGTTCCCACGCGCGAGATCGCTCGGCGGCTGGGCGTGGCCGCCTCGACGGTGCGCGAGACGCTGAAGCGTTTCGCGGGCGCGGGGCTGGTCTGGCCGGCGCCGGAGGGCATGAGCGACGCCGATCTGGAGACGGCGCTCTATTTGGTTCGCGGGACCAAACGCGGCCATCGCCTGCACGCCGAGCCGGATTGGCCGACCATCCACCGGGAGTTGAAGCGCAAGCACGTCACCGTGCTGATTGTCTGGGACGAATACATCGCCGCCAACCCAGGCGGTTACAGCTATTCGCGGTTTTGCGAACTCTATCGCGGCTTTGAATCGAAACTGTCGCCGACCATGCGGCAGACGCACGCGGCTGGCGAGCGACTGTTCGTCGATTACGCAGGCGATGGCGTGCCCGTCGTCATCGACCGGCTGACCGGGGAATTACGGAAAGCGCAAATCTTCGTCGCCGTGCTCGGCGCGTCGAGTTTTACGTTCGCGCACGCGAGCTGGACGCAGACGTTGCCCGACTGGATCGACGCTCATGTGCGCGCCATCGAGACGATCGGCGGCGTGCCTGTTGATTTCCAGCCGGAATTGACCCAGGATTTTCATGGCGGAATGATCACTCCCGCGCATCCATTTCTGACCGAGTTTGCGAAGGAAAATCGCGCTTCTCGCTCACGGAGGCGG
>CAISJZ010000389.1 GCA_903885755.1 uncultured Hyphomicrobiales bacterium | reverse complement strand
GATCTTGTGCGACTAGGGTCCGGCCTTCGCTTTCCATCGACGTCGACCAACAAAAAAGGCCTCGCGGGGTAACCGCGAGGCCTTCTTCTTGTCCGACTGAAGGGATCAGTCGTTGGCGTAGATGTCGCGATCCTTCGTCTCGGGCAGCAGGATCAACCCGATCACGAAGGTCATCAGCGCGATCACGATCGGATACCACAGGCCGGAGAAGATATTGCCGGTTGAGGCGACGATCGCGAAGGCGGTCGGGGGCAGGAAGCCGCCGAACCAGCCGTTGCCAATGTGATAGGGCAGCGACATGCCGGAGTAGCGGATGCGGGTCGGGAACAGTTCGACCAGCAGGGCGGCGATCGGGCCGTAAACCATCGTCACGTAGATGACGAGGATGAGCAGCACGCCCGCCGCGGTCAGCGCGCGGCTGCTCGACAGCATCTCGCCGAAGGACGGCGTCTTCAGGATGCTGGGATCGCCGGGCTTCGGATAACCGGCGGCCTGCGCCGCGGCGACGAGCGCCGCGCCGGTCTTGTCGGCGACCGACACGTCCGCGCCATTGATCGTCGCCTTCAGATCGGCCGAGGAGCCGGCGACGAGATCATAGTGGATCGAGGCGTTCGCCAGATTGCGGCGCACGACGTCGCAAGGCTTGGTGAAGGTGCGCACGCCCACCGGATCGAACAGCAGGCTGCATTCGGCCGGATCGCTGGTCAGCACGAGCTTGACGTTCTCCGTCGCCGTGATGAGCTTCGGATTGGCCGTCTGCGCGAGCATGTGGAACAGCGGGAAGTACGTGACCGCCGCGATCAGGCAACCGGCGAGCAGGATCGGCTTGCGGCCGATCTTGTCCGACAGCCAGCCGAACAGGATGAAGCACGGCGTGCCCACCAGCAGCGACGCCGCGATCAGCAGGTTGGCCGTCGTACCGTCAACCTTGAGCGTCTGCGTCAGGAAGAACAGCGCGTAGAACTGACCGGTGTACCAGACCACGGCCTGACCGGCGGTGCCGCCGAGCAGCGCGATGATCGCGATCTTGGCGTTTTCCCAGCGGCCGAAGGCTTCCGTCAGCGGCGCCTTGGAGTTCGTGCCTTCCGCCTTCATCTTCTGGAACGCGGGCGACTCGGCGAGTTGCAGGCGAATCCAGATGGACACGGCCAGCAGCACGATCGAGACGAGGAACGGCACGCGCCAGCCCCAAGCCGCGAAGGTCTCGGGCGTCATGCCGAGGCGCAGCGAAAGAATGACGATGAGCGACAGGAACAGACCAACCGTCGCGGTCGTCTGGATCCACGAGGTGTAGAAGCCGCGACGATGCGCCGGCGAATGTTCGGCGACGTAGGTCGCCGCGCCGCCATACTCGCCGCCAAGCGCGAGGCCCTGCGCGAGTCGACACGTGATGAACGCGACGGGCGCCGCGTAACCGATCGTGTCGAAGCCCGGAAGCAGACCGACGACGAAGGTCGCCAGACCCATGATCGTCATGGTCACGAGGAACGTGTACTTGCGGCCGATGAGATCGCCGAGACGACCAAAGAACAAGGCGCCGAAGGGACGAACCGCGAAGCCCGCGGCAAAACCGAACAGCACGAAGATGAACTTGGCGGTATCGTTCGTGCCGGGCACGAAGGTCTGCGCGATGTTCGCGGCGAGCGAGCCGGCGAGATAGAAATCATACCATTCGAAAACGGTTCCCGCGGACGAGGCCAGAATGACCTTCCGCTCCTCGGCTGTCATGGGCCGTGATTTATCGGCCACCGCTGCTGCCATTGTCATGTGTGTTTCCCCTTGACGACGTTTGTTGAACAAGCGCGTCGCGTGAAGCGTTCATCCGGAAGCGTCGCGCGTCG
>CAISJZ010000388.1 GCA_903885755.1 uncultured Hyphomicrobiales bacterium | reverse complement strand
TTGGCGAGATCGGCGTCGTCGATGATGACCATGTGTCCCAGTCGACCCTGCAACGCCAGATCCTGCATGGCACGCCGGACATTGGCCGGCCCAAGGTGGACAGCGCGCGCGACGCCATCGCGCGGCTGAACCCTCATGTGCGCGTGTCGACCCACGCGACGCGGATCGCCGCCGGCAACACCCGCACGCTGATGCGCGGTTACGACCTTGTGATCGATGGCTCCGACAATTTCGAGACACGCTACGTCCTCTCCGACGCCTGTTTTCATGAAAAGTTGCCGCTGGTGATGGGCGCGGTCGGAGAATTCGACGGCTCGCTCACCACCTTGCGCCCGTTCGAGATGGGCGCCGACGGCAAGCCCAATCCGACCTATCGCTGCCTGTTTCCCGAAGCGCCGCCGGCCGGCGCCATTCCCGCCTGCGCGGAAGCCGGCGTGCTTGGCGCGCTGACCGGCGTCGTCGGCTCGCTGATGGCGCTCGAAGCGGTCCGCGAAATCGTCGGTTTCGGCGAGGGCCTCGTCGGGCGTCTTCTCATGATCGACACCCGCTATATGCGCTTCGAGACCGTGACCTATGGCTGGGACCCGGAAAACCCGTTGAATGGATTAGCCGCGCCACGCGAACCTTGAGCCGGGAAACCTTTTCCTCTAACACTCCGGCGACTGAATTTTTCAACCTCGGGAGGTCTCCATGTCGCTTTACGCATCCTCGATTCCCACCTACCAGCAGATCCTCGGCGGCATGCAGAACGTCCTCGACAAGGCGATCGCCCAGTGCGCCGCCAGGAAATACGACGAGGCGCATATCCTTGGCGACCGGCTCTATCCCGACATGTTCAATTTCGCCCGCCAGATTCAGTCCTTCTGCGATCACGCGGCCGGCTCCAGCCTGCGCTGCGCGGGCAAGGAAGCCAATCTGCCGGCGCGCGACGAAACGACCCTCGCGGGTCTGCGCGAACGCGTCGTCAAGTCGCTGGCCATGGTGAACTCGGTCTCGAAGGCCGATGTGGACGCCCACGCGGACAAGCCCGTCACCTTCCCCATGGGGCCGCGTCAGGTCACCATGAAGGGCGCGGACTACATGATGCACTTCGCCTTCCCGAACTTCTATTTCCACGCGACGACGACCTACAACATCCTGCGTCATCGCGGCATCGAGATCGGCAAGCGTGACTTTCTCGGCGTGATCCCGGGCTTCCCGACCGCCTGATTATCGACAAAGGAAAATGGAATGACCATTCGACGTATTGACGTTGGGCCGCGCATGAGCGCCGCCGTTGTTCACGGCGGCACGGTATATCTGGCGGGTCAGGTCGCCGACAAGAAAAAGGGCGCCAGCGTCGCCGAGCAGACCGCCGAGATCCTGTCGATCATCGACGGGCTGCTCGCGCAAGCTGGCACGGACAAGACGAAACTCCTGTCCGCGACCATCTATCTGCCGGATATTTCCACCTTCGCGCAGATGAACGGCGAATGGGACAAGTGGGTGTCGCCGGGCAACACGCCCGCGCGCGCCACGGTCGAGGCAAAACTCGCCGCGGCCGACTACAAGGTCGAGATCGCGGTCATCGCCGCGGTCTGATCGGCACTGCTCGCATATTGAAAAGGCCGGCTTCGCGCCGGCCTTTTTGCGTTCAGCCCATGATCTCGTTGGGCACGACGCCCATGAAATCGCGCTTTGCCAGCGTCACGCCCGAATGCCGGATGAGGTCATAGGCCGTCGTGCAATGAAAGAAGAAATGCGGCAAAGCGAAATGCAGCAAGAAATCCTTGCCCTTGAATTTGCGTAGATTGGGGCCAGCCTGAAACGAAACGATGGCCTGCGCATTGGCGTCGATGGCCGCCTTGTCGACCGAGTTGGCGAAGGCCACGGCCTGCGCGACCAGCGCCTTCAACTCGTCGAATGATCGGTCCGCGTCGACGAATTTCGGCGCCTCGACGCCAGCGAGCTTGCCCGCGATGAAGCAGCCCCACATGGACGCCACCTGCACCTGCTTGCCGAAGGCGTACATATCGGGCGCGAAGCGCGCGTCAATGAGCGCGCGCGGCGCGGTCTTTCTTTCAGCGGTAAACGCCGCCGCCTTGTCGATAACGCCGGCAAGGCCGGACAACATCTGCGCGACAACGGGGATCGAGGCCTCGGAAAGCGACAACGACATGAATTCCTCCATTTTTTTTAGGCGGGCTTGAACTTCGGCACGGACACGCCTTCCGCGACATCGTCGAAAACGACGGTCAAACGCATATCACATCGCACCGCGTCAGGCTCGATACCAACAATATTCGAAATCATGCGCGGCCCCTCGTCGAGTTCGACAAGCGCCACGACATAGGGAACCTCGGCCGCGAAGGCGGGGTGATAGACACGGTCGAAGATGACGAAGCTGAATACCTTGCCCTGGCCCGAGACCGGCCTGAATTCAACGTCCGATGACGTGCAATGCGGACACGTCCGGGATGGTGGAAACCAATAGCCATCGCAGGCCCGACAATGCGGCATCTCGAGGCGATGTTCTTTCGCGGCCTCCCAATACGGCGAGGATTCCGGCGCCGGGCGGGGCAGCGGCTTTCTCGGCTCGCTCATCACGCCCTCCCCAGGATCAGCGTGGAATGGCAGACCTGGTTTCCGCCGTGACCCGACACCAGCGCGATCTCGGCGTTCTTAACCTGACGATTTTCTGGATATGTGTGTCGCATCTGCCGGGCGCCTTCAACGACTTGCAGCATGCCTTCCGCGTGCGCTTCGGATAACTGCCCCCCCGACGTATTTGTCGGCAGGACGCCGCCCATGCGAAGCGCGCCGGAGGCGACAAAGTCGCCGCCCTCGCCCTTCTTGCAGAAGCCATAATCCTCAAGTTGGGTCAGGACCATGTAGGTGAAGCAATCATAGATCTGCGCGGTATCGACGTCCCGCGGTCCAAGGCCCGCCATGGCGTAGGCGCGCTCGCCGCTCTGCCTCGCGGCCGTGACCACCATGTTGTCCTCGGCGAACCATCCTTTCGTGTTGTTGTGCGTTCCGAATCCCTTGATCACGACGGGCGGCTGACGCAAGTCCTTCGCGCGCTCCCGGCTGGTGACAATCACCGCGCCAGCCGCGTCGCTGCGCAGGCTGCAATCGTAGAGACCGAAGGGTCGCACGATGGATCGCTGGGCGAAGTACTCCTCCATCGTCAACGGCTTGCGCATCATCGCCTCGGGATTGCGCAGGGCGTGGTCGCGAAAGTCGATCGCGATCCGCCCGAAATGTTCTTTCCTCGTGCCATAGAGATGCATATGCCGCGTCGCGCCAAATGCGTGCGCCGCCGCCGCGCTGTAATAGCCATATTCCGGCCCGAACTCGCGAGGCAACTGGCTTGGCGGGCGTGTTTCATTGCGCACCCGCGTCTCTTCGTTGGCATGGGTGCGCGACCAGGCGTCCCTGCCATAGCCGCAGACGATAGTCGTCGCGAGGCCGTGGCGGATCGCCATGACCGCCAGGGCAACGGAGAGAATCTGGCTCGCGCCGCCATTCGTCACCGTGGTCGAGAATTTGGCGTTGACGCCAAGCCGGCCGCCAACTTCCTGATGCAGGCTGTAGATATCGTCGGGCCCGCGGCAAAGAATGCCATCGATATCGCTGGTCTTCAGTCCAGCGTCGGCGATGGCGTTGCGCATGGCCTCGACAATCAGGTCGAGACTGGACACGCCGGGCACCTTGCCGAGGCGGCTATTGCCAATGCCAACAATGGCGCAGATGTCGCGAAGTTCGCGGGCCCCTTCCAGCATTCGGCTCTCCACTTCTATTTCGCCAGCGCGCGCAGTCGCTCAATTGTCGACGGCGGCGCCGAATAGGCCCGATCCAGCAGCGCGTTGATCGCCGCTCCGTCCACGGGCGCGATCTCCGCGTTGGAACGCGCCGCATCGGCGAGAAAATCCCGGTCGCGCATTGTCGCGTCGAAGGCCGCGCGCAAGGCCGCGACACGATCGGGCAGCACGCCCGGCGGCAGCACGAACGGACGACCCATGACCTGTTCAGCAAAGGCGATTTCGAACAACTGCCGATCTTCGGGATTCGCCATCAGCTCGATTGCCGTTGGGACGTCGGGATAGGACGGATCGCGGGACTTGCCCATCGCCATGATGACGACCGCCGCGCCAGCCTTGACCCAGGGTTCGAAGCGCGCGCGAAATTCCGCCGACGAGCCACCGGAAATATGCCCGTCCGTCTCGTTTCTTTCAACGGCCATCAGGCAGGCCTGCGATCCATCGTACCCCTCGATGGGTTTGATTTTCGCGCCATACAGCGCGTTCAACATGCGTCCATAGATAGAGCTTGGCGAATTGCGCGCGGTCGAGCTGATCGTCAGTTCGTGGGTCTTGATGTCGATGGCGGCCCGAACGCCGGCCATGGTGTTCACGATGAAAAAGCCGACTTCCTGCTGCGGCGAACCAAGCCAGTTGAACTTGCGCGCGTCGAACTGAATCGCCGCGTTGTTGAAATCATAGAACCGCGCGAGACCAGTGTTTCTGGAGAGTCCGCCGATCACCGATCCATCCTGGGGCACCGCCGCGTACAGATGATTGGCCGCCTTCAGGCCTTCCGCGCCGACCATGTTCTGGACGGTAATTGTCGGCTCTCCCGGAATATAGCGCGGCATATGTCGCGCCAGAAGACGGGCATAGAGATCATAACCGCCGCCAGGAGACGCCGACGTAATGAGATTGACGTGTCGCCCGCGATAGAATTCGACGATCGGCTCGGAGTTCGCGCGAATGGGCGGCGCAACCGCGCAAGCCGCGCCAATAGCGACGCGCCCCAGGTCACGGCGAGACAGGCCACTCATTTACGCGCCTTCAATTCCGCGAGGACTTCCTCGGTATGTTCGCCCAATTCCGGCGAAGCCGACGTAATCGCTGGCGGCGTCGCGGACATGCGCAGGCCATTGCGCACCAGGCCTATGCGGCCGACATGCTTGTGATCCACATCCTCCCGCATCCCGAGATGCCTGACCTGCGGATCATTGAAGACTTCGTCGAAATTGTTGAGGGGCGCGGACGGGACATCCTCGGCCGCGAGCTTTTCCAGCCATGCGCCGCGCGCATCCGTTCCAAAAATCGCGGCGAGTTCGTCATTGAGCGCGGCGTAATGGCGACCGCGCGTTTCCTTCGTCTCGAAGCGCGGATCTTGAAGCCACTCGGGCTTGCCAACGACGCGTGTCAATCCTTCCCAGAACTTCGCGGGCGAGGACAGATGCACGACAAAGGGCTTTCCATCGCTGGCGACGAAGGCATAGACCTGTGCGCGATGGGTGCGCGTCGCCCTGCTGGGAACCCTGCCCTTCTCGAAATAATTGGCGGCGTTCTCGCCGCAGAAGGAGACCGTCGCCTCCAGCAGTGACGTATCGACGCGCTGACCCTTGCCATCGCGACCGCGCGCGACAAAGGCGGCCAGCATGCCATTGGCCGCGACCATGCCGGCTAGATGATCGGAAAAGGAAATCCCCATGGGCCGCGGGTTTTCCATATCGGTGAGCAGGCTCAACAGACCGCTCATCGCCTGACCAACAGTGTCGTATCCCGGTTTCTGCGCGTAGGGACCATCGGAGCCAAAGCCCGTGATCGCGCAATAGACAAGACCGGGATTGTCGCGCGACAATTCCTCGTAGCCAAGCCCGAGCCGCTCCATTGTACCCGTGCGAAAATTTTCGATCAGACCATCCGCGGTCCCGACAAGCGCGCGGGCGCTGTCGCGGCCTTCCGCGCTTTTGAGGTCGAGGACGATGCTCCTCTTGTTGCGATTGACCGAGCCGAAGGTTGGACTGTACTCGACTCGGCCCCACCCCCGAAATGGATCGCCCTTGCCTGGAGCCTCGACCTTGATGATGTCCGCGCCAAGGTCAGCCAGCAGCATTCCGGCATAGGGGCCAGAGACGTAATTGGCGAATTCGATAATGCGCAGTCCCGCCAGCGCGCCGGTCAAGGGCTTCACTCCCGCAATTGATAATCGTCATTGTATCCCGGCGCACGCCAGGGCCAAGCGAGATTCGCGCCGCGGCGCGCCTATCGACCCGTGAAGACAGGACGTCGTTTTTCCATGAAGGCGCGCCGGCCTTCCTGAAAGTCGGCGCTGTTCGAGCAGGCGTCCGAGATGGCGCGGCATTTCTCCATGTCGACGTGACGCATCTGGTCCGCCACCTCGTTGATGACGACCTTGGACGCCGCGGTCGACAGTGGCGCGTTGTCGGCTATGGTGGCGACGTAATCGGCGAAAAAGGCGTCGAACTCCGACGCTGGGGCGACACGATGGACAAGCCCGATCGCGAGCGCCTCGTCGGCCTTGTAGCGGCGTCCGGTGATGAGCATTTCCTTTAGGCGGGCCGCGCCAATCATGTCATTCAGCCAGGCGATGAAATCCGGTCGATAAGCGATACCGAGCCGGGCGGCGGGAATTGAAAACAGCGCGTCGTCGGAGGCGATGCGCAGATCGCAGGCCGCCGCCAGACCCATGCCGCCGCCAAAGCAGAAGCCCCGAATGCGCGCGATGGTGGGTTTGGGAAAGTCGCGCACCGACGAATACATGCGCGAGGACAAGTGTGAATAAAGCGCGGCCGTCTCCGCGTCCTTGCGGACTTTTTCGAATTCCGAGATATCGGCGCCGGAAATGAAGGATTTGTCGCCAGCGCCGCGCACGACCAGCAGCCGCACGTCGGGATTCGCCGCGAAGTCCGCCAGCAGCTCGGCGGCCTGTTGCGCCATGGCGACGGAAATGGCGTTGCGCCGCGCCTCGCTGTCGAACAGCAGTTCTGCGACGCCATTCCTGATGCCGCCAATAACCCTGCCGACCGGCTTTTCGTCGCTCACCTAACCCTCCGGATGAAACTGTTTCCGCGATGCTAAAACTTCGACCTCGGCGGAGCAATCACCGCCTGTGGCCATGGCCGGCATCGATCGTGATCCCAGCGGCCGAGGTGTAGGACGATTTGTCGGACGCCAGAAATGCCACGGTCGTGGCGATTTCCTCGCAGGTGGCGATGCGACCCCCGGGGTATTGCGTCATCATCTCGACATAGCGTTCTGGATCGCCAAACTTGCGACGGGCCGCTTCCTTGACGAGATAGGTCTGTCGCTCGGAAGCCGTCGCGCCGGGATTGACCGCGACAACGCGCACGCCATGGTCGAAGGACTCGGCGCCGAGGCAACTGACGAACATGTTGAGCGCGACATTCGCCATGCAACCGGCGACGTAATTCGGATTGGGATGGAATGCGGCGGCGCCGATGACGCAGATGACCACGCCGCTCTCACGCTCATACATGCGCGGAAGGATAGCGCGGGTGAGGCCAACATAACCAAAAACCTTCAGATCCCAGGCCACCTTCCAGCGCTCATGGCCAACGTCCTGAAGATTGCCGGCCGGGATGGCGCCCGCGTTGTTGACGAGAATATCCGGCGCCGGGCAAGCCGCCGCGAGCGCCAGCACCTGATCGTGTCGCGATAGATCGCAGGCGTGCGGCGTCACCCCGACGCCGTGTCGGGCTTTCAGTTCGTCGGCCAGCGCCGCGAGCTGATCGGCGGAGCGCGCGGCCAGATGCAGATCGCACCCTTCGGCGGCGAGTTGCCGCGCGACAGCCTCGCCGATGCCTTTCGACGCGCCGGTGACAAGCGCGACGCGCCCCTTCAAGCCAAGATCCAAGATATTACTCCCGCGCCGCTTCGACTATCGCAGCGCCGCGTTGATTTTTTCCAGAACGTCGACGCCGGGGCAAAGATCGGCGTCGCCAAGCCGGTTGAGCGGCTGATCGATGGTGCCAAGCCGGTCATGCAGATCGCCCGAATCTTCCTCGGCGAAGAGGAGGCCGGTGACAATCTCGCCCGCCGCCTGATGGCGATGAATCGCGGCGAGCGCCGCGGCGCGATCGGTAACGTCGTGTTGCGCGTCAAGCTTGCGCAGGCGAATCATGCCGCCATCGTGCAGGCGCACGGTTTGCGACGAACCGGGTTCGTAATCCGCCGTAATGGGCGCGCGGCCGGTGATTACATCGAGCGTGTTGAGCGCGGCGTTGTGGGCGCGCACGTAATCGAAGCTCTTGGTCGAGCCGGCGTGATTGTTGAACGCGATGCAAGGCGAGATGCAATCGATAAAGGCCGCGCCGCGATGCTCGAAGGCACCCTTGATGAGCGGCACGAGCTGGGTCTTGTCGCCGGAAAAGCTTCTGGCGACGTAAGTCGCGCCAAGCTGGATCGCCAGCGCCACCATATCGATCGGCGAGTCGGGATTGGCGACCCCCTTCTTGCTTTTGGAGCCCTGATCGGCGGTGGCCGAGAACTGGCCCTTGGTGAGGCCATACACGCCATTGTTCTCGACGATATAGACCATGTTCACGCCGCGCCGCATGGCGTGAACGAACTGGCCAATGCCGATCGAGGCGGAATCTCCGTCGCCGGAAACGCCGAGATAGATGAGCTCGCGGTTTGCGAGATTGGCGCCCGTCAACACCGACGGCATACGGCCATGCACGGTGTTGAACCCATGCGACTGACCGAGAAAATAGGTCGGCGTCTTCGAGGAACATCCGATGCCCGAGAGTTTCGCGACACGATGTGGCGGGATCGCGAGTTCAAAACAGGCATGGATGATCGCGGCGGAAATCGAATCGTGTCCGCAACCCGCGCAAAGCGTCGATATCGAACCTTCGTAGTCACGATGGGTGAACCCGAGATCATTCACCTCGATGCCAGCGTGACGAAATTTTGGCTTGGCGAGATATGTCATGACGCGACCTTGACCTTTCCGCTGGCGGAAATCGGCCCCACCGCCCGACCGATCGCGTCGTGGATGAAGCGCGCGGTGATGGGGTTGCCATCGTAATGAAGGATTGGCGTCAGCCGCGCAGGGTCGACGCCGCATTCAACCTGGATGAGCGTGCGCATCTGTGCGTCGCGGTTCTGTTCGACAATGAGAATGCGCTCGTGCTCCTCGATGAAGTCGGACACCTCGCCAGAGAAGGGAAAAGCTCGCAGACGCAATAGATCGAGGTCCACGCCGTCGCCGCGCAACAGTTCGGCCGCTTCGTGCATCGCATGGCTCGTCGAACCGTAGTAGATGACGCCCACATTGGTCTTGCGCGCGCTGCGTGTTTCAACGGGCGCGGGAACGAGCGACTTCGCGGTCTCGAATTTCTTGACAAGCCGCTCCATGTTTTCGATGTAGTCGGGCCCTTCCTCGGAATACCGCGCGAAGCGATCCTTCGTGGTGCCGCGCGTGAAGTAGGCGCCGCGTTTGGGGTGCGTCGCTGGCAGGGTGCGATAGGCAATGCCATCGCCATCGACATCGAGATAGCGACCAAACTGCTTGCCCGCCTCCAGTTCTTCCGCCGTCATGATCTTGCCGCGGTCGTACGCGCGCGCGGGGTCCCAGACGAATGGCTTGCACAGGCGATGGTTCGATCCGATGTCGAGATCGAGCATGACGAAGATCATTGTTTGCAGTCGTTCGGCGAGATCGAACGATTGCGCGCCGAACGCGAAAGCCTCGTGCGGGTCTTCCGGCAAGAGCAGCACGTGTTTCGTATCGCCATGCGAGGCGTAGGCGCAGGAGAGAATATCGGCCTGCTGCGTTCGCGTGGGGATACCGGTCGAGGGCCCGCCACGCTGCACATTGAAGATCACGCCGGGGATTTCGGCGAAATACGACAGGCCGATGAATTCCTGCATCAGTGACACGCCGGGACCGGAGGTCGCGGTGAAGGCCCTCGCGCCGTTCCAGCCGGCGCCAACGACCATGCCTATGGAGGCGAGTTCGTCCTCGGCCTGCACGATCGCGACCTTTGTCTTGCCGGTCTCCTTGTCGGTTCGCAGGCGCTTGCAATAGGCCATGAAAGCCTCGGCCAACGAGGTCGATGGCGTGATCGGATACCAAGCGCAGACAGTCGCGCCGCCATAGACCGCGCCGAGGGCGGCCGCGTCGTTGCCCTCGATGAAGATGCGATCGCCCACCGTGTTGGCGCGCTCGACGCGTAGCCCGATCGGGCAGGAAAAGCGCGCCTTCGCGTAATCATGACCGACGCGCAGGGCCTCGACATTCGGAGCGACCAGCTTTTCCTTGCCCTTGAACTGTTCGCCGATCAACTTTTCAGCGACGGCGAGGTCTATGTCCAACAGCGCCGCGAGCGCGCCAACATAGATGATGTTCTTGAAGAGTTGCCTCAGCCGCGGCTCGGTGTAGCGGGCGTTGCAGATTTCGGTCAGCGGCATGCCGATGACGGTGATATCGTCGCGGAATTCCGACTTCGGAATGGGCCGCGAAGAGTCGTAAAAGAGATATCCTCCCGGATCGATCCCCGCGATATCGGCCGTCCATGTCTGTGGGTTCATGGCGACAAGCAGATCCGTGCCGCCACGCGCGCCAAGATGTCCCGCGCCGCTGACACGCACCTCATACCAGGTTGGCAGGCCCTGAATGTTCGACGGAAAAATATTGCGAGGCGCGACGGCCACGCCCATGCGCATAATGCAGCGGGCAAAGAGCTGATTTGCGCTGGCCGAGCCTGATCCGTTCACATTGGCGAAGCGGACGACGAATTCATTTACGCTCTGGATCGACATCCGTCCCCCGCTTGCGTCGTGTTCAAGATGAATTTTTGCATGTCCCACGCGCCCGTCGGGCATCGCTCGGCGCAAAAGCCGCAATGCAGGCAAACATCCTCGTCCTTGACCATGACCCGTATTGTCGGCAGAAGCGCCGACACATAGAGATCCTGCGTCAGGTTTGACGAGGGCGCCATCAGCCGTTCGCGGACTTCCGGTTCATCGCCGTCCGGCGTGAAGGTGATGCAATCCATCGGGCAGATGTCGACGCAGGCGTCGCACTCGATGCACAGCTTGTCGGCGAAGACCGTCTGCACGTCGCAATTGAGGCAACGCTGCGCTTCCTTGAAGGCGAGCTTGTCATCGTAGCCCAGCTCGACCTCGGTCCGGATATCCTTCAGCGCGATCGCGGGGTCCTTGTGCGGCACCTTGTAACGCACATCATTCGCGATATCGTTGTGGTAGGTCCACTCGTGGATGCCCATTTTCTGGCTGGCGAGATTGGTCAACGGCGAGGGGCGTTGCGCGAGGTCCTCGGCATGACAGTGCTTATCGATCGAGACGGCGGCGTCATGCCCCTGCGCCACGGCCCAGATGATATTTTTCGGCCCGAATGCTGAATCGCCGCCGAAGAAAACGCCCTTGCGCGTCGATTCGAACGTCGCGGGATCAACGACGGGCATGCCCCAGCGATCGAATTCGAGACCTATGTCCTTCTCGATCCACGGGAAGGCGTTTTCCTGACCCACCGCGACGAGCACGTCGTCGCATTCAATATGCAGGTCCGGCTCGCCCGTCGGCACGAGATCGCGGCGACCCTTCGCGTCGCGCACCGCCTTCACCTTCTCGAAGACGACGCCGGTCAGGCGACCGTTGTCGTGCGTAAACTTCTTCGGCACCAGCCAGTTGAGAATCGGAATTCCCTCATTGGCGGCGTCTTCCTTTTCCCAAGGCGAGGCTTTCATTTCCTCGAAGCCTGAGCGGACCACGACCTTCACGTCCTCGCCACCAAGCCGCCGGGCGGAGCGACAGCAGTCCATGGCCGTGTTGCCGCCGCCGAGCACGACGACGCGTTTGCCGATCTTGTCGATGTGGCCGAAGCTGACGCTGGATAGCCATTCAATGCCAATGTGGATATTGGCGCTGGCTTCCTTGCGACCGGGTATATCGAGTTCGCGGCCTCGCGGCGCGCCGGTTCCGACGAAAATCGCGTCAAAGCCAAGGCCAAGCATTTCCTTCATGCTTTCAACCCGCTTCTGGCGCAGTTCAACGCCTAGATCGAGGACGTAACCGACTTCCTCGTCGATGACGGACTCGGGTAGGCGAAATTTCGGGATCTGGGTCCGCATCATGCCGCCGGCGAACGGATCCTGCTCGAACACCACGACTTCATAGCCAAGCGGGGCGAGATCGCGCGCAACCGTGAGCGAGGCAGGACCGCCGCCAAGACAGGCGATCCGCTTGCCGTTTTTCCTGACGGCTGGCTTGGGGAGGCGGTCGCGAATATCGCCCTTATAGTCCGCCGCAACGCGCTTGAGGCGGCAGATCGCCACGGGCTCCTCTTCGACGCGACCTCGTCGGCAGGCCGGCTCGCAAGGCCGATCGCAAGTGCGGCCGAGAATTCCCGGAAAGACGTTGGAACGCCAATTGATCATATAGGCGTCCGCATACCGGCCAGCCGCGATCAGCCTGATATATTCAGGAACTGGCGTGTGCGCGGGGCAAGCCCATTGGCAATCGACAACCTTGTGAAAGTAGTCCGGGTCGACCGTATTCGTCGGCTTCACGTGTTCTCCCTCGGGCTTCCGTTTCGGCTCTACACGAGGCGAGGTCGTGTCATGGAGCAATTCCGGCGTTGCTTCAAGAAAATCTTGCGATTCAGGCGCCCCGTCAAGTTCAAGAATTTGTTGCGTCGCAACGTAACCCGCTTCTTTGACGCATTGAACCAATCCAACTATTGAGCAAGTATCGGCAGAAGGTTGGATCGGGAGAAACGCTTGCCATGATGAAGTCCACCTGGGCGGGATTATGGTTTGTCAGTCTCGCGATCGTGGTCGCGCCCGACGCTGGCTCCGCTCAGGCCGTCGAAACCTTCTATCGCGGCAAGTCGATCGACATGATCGTCGGCTATCCGCCGGGCGGCAGCAACGACCTCTACGCACGCATTGTCGCGCGCCACCTTGGCAAGCATGTGCCGGGCAACCCAACGATTGTGCTGCGCAACATGCCCGGCGCCGGGAGCATCGTCGCGGCCAATTATATCTATAATATCGCGCCGAAAGACGGGACTGTCCTTGGAATCATCTCGCCAACCTCGCCACTCGACGAAAAACTGGGCGCCGGCGGCGTCAAGTTCGAATCAGCCAAGTTCACGTGGATTGGCCGGGCCGCGTCGGCGGTCAATGTGAGCTTCTTCTCGAACACCAGCCCGATCCAGACCGCGGCGGATATGTTCACAAAGGAAGCAAAGATGGCCGCGACCGGCGCGGGTTCGACGGTCGTTGTCTATCCCACGGTGATGAACAACGTACTCGGCACGAAATTCAATCTGGTCATGGGTTATCGAGGCTCGGGCGAAGCCATGCTGGCGCTCGACCGCGGCGAGGCCGACGGACATTCGACAAGCCTCGACGCGCTGAACGCCGAGCATCCCGACTGGATCACCAACGGGCGCGTGCGGATTCTCGTGCAGTACGGGCTCGAACGCCACCCCTTGCTGCCCGACGTGCCGACCTGCATCGATCTCGCGAAGACCGAGGAGCAGAAGCAGATTTTGCGCGTCGTCATGAGTTCGGTCGAGGTCGGCAAGATGTTTTTCTCGACGCCTGGAGTCCCCGTGGACAGGGTCGAGGCACTGCGCCGCGGCTTTGACGAGATGATGAAGGACCCGGACCTGATCGCCGACGTGGAAAAAGCGCGCATGGATCTCATTCCGATGCGCGGAGAGGACCTGCAAAAGCTGATCGAGGGCGTCTCCACCGTTTCCCCGGACTTGCTGGCGAAGGTCAAGAAAATATACCCGCAAGGCGGGTGACGCCGTCAGGGAACGATGACCGCGGCGCCGGACAGTCGGCCTGAGCGTAAATCGTCGAGTGCATCGTTGGCGCGTTCAAGAGGATAGGTCTTGACCTCGGTCACGACGCCGGCGCGTGGTGCCACCTCCAGAAATTCAATGGCGTCGCGTCGCGTCAGATTGGCGACCGATACGACCTGTCGTTCCTCCCACAACAGGCGATACGGGAAGGATGGAATATCGCTCATGTAAATGCCGCCACAGACGACGCGTCCGCCTTTTTTCACCGCGCGCAAGGCGGCGGGCACCAGATCGCCCACCGGCGCGAAAATGATCGCCGCGTCGAGCGCGACCGGCGGAGAATCCTCCGACGCGCCGGCCCAGACCGCGCCCATTTGCCTTGCGAAGGCCTGAGCCGTTACGTCACCCGCCCGGGTAAAGGCGTAGATCGTTCGACCCTGCCAGCGCGCGACCTGGGCGATGATGTGCGCGGCGGCTCCAAATCCATAAAGGCCAATTGCCTTGCCGTCGCCCGCCATGCGCAATGAACGCCAGCCGATCAGCCCGGCGCAGAGCAGTGGCGCGATGTGGGCGTCATCGACGCCGTCGGGCAGCGCAAAACAATGACGCGCGTCACAAACCGCGTGGGTGGCGAAGCCGCCATCACGCGTATATCCCGTGAATACGGGCGTATCGCAGAGGTTTTCGCGGTCGGATTCGCAATAGGCGCAATGCCCGCAGGTTCCGCCAAGCCAGGGAACGCCAACCCGCTGGCCAATCGCAAAGCCCCGGACCCCCGCGCCGGTCGCCTCGACACGGCCAACAATTTCATGGCCGGGAACGACGGAACCCGACCGCGCGAGATCGCCATCAACCACGTGCAGATCGGTGCGACAGACTCCACAGGCCAGCACCCGCAATCGCACCTCGCCCGCGGCCGGGACGGGGTCGGGCCTGTCCTCGGGAATCAGCGCCTCGCCAGCACGCCGCGACACCATTGCCTTCATGGCGTCAATCTGGCCTTCGCGAGCCCCGCCGGCAAGGGCCTCAGGCCGCGTCGGCGAGCGCGTCGAACCCGCGCAAGGCTGGCATCACCTCGCTCGCGAAGAGCCCGACGGAGGTCTCGAGTTCCGCCAGCGTTTGATCGCCGAAGGCAAGCTGCGCGACACAATAGTTGCAATTGGCGGTCGCCAGTTGCCGCTTGAGGAAGGCGGCGACCGTCGCCGGACTGCCCGCGACGCCCTTGCCCTGCTCATGCAGGATGTCGAAGGTTTCGGGTCGTGGGTGACGCTGCATGCGCCCGAGTATCCGGAACAGATGGGTAAATCCCGCATGCCAGTGCGGATAGGCGCGCCGCGCGATGGCCTGCGCCTTTTCGTCGGTCTCGGCGACCACGACAAACCGGCCAAGGCCCATGAGCGGCAGCGGCTTGCCCTGTTGGGCCTCTCGCCAAACCTTGCGGAAGGTTTCGTTGCACTTGCGCGCCTCGTAATCCATGTCAAGGTTGATTGTGTGCCAGCCACGTCGCGCGGCGCGATCGGCGCTTTCGGGCGTATGCACGCCATACCAGACCCGCGGCGTCGGGCGCTGGATGCTCGATATTTTCAGCGCGACGTCGCGGTGCCCTTCCGCCTGTTCCGGGGCGTGGAGAACGCCTGTCTCGATCGCCTCGAGGACGCGCGGCAGGTACTGTCGAAATATGTCCTCGGTATTGTTGGGATCGACGCCAAAATAGCCGATTTCCGTCGGCGATGAGCCGCGACCGAAACCAATTTCAAGCCGGCCCTTGCTCAACTGATCGAGCATGCAGATTTCCTGCGCCAGACGCAGGGGATGGTAGAGCGGCAAGGCATAGACCATGGGGCCAAAGCGCAATCGCTTGGTGCGCTGCGCTACCGCCGATAAAAAAATATTCGGTGACGGCGCCATGCCGAGCGGCGTCGCGTGATGTTCGGCGATGTGATAGGCGTGCATGCCGGCGCGATCATAGAGTTCAACGATTTTCAGCCGCTCGTCGTAATATTGATCGACGGGCAGGTGATCATTGTCCAGATGATCGAAAACACCGAATTCCATCGCCACGCGCGTCTCCTCGCTTTGTTGCCGCGCACTTTGCCATAAAGGCCGATGCGCGCAAACCGCGCCGGGCGCGACGAGGCGTCGCGTGACGGCGCTGGCTCGGGCCGG
This sequence comes from uncultured Hyphomicrobiales bacterium, assembly GCA_903885755.1. GTDB lineage: Bacteria > Pseudomonadota > Alphaproteobacteria > Rhizobiales > Beijerinckiaceae > Terripilifer. The sequence goes on along the minus strand of CAISJZ010000388.1, from coordinate 10,967 downwards.
GATCGTCAGACCGGGTCGTAGTAATGCATTTCCAGGAGGATGCAGCCCTTGTCGGAGCGAAACGGTCCATGGACAGCCCCGGGCGGCCGGCAAGCATAGGTGAAAGCAGGGAAGGATTCGCCACCCTTGCCGCGGGCATCGTTGCCGACGGTCAGATCGCCGGTGACAAGAAACACTTCTTCCCAATAGTCGTGAACGAAGGGCTCGGTCGTATAGACGCCCGGAGCGAACCGCAGCAGGCGGGTGCGCGTGCCGCGCTTGTTCTTCTCATCAAGGCCACCCGCGATAATCTTCTGCTGGATGCCCGGGGGATAGCCAGGCGGCGATTCAAACCCCGACGTCAGATCGAGCGTGTGGAATTCGTCGTGCAACTTGTTGACGGGCATTCGGTGTCTCCTCTTGATCGGACTGCGTCCCACTCGCGCCTATTTCGAATTCCTGCCGTCGAACTGGGCCACGGGCTCGTTCATTTCGACATCGTCGCGGCGCTGTTTGACGAGTTCATCCGCGAAGGAAAAATACTCGCTGGCGGTGGCGAGACTGGCCTGTCGCTCAAGATTCGCAGGCCAGACGCCGAGGTCATAACCGTGCCAGGGCGATTCCGGCTTCAGGGTGGGCAGTCCCAGCTTTTCCCAAAGGCGGCGCGCGTCCTCCATGAATTCCTTTTTGGGCAGCGCGACAGGCGCGAAAGGCCCCTTGAGCAAGGCGTTGATAAGGACCGAGGCGCTTTCGCCATTGTCTTTTGGGCCTCGGGGGCCGTGGCCGGGGTCCTTGCCGTCGATCACCTTCATGTCGTGTTGGGGCTGACAGCGATAGGACATGGCCCAGAACAGGGCGTCAGCGTTTTCGGGATCGATGTCCTCGTCGACCGCGATGACCCATTTGCCGGCGAAGCGATGCAGGGTCGCGACGCCCTGAAGGGCGCGCCAGACCTCGGTTGTCGGCAGGCCGCGCTCGAATTGCACCGCGATCACCGCGTAGAGACTCGTTAGCGGCTCATGCATGGCGACCCGTTTGACGCCCTTGATCCCCATGCCCTGTCTCAAATGATTCAGGAACACCGGCTCCATCGCGACCTTGCGAATGACGCTGGATTCGCTTGGCGTGACCTGACTGATGAAGGACGGCACGATCGGATGATGACGGCGCGTGATCGCCGTTACGTCCATGAAGGCGTTGTACTCCTGTAGATTGACGTAGCCATGCGACTCGCCAAAAGGCGCCTCTGGCTCAAGCCATTGCGTGTCAATGAACCCCTCGACGACGATTTCCGCTTCCGCCGGCACGAGCAGATCGACGGTTTTGGCGCGCACGACGTTGATCGGCGAGCCGACAAGGGCGCCCGCCACAGCCATTTCATCGAGATGCTCCGGCATTTTCTGCACGGACGTATAGGAAACCGCCGGCGGACAGCCAATGATGACGGCGCATGGCATCTTTTCGCCGCGCGCCTTGTACTTCAGCCAGTGCGTGTAGATGCCGGCGCGCAATTCGACCGACGGATTCATGCCGAGGCGGCGCGGCGCCTTGATTTGTCCACGGTAGTTACCGATGTTCTGCACGCCCGTATCGGGATCGCGCGTGATGAAATGCCCGGCGGAGAGATAGGGGCCGTTGTCCCAGCCCGGTGTCGAGATTGGCACGGGAATGCCGTCGAGCGCCGCCCCGGTCTCGTCGAGCGCGTCTCCAATTGTCACGACCTCTTGACACGGCGCCTTGTCGATCACGACCGGCGTGATCGGCTCCGCCATCGCCTTGATCCAGATGTCGCCGATGGAGTCCAGCGGCTTGCCGAAGCCGACGCGATAGACATCGCGTGTCGCCGCCAGGCCCGCGACTAGGACCGAAGCGCCGAACGTGCGCCCCTTGCCGTCGGTCGGATGGGTGAAAAGAAACGCCTTGCGGCCACTCTCGGGAATGCCGCCACGATATTGCCAGCGCACCAGCGGGTGCATCTGGGTATCCTTGTTGACGGGCTCCTCGATCACATGCAGCAGGCCCGCGCGGGCGAGCGCCAGAACATGGTCATGCAGGTCGGGATAGGCGCGGGCGGGCGCGCCAGGCTCAGGCGCGTAAATGGCGAGCGCCTTCGGCGTCGCATCGTTCGAGCCGGTCATACGTTCTCCAGGGTGATCGAATTGGCGCGGCGCTGCATGTCGAGCATGCCCGTGCGGCGCATGAAGGCGCGTGCCTTGTCCGGATCGGCCGCCGCCTGTCTCAGTTCCTCGAAATTTTTCTCGCGAGCTTCCGGCTCCCGCGTCTCCAGCCGCTTCTTGTTGGCGATGGTCTGCGCCTGCGTAAATTCCTTCGTCACCGTGCGTCGCTGCAAATCATAGAGATCGAGCAGGCGATCGGATTCGCCATCGACGATGACACGGCCGAGTTTGCGCCCGAGATTGTCGGCATCCTGCAATCCGCCATTCAGTCCCATGCCGCCAATCGAATTGTTGAGGTGCGCCGAATCGCCGGCGAGCAGTACCCGCCCGAGCCTGAACGTCGAGGCAACCCGCTGGTTGATCGTATAGATATTGCGATGGACGATGTCATAAGGTTTGCCCGAAGGGAAAAACCTTTGCAGCCGCGCCTGCGCCGCCTCATCGTTCATCAGCGAATCCTCCGGAACGTTTGGATCGGAGGGGAAAACCGTACGCCACAGGCCGGGCGGACCCTCGCCGGAAACCTTGAAGCAATTGCACCACTCGTCCGGATCGGCGAAATAGCTGCGCTCGCAGTAGCCCCGGTTCACTTTGAAGTCGAAGGGCGTCGTCAGGACGAGAAAGCGCTCGTCGTAGGTGAAACCCTCGAAGCCGATGCCAGACTGCTTTCGCACGATGCTGCGCCCGCCGTCCGCGCCGATCAACCAACCCCCGGCATGGCGTTTCTCGCCATCGGGGCCGCGCACGGTCGCCGTAACGGAGCTGGCGTCCTGCTCCAGCGCGATGACCTCGTGATTGAACAGGACCTCGACATTGGGCAGCTTTTCCAACCTGTCAAGAATAAGCCGCGCGGTCTTGAACTGCTCGCATTGCACGACGCAGGGGAATGCGGTCTCGCCCTTGAGCAGGGCGTGATCGAACTCCGCGATCAATAGTCCGCTCGGACGATCCCAGAACTGGAAGACTGGCGTGACAAGGCCAACGCGCGCCATATCATCGGCGAGGCCAGCCGCGCCCATGATTTCAAGTGTCGCGGGATGGGTCGTCGCGGCGCGTGGATCGTCCTGAAGACACGGGTTGACATCGAACACACGCACGGAAATTCCGCGCCCGCCGAGCAGAAGCGCGCAGAAAAGGCCGACGGGGCCGCCGCCGGCGATGAGAACAGTTTTACCGTGCATGGTCATTTTGACAATCGCGCCTCAACCCAGGTTCGCAAGTGTCTTGACGCCATAGCCGTGCGACAATTTACGCCCCAGAACCGGGTCCTCGAGTTCAAAATCAAACCGGGTTGACATCCGGATGCCCCCCTTCGCCGCATGGGTGCCGCAGAACATCAGCGTTCCCTCGGCCAGCGCGGCCCCGTCGCCGGATTTCGCCATCAATTCCCGGGGATCGAGCATGGCGGCGACAGAACCCTCCTGATAAAGAACGCGCGTTCCATTCTCCTTGATGAAGGAGCGCGAAATCAACCTGTCCCAGTGCGGCAGAACGTCGTCGAAGGCCCAGAAATCCCCCGCGATTGGCTTGTCACACATCTGTTTCGACACGGTGACGTTATAGGTCTCGACTTCCCGGTCTGTATGGTCCGAGCCAACACCTACCCACAGCGTTCCGGCGGCGCGCAACAGCAAGAATTCCACCTCGCCGCTGGACGTCGATCCCACGGCCTCGATTTCATCGGCGGGGGTCAGCCGCGACACTGACGCGCGGTAGAACACCGGCACGCTGGCCGGGCGCTTGACGCCGAGATCCTCAAGTTCGCGAATGTGCTTCTCGACGGCGGCGACGTCGCGACCCGTCCAACCCGCGATGATCAGTCGATTGATCTGGACCGCTCGCGTCTGAACGTCCGTGGCGGAATGAAGGCGGAGCGTCAATATGGTCAAGGCGTCAAGTTCTCCGAACAGCGACGGGAATGACGCTAGACGCGGTCGCGCGCGCCTGTCAACGATGCGGGGCGACTTCGTCCGGCTCGGGTTGTCAGCCCATTGTCGGGCTGCTACGAGCGGCGGCTTCCGTCGTGATACAAGCGACGTGAACGTTGTCGGGGGACGCTCTACCGGTGCAGAGTCAAGGGGAATCGAGGCCATCGACGCGGGCGCTTGTCATCAGCGCGGCAATGGCGAGCATGGTCATCGCGGCGATCGCCACTTACTGCTGGATGAAGGAGGGAGACGGTTCCACGCTGGTCTTCACGCTGGCGTCCACCGGGGTCTTCCTGTCCATTGTCAGCTTCGCGTCCCGCCGCCTGCTTTTCGCGTCGCTCGCCACCGCCACTATGGTCGCTGGCGTCATTGGCCTGTCCTGGCTCAAGCGCGCCAACGACGACATGAGCCTGCATGCCTGGGATATCGTGGTCTTTCTGACGACGCCGGCCGGGATTGTCGCCCGGTGGTCGGATCGGCGAAACGAGGTTCTGGCGACGAGCGCAATCGCAATCCTGCTCGCACTGGCCTTGACGATAGCCTTTCGCGCCGACCGTACCCGTCTGGGGCGCGTCTGGTCCCTGGCGGCTCTTGGCGTTTGCGCTTTGACCACGAGTTTCGCGGGCGCCGCCAAGCCAGCGCAGGGTCACATGCAATTCTTCTGGGACGATCTCCACTTGACGAGTTTTTACGCCTCCGTCGGCGAGGCGTCAGAGGCAATCTGGAGGGGCGGACTGGTCGCGGCGGCCGCGAAGCCATCCGGCGCGCCGCTCATCGCGGGCAAGACCTGCGCTCCGAGCGACAAGCCGCCTCACATCATCCTCATTCACGAGGAATCCATCACTGAACCGAACATTTTTCCCGGGCTTCAATACGATCCCGGTGTGATGCCGTTTTTTTATTCGGATGACGGCAAGTTGCACCGATTGCGCGTTGAAACCTATGGCGGCGCGTCGTGGTTGACTGAGTTTTCGGTCTTTTCCGGCGTTTCTTCGCGAGCCTATGGCTCGATGCGGAATTTCGTGCAGATGTTTACGGCGGGCAAGCTGAAGGAGCCGCTGCCGCGCGTGCTCGCGGACTGCGGTTACTACAACATGATGTTCACCCCATGGGCGAAGGCCTTCATGGCGGTGTCCCGCTTTTATGGTTCGATCGGCTTCAATGAAATCGTCGACCGCAAGGAGCAGGGCAATCAGCGCGACAACGAACGTGACCGCTTTTTCTTCGGCAACGCGCTCAACAAGATGGAGGCGCGCCTGGCGTTATCGCATCAGCCCTTGTTTTTGTTCATAGAAACCATGTCGGCGCATTGGCCCTATGACGAAGTCTATATGCCGGAGGTCGAGGTCGCCGGTGGGGGGCCAGATACACCGCCACAGATGAGCGAGTACCTGCGCCGCCTCGCCATGGTCAAAATGGACGACGACTGGCTCCGCGCCGAACTGGCGCTGCGCTTTCCCGCCGAGCATTTCCTGATCGTCCGCTACGGCGACCACCACCCGACCGCGACCCTGCCGCTACTCGGCGAGCCAGAAAACACCAACGCGGAAGAGACACATTTCGCAGCCGATTCCCTCGCTTTCATCACCTTCTTCGCGACCAATGGCGTTGGCTACGCGCCTCCGCCCCTTCCCGACCTGGATGTGGTCGATGTCGGCTATCTCGGCGCCATCCTGCTCGACGCCGCGCGCCTGCCGCTGCCGCCATCATGGAGGGAACGCGCGAGGCTGATGACCGCCTGCGAGGGGCGATACTGGACCTGCCCGGACCATGACGCCATTCTTGCGTTTCATCGACAGTTGATAGATGGCGGTCTGGTTGAGACAAGGTAACAATCGCCTAATCCACTTCCGCCTTGAAGATATTCCGAAACAGGAGCGTGGCGGTGGCGAACGTTAACGGGTCGGCAAATCTCGTAAGCTAAAAATACCAAGCTTCCGCATGTCGCGGCGTCACTCCTCGCTTGGGTCAAACATGGCTGCGGGTCCCGTCAAATCCGCCATTGGCGCGACATTCCTCGCCGCAATGGCCGTTTCCTATCTCTCCGACAATCCCGACAAGGCCAAAGGTCTTTCGGCAACTCTGGGTGGATACTGGACCAAAACGGCCGCGCAACCAACCAAGCCAGCGCCACTGTTTCCAGATGCGCCCATCGTCAACCGCCAGCTTCAGCGGCCGGCGCCACAGGCTGGATCGTCGGAGGCGCGACACGTCGCGGCTGTGTCCAACGATGTCGGGTACGGGGTTGTTCAGATCGACGCCGACCGATTGGGACAATTTCATTCCGACGTCATGCTGGAGGGCATTTCATACCACATGGTCGTGGACACCGGCGCCTCCTACGTCTCGCTGAGCTATGATGACGCCGAGCGCCTGAACCATGTACCCTCGCCAAGCGACTTCAAATATACGACTCGTACCGCGAACGGCGAGATAAAGGTCGCCGCGATCATTTTGCGGGAAGTGCGAATTCAAAACTTGACTGTCAGGGATGTCCCTGCCCTCGTGTCGCAACGTGGGGTTTCCACGCCGCCGCTCCTCGGCATGAGCTTCCTTAAGAAGCTGAAAATCCGCGTCGACTCGGGCAGTCTGACGCTCAGCGAGTAAATTTTCCCGCGGCGCCCTTGTTTCGCCGCCTCCGCGTTCGATACCCGCCGCGAGCTCCATTCGCGATTTCCGAGTTTTATCCACCAGGACCCCAATGGGTCAGGAGGCGTCATGTATCCGAAGCCGTCACAGAAGCTTGTTCCGAACACCTACGAATATGAATCAAGCCCGATGGTCAAACAGACCGGCTTTCGCGAATATGACGCGCGCTGGTTGTTTGGCGAGGAAATCAACCTCATGGGCGTGCAAGCGCTCGGCCTTGGCCTTGGCACCTTGCTGCGCGAGATGGGCGTCAAGCCGGAACTCGCCACGGGGCACGATTACCGCGCTTACTCCTCATCGATCAAATACGCTCTTGTCACGGGCCTGATGGCCGCGGGCGTCAAGGTTCACGACATCGGTCTGGCGCTGTCGCCGATGGCCTATTTCGCCCAGTTCGAACTGGACGTGCCAGCGGTCGCCATGGTCACCGCCTCGCACAACGACAACGGCTGGACGGGCGTGAAAATTGGCGCCCAGCGCCCGGTCACCTTCGGGCCGGATGAAATGGGCCGACTGCGGGACATCGTACTCGGCGGCAAATTCGCCTATGCCGACGGCGGCTCGTACCGGTTTGTCGAGAACTTCCCGGATCGCTATATCGCGGATCTCGTCAACCGGCCGAAAATCAGACGGAAGCTCAGGGTTGTCGCCGCGTGCGGCAACGGCACGGCGGGAGCCTTCGCGCCGCGGATGCTTGAACAACTTGGTGTCGAGGTCGTACCGCTCGACACCAATCTCGATTACAATTTTCCGCGTTACAACCCGAACCCGGAAGACATGGAAATGCTGCATGCCATGGCGGCCGCGGTGAAGGAATCGGGAGCCGATGTCGGACTCGGCTTCGACGGCGATGGAGATCGCTGCGGCGTCGTCGACAACAATGGCCATGAAATCTTCGCCGACAAGATCGGCGTCATGCTCGCGCGCGATCTATCGAAACTGCACCCCGGCGCGACATTCGTGGTTGATGTCAAATCGACCGGACTTTTCGCCACCGATCCGGAATTGATCGCGCGAGGCGTCAAGGCGGATTACTGGAAGACAGGGCATTCCTACATCAAGCGGCGCGTGACCGATCTCAAGGCGCTGGCCGGCTTTGAAAAATCGGGCCATTTCTTCTTCAATACCCCCGTCGGCCGAGGCTATGACGATGGACTGCTGACCGCGATCCAAGTGATAGAGATGCTTGATCGCAACCCTGGCAAATCAATGGCGGATCTTTACGGGGCTCTGCCCAAGACGTGGGGCTCGCCGACCATGTCCCCCCACTGCGCCGACGAGGCGAAGTACAAGATCGTCGACCAGATCATCGCGAAATTCGAAGGCATGCAGAAGCGCGGCGAAAAGGTCATTGGTCAGAAAATCCGCGACCTCGTCACGGTCAATGGCGTCCGCGTGACCGTCGAGGATGGCACATGGGGTCTGGTGCGCGCGTCTTCCAACAAGCCGGAACTTGTTGTGGTCGTTGAAAGCCCCGCCGCCGAAGCGCATATGCGCGACATGTTCAAGGCGATCGATGCCGTGATCCGCGAGCATCCGGAAGTCGGCGCCTATAACCAGACGATCTAGGAGGGCGACAACATCAATCGCCCGCGACATTCACGGACGATTTTTTGTTCCAGCCTTGGCCCTGAAACGACAATTCAATACGCCAGGCAGGAACTCGTCTCGCGCGTCGGGTAGCAGATCCATGTGTCGGACGCCGATTTGGTGCCCGACGCCTCGGAACATGTCGACCAGGTGCTTCTCGGCTGCATGTAGGTCGTATTGTGGCTCGTCATGCCCGTGCTTGCGTTCCAGCTGAAACTGTTTGTCCACGAGATGATCGAAGCGCCAAACGTCGGTTGATAGAAATAGGACACGTCGGCGACAATGATCGAACCCGCGCCGTAAAGGCCGCTTTGGAGATTTCCGGCGGCGGGAGCGGTGGACGTTCCGACTGGCGTAACCGACGCCGTCGTTCCCGTGCCACAGACGCGAGTCAACGCCGCGGCGTTGGACAACGTCATATTTCCCGATCCCGTGTTGATCGTTGATGGCGAAACGGTCCAGCGAACCTTCGCGGCATAGCCGGGATTGGTGGACGTCGGCGGCGAGCCCGAACTCGTTTCACAATTTCACTGGAACGCGCCTCAAGGCCAATGGGGGGATTGCCCCTGCTTCTGGCTTCCTTCGCGGCTCTGTCGCTTGGCGCCTGTTCGGCCGACCGGGCGGTCACCGGAACAATTCCACAAGCGGACTATAGCAAAACACATCCCATCGAGATCACCGAGGCGCCCACCACCCTTGACGTGTACCCCGCGGCCCACCGCATGGATCGCGAGACGCACATGCGCCTCAAGGAATTCGCGGAGGGATTTCGCGCCAATGGCGCGGGCCAGATAGAGATCCTGCTACCCCAGGGCGCGCCGGGCGAAGCCGCGCAGCGCGCCGCGCTTCCCGCGATCCGGAACTCGCTGGCGGCAGGCGGCGCGACCGGCTTCGTGAGCGTCGGGTCATATCCGGCGAACCCGGCGGAAATCGCGTCTCCCGTGCGGCTGGCCTATCGCTCGTTGCGCGCGCGCGTGCCGCATCGCTGTGGCGAATGGCCAACCGATATCGCGTCTGGAAGTTCAATCGCTGGCTGGCAAAACCGCCCATACTGGAATTTCGGCTGCGCGTCGCAGAATGCCATGGCCATGCAGATCGCCGACCCCCGCGATCTCGTCGCGCCGCGCGCGGAGTCGCCGGCGGATATCGAAATGCGACGACTGCGCATCGAAAAGGTCCGCGCGGGCAACGATCCGGGCGCGACTTGGAAGACCGTCAATTCGAACATCGGGGGCGTCGGAAACTAATGACCTCCATTGACCAGATCCACGTCATCGACCCCGAGACCGGCGACTCGGCGCACCTGCGATCACGCCGGTGCCGCGCGTATCGCTTCAGGCATTCTGCGAGACCAGCGAGGTTTCCTCGCTCATTCAGGAAGCAGTCGCGGACCGCCGCATGCAGAAGGCCCACGTGAAGCTGCACATGGGCGGCGCCGTGGCCGCCGTCGAGGCCTATCGCGAGGCGCCCACGCCGAATGTCGTGGTCATCGAGTCAACCCTCGATCGGCAAGCCCTGCTGGAACATCTGGATGGCCTGTCCGAATATTGCGACTCGGGCACGAAAGTCGTTATCATTGGCCGCCTGAACGACATCGCGCTTTATCGCGATCTGATGGCGCGCGGGGTCAGTGAATATCTGATCGCGCCGTTCGGCGTTGTCGATTTCGTGCGCGCGATCTCCGAGCTATACTCGACGCCCGGCGCGGAACCGCTGGGGCGCCTGATCTCCTTCTACGGCGCCAAGGGCGGCGTCGGAGCATCGACGATCGCGCACAATGTCGGCTGGTCGATCTCCCGTGAATTCGACATTGCCACGATCGTCGCCGACATGGACCTTGGGTTTGGCACCGCCGGACTCGATTTCAATCAGGACCCACCGCAGGGCATCGCCGACGCGATTTACGCGCCCGAGCGTCTCGACAGCAATCTGGTCGATCGACTGCTGTCAAAATGCACCGAGAAACTCAGCATTCTCGCCGCGCCGGCGACGCTCGACAGAATGTATGACTTCGACGAGGCAATTTTCGATTCGCTGCTCGATGTCCTGCGCGCCAGCGTGCCGGTTGTCATTCTCGACATTCCGCATATCTGGTCGGCGTGGTCTCGACGGCTACTTGTCAGTTCGGATGAAGTCGTGATCGTCGCGGCTCCCGATCTTGGCAACTTTCGCAACGCCAAGAATATTTTCGACGCCTTGCGCGCGGCGAGACCCAATGATTCCAAGCCGAAGCTGGCGATGAATTTCGTTGGCGTACCCAAAAGGCCAGAAATTCCGGTTTCAGACTTCTCGGACCAGCTTGAACTGCCCGCGTCCGCCATCCTGAATTTCGATCCAAAACTGTTCGGGACCGCGGCCAACAACGGCCAAATGCTCGGCGAGGTCGAGGCTGGCAACAAGATGGTCGAGGTAATCGACGAACTGGCTCGCGCCGTCATGGGGCGGGTCGAGATCAAGAAGAGCAAGCGGACACTCCTGAATCCCATACTCGACAAGTTCATGCGCAAGAAGGCCTCGTGAACCGGCATCGACGCGACGTTGCGTTAGCATTCTTCTCAAAGGCGAGGTTTCATGTTCGGTAAGCGAGCGTCAACCGGTCCCGCGCCAGCCGCTCCGCGATCCGCGGCGCCCGCGCCGGTCTCGG
>CAISJZ010000387.1 GCA_903885755.1 uncultured Hyphomicrobiales bacterium | reverse complement strand
GGGCGTCGTTGAAATAGGCGGGAACCGTGATGACCGCCTGGGTGACCGGCTGACCCAGATGAGCCTCGGCGGTCTCCTTCATCTTCTGCAGCGTGAAGGCGGAAATCTGCGAAGGCGAATACTGCTTGCCGTCGGCCGTGACCCACGCGTCGCCATTGGCCGCCTTGACGATCTTGTAGGGAACCAGACCCATGTCCTTCTGCGTCATGGGATCGTTGAAGGGACGACCGATCAGCCGCTTGATGGCGAAGAACGTGCGCTCGGGGTTGGTGACCGCCTGCCGCTTGGCCGGCTGGCCGACGAGACGCTCGCCATCGTCGGTGAACGCGACGATCGACGGCGTCGTGCGCGCGCCTTCCGAATTTTCAATTACCTTGGGGGTGGCGCCTTCCATCACGCAAACGCAGGAATTGGTGGTGCCCAGATCGATGCCGATAACTTTTGCCATGTTTTCAAGTCCTTTTCGTACGCGAGACCACCGGACCCCGAAGCGATCCGGCCCTTGGGCGGCGGTTGGACGAACGACCTTCAGGTCACTCGCCTCCGCCCGGTCCCCGATGCCGCTGAGATTGGTATTGGAAGCGCGAACCGCAAGGGTCTACGCGAGCGTTGCCGCTATATAGGTTTGGCGGTTTTTTGACGCAAGGCGTGTCTGGCGGCTTGCCAGCCCGCGCTGGCCCGCATACCAATTGGGGAATTGGCTCGAAAGCGATTGCGGGATCGGCCGGTCAGGCTGGCGGGAAATGCAGCGGCTCACTCCTGTTTTAATGGTCATGGGCGCAATTCTCCTGGCGCTTCCCGCCCGCGCGCAATTGATGCTGCCCGGTTCGATGCCGCAATCCGCGCCGACTTCAGTGGCGCCGCCGGCGGGGTCCGCGCCCGGCGCCGGAAAGCCCAGATCGCTTAATGGCGATGGACAGCCAGTCGCGACCGCGCCGTCTCTGCGTCCGCCGGGTGAGGACGCCGTGGCTGGTCGCCAACTGCAACGCAACGGCGCAACGGGGGTCATGGCGATCGACAAGACCGCCGGCGGCCTGGAAATTTCTCGACTCGTTTTCGCCGGTTATCAGATTTCGCGCCCGGCGGACGCCTGTCGTGTCGAGGTCGGCGGCGGCGCGTCGGTTCACTTGACGCCAGCGACGAGATCGCAGGGACTGCTCAGTTACGACGCGGAGCTGGCGGCCTGCCCGTTTTCCCTCGACATTCTTGATGGAGCGGCGCGGGTGCGAGGAAAATCATGCGATTTTATCGCGGCGGATTGCCGCGTTGATCCCGCTGGCGTCTGGGGGCCGCCGGGCGCGGGGATCGGCGCGGAAGAAGGCAAGAACATCGAGCATGCGCGGTCAAAGGCGGAATCCGAGGCCCGCGCGACCTTCCGCGCGCTTCTAGCCGCCAATAAGCAGAATCGGGCGCGGATCAAGGAAATCGCCCATGAACAGGCGATTTTTTCCTCGATCCGGGAGGAAATCTGCCGCGATTACGCCAGCGAGGACAAGCACGGCTTTTGCGCTTCGCGGATCACGATGGCGCACGCGGTCGCCCTGTCGGCGGAATTGCATGGGCCCTCGCCAGACGCCGCATCGCAGCCTCCGGCCAGGAAGAAACGTCCGCCCAAGCCGAAACCCGTTGCGACCGCGCCGATTGCGCCGCCGCTTCAATAGCGGCGGCGACTGTCCAATTCCGGATTACGGCTTGACGAAGAGGCCGACGAGGCCGGCGGCGCCCTTGGCGTGCCCGGGCAGTTTGGCCCAGTATTCCGGGATCGTTAGTCCTGGCGGCAGTTCCTTGGGTTCGAAATCGGTCGCGATGATCACGAAGGTGTAGTGGTGCGGCGAACCGGGCGGCGTGCAGGGGCCGGAATAGTGGCCGACGCCCTGGGTGCTCTTGCCGCCGACGTATTTCGGCGAATCCACGCTGGTTTCGCCTTCGGCGAAGGAGGTGACATCCGGCGCGATACCATATGCGAGCCAGTGCATGACGCCGGCCCCGCCGCGGCCTTCGGGATCGACCATGGTCAATCCGAAGCTCTTGGTGCCCTCGGGAACGCCGGTCCAGGAGAATTGCGGCGACACGTTCTCGCCAACGCAGTTCGGGTTCGGATTGGCCGCGCCAGGCGCGTTCATGTTGGCGACCTTCTTGGGCATCAGTTGCCCGTCCTTGAACGTGGTCGAGGACAGCGTGAAGGGCGCTGGCGTCTGGGACAGCGCGACGCTCGAAAACGCGAGGGCGAACGCCCCGGCGGCCAGCATGATTCCACTTTGTCGCTTGATGCTCATGGCGCTTCTCTCCCCGAACTGATTTATCGACCCGCGCCGGCGACACTGCCTCGCGATCCTTAAATCATCCCCCGGGCGGGTCAGGGGCGCAAGCGAATTGTCGCTTGCTCAGGTCGGGGCCTTTCCCGCCTCCCAGCCGATGATCGCCTGTTTGCGGGTGAGGCCCCAGTGATATCCCGTGAGCTTTCCCGAGCCGCCAAGAACCCGGTGGCAGGGCACCACGAAGGAGATGGGATTGCGCCCGACAGCCGCCCCGACAGCGCGGGCGGCCGTTGGTTTGCCAAGTTTCTCGGCGATCGCGCCATAGGTCGTCGCGCGGCCAACGGGGATTCGCAACAGCGTCTCCCAGACGCGCACCTCGAAGTCAGTCCCGATCAGGACCACCCGCAGGGGCGTGTCCCGCCGCCATTTGCCGGTCTCGAAGGCGCGCGCCACGTAAGGCGCGGTCGCCGCGTCGTCGCGGGTGAAATGCGCTCCGGGCCAGCGCCGGACCATGTCGGCCAGCGCGGCGTCGCGACCGCCCGCCGCCTTGCCGCCGTCGCCGCTGGTTTCATCGACCCAGCCGAGGCCGGCGAGGCCGCGCGGCGTCGCCACCACGATAGCCTCGCCAAAGGGCGAGGGGTGAAAGCCATAGGCCATGACAAGGCCGGCGCCTCCGACCTTGAACTCGCCCGGCGTCATCGCCTCGTGGGTGACGAACAGATCGTGCAGCCGTCCGGGCCCCGAAAGTCCCACCTCGTAGGCCGCGTCGAGGACCGACGCCTTGTCGCGCAGCAGGCCGCGGGCGTGGTCCAGCGTCAGCGCCTGCAGGAATCCCTTGGGTGAAAGCCCCGCCCACCGGCGGAAAAGATGCGCGAGATGCGATTCGGACAGGCCAACGTGGGTGGCGATCTCCGCCACGGAGGGCTGGTCTTTCCAGCGTTCGCCGATGAATTCGATGGCGCGCCGAACCTGGGGATAGTCGCCAGCGGCGAGCGGGCCGGGGGGCGCGGTCAGCGGTGGCGCGGGCGATTGAATATCGAGCATGATGAACTCCGCAATGGTCGGACCATCATCGCGCCGCGCGACCGCGGGCGCCACCCGAAAACAGCGGTTCAGGAAAACCGGGGACCGCGCCGCGCCGCCGCCAGCGCCTTCGAGAGATTCTCGGCCAGATCGCCTTTCGCCTCGGCGCCCAGAAATCCCGCCACCTCGACGCGGCGTTCGCGCGACACCAGATCGAGCCGGGTCAAGCCGAACTCCTCGATTTCCTGCCGTTCCAGCCGGGTAAACGCCGGAATAAACCGCCATTCGCGTCGCGCGCCCCGGGCGCTGACCTTCGCAAGGCGCAGTTCCAGCGGAGTGACCGCGATGTCTTCATAGGCCCTCGCGGCGCGGAAATTCACGGCGAAGGCGAGGTAAAGCAGCGCCACGTCGAGCCCCATGAACCCGACGATCGGCCAGGCGCCGAGCAGCGCGAACGGCAGGCTCGAAATAAATCCGCACAGACAAACCGCGGCCAGCAGCGTCCGGAAGCCCCGACGGTCAAGCGACCGGTGTGGCGAAATCCGCTTCGCGAAAATGATGGATTCGTAGCTGTCCGGTTCCGGCAATGGGGGCCTCGCGCTTGCTCGGGATCGAAGCGCGAATATAACACTGGCATGCCCATGTTGAAGCCCGAGAATCAGGCAAGGTCCGCCGTCGCCAAAAAGGCGAGGCCCGGGCCACGCGCGCGCGCCGGAAAGCCGGGAGTCGTCTCCGCGGCGACGGCGCGCGAGATATTCATGCGATTTCGCTCCGCCAATCCCGAACCCAGAGGCGAGCTTGAACACGTCAATGACTTCACGCTGCTGGTCGCGGTCGTGTTGTCCGCTCAGGCGACGGACGTTGGCGTTAACAAGGCCACGCGCGCGCTCTTCAAGGTCGCGGACACGCCGGCCAAGATGGTCGCGCTGGGCGAGGCGAAGGTTCGCGACTACATCAAGACCATTGGCCTTTTCCGCAACAAGGCGAAGAACGTGATCGCCCTGTCGGAGAAGTTGCTACGCGAACATGGGGGCGAGGTGCCGCGGTCGCGGGAGGTTCTGGAAACCCTTCCAGGCGTTGGCCGCAAGACGGCCAACGTCGTGATGAACATGGCGTTCGGAGAACCGACCATCGCCGTCGATACGCATCTGTTTCGTGTGTCGAATCGCATTCCGCTGGCGCGCGGAAAAACGCCGCTCGCGGTCGAACTGGGGCTGGAGAAAATCATCCCCGCAGAATTCAAGCGCCACGCCCACCACTGGCTCATTCTGCACGGGCGCTATATCTGCAAGGCGCGCAAGCCTGATTGCGAGCGCTGTCTGATCGCCGATCTATGCAAATCAACGGACAGGACTCTGGCCTAGTCGTCTTTCAACCCGGTCGCTTCCGCGAGCTTCCGGTAGCCCTCGATGTCGCGGGTGAAAAAATCGGTATAGGCGGCGGCGGTTCCGCCCTTGATGTCGTAATCCAGGTCTTCGATGTGCTTGCGCACGTCGGCGTCGGCCAGCGCCGCGTTGATGGCGGCGTTCCAGCGATCGAGAATCGGCTGCGGCGTTTTCGCTGGCGCCGCCAGCCCGCACCACGCGATGATCTGGTAGCCGGGATAGCCGAGTTCGGCGAAGGTCGCGACATCGGGAAGTCTCGGCGAGCGCTCGGGCGTGGTGATGGCGAGCGCCTTCAGGTCGCCATTGGCGATATAGCCCTTCGCCGAGCCGGTGCTGACAATCATGAAATCGACTGAGTTGGCGAGCAGGGCGGTCAGCGCCGGCGTCAGGCCGTTATAGGGAACATGGATACAGGCGTCGGGCGGCAGGCCCTCCCGCTGCAACATCATCACGGCGGCGAGATGCTGCTGCGTCGCGTGTCCGGCGCTGGAGAATTTGATCTGGCCTGGCCGGGCGCGGATAAGCTTGATGAGTTCGGCGACGGAATTGACGCCCATCTCCTTGCGCACCAGCAGCACAAGCGCGGCCTGAGCGAAGAGAATCACGGGCGCGAGGTCGGTGTAGGGGTCATAGGGCAGCGGATGCTTGAGCGCGGGCTCGGCGCCATGGGTGCTCGAACTCGTGACGACGAATGTGTAGCCATCGGGCGCCGCCTGTTTCGCCGCGACCACGCCGACAATGCCGCTGACGCCGGGGCGATTGTCGATCAGAACCGACCAGCCATATTTTCGTCCTATGTAGTCGGCGACAAGGCGTGGAATCTGGTCGTACGGTCCGCCGGCGGAATAGGGCACGATCAGACGAATGGGCTTGTCGGGATAGGTCACTTGAGCGAAGGCCGAGGGCGCCGCGCCGCTGGCCAGCGAGGCAAGAAACGTTCGTCGATTGAGCGGCATGTTTCCTCCCGGCGGTCAGGCGGGCCCTTGGGGCTCTCGGTTGATGCAGTCTGCCACGCCGGGCGCGGTCCCGCCATCGGGCGCCGCCAATCGCGGGTTGTGCCCCCCGCGGGCCTCCCTTATACCTCGCGCCGCTTTCCGACCCGGACTGGCGACAACCACGATTGTCATGGCGACCCTTTATCATCACCCCCTCTGCCCGAATTCGCGCTTTATCCGCGTCGTGCTCGCCGAATATGGCCTCGACGCCGATCTGGTCGAGGAGCGCGCCTTTGAACGCCGTCGCGAGTTTCTCGCGCTCAATCCGGCCGGGCAGACACCCGTCCTGATCGATAACGACGTGGGCGTGATTCCCGGCGCTGGCGTTATTGCGGAGTTTCTCGATGAAACCCGGGGGTTGGCGCTAGGCGACCGTCGCCTGCTGCCGGAAAGTCCAGCCGGGCGGGTCGAGGTGCGCCGGCTGCTGGACTGGTTCAACGTCAAGTTCTTCTCGGAAGTGTCGAACCCGCTGGTGACCGAGAAAATCTACAAACGTTTCATGTCGAGCGATCAGGGCGGCGGTGGGCCGGACATGGACCTCGTGCGCGCGGGGCGGACGAATATCCGCTATCATCTGCGCTACATCGGCTGGCTGGTTGGCCAGCGCAACTGGCTCGCTGGCGCCGACATGACCTACGCTGACCTGGCGGCGGCGGCGCATCTGTCGAGCGTGGATTTTCTGGGCGACGTGCCATGGTCCGAGGACGAGGCGGCGAAAAACTGGTACGCGCGGGTCAAGTCTCGCCCGTCCTTCCGCGCGCTTCTCAACGACCGGCTGGCGGGCCTGACGCCGCCCCCGACATACGCGGATCTCGACTTCTGACCTCGGACTTTGGCGCGGCGCTGGAGGCGCGCGCCCGCGAACTCGGGTTTGACCTTTGTCGGGTCGCCTCTCCCGATGCAAATCCCCAGGCCGCGCGTGGGCTTGCCGAATGGCTGGCCGAGGGAGCCAACGGCGACATGGACTGGATGGCCGGGACGGCGGACCGACGCGCCGATCCGCGCGCGCTGTGGCCAGATGTCCGCTCCATCGTGATGCTCGGAATGAATTATGGCCCGGCGGGCGACCCGCTTGAGGCGCTCGGCGATCCGCGCGCTGGCAATCTGTCAGTCTATGCCCGTCATCGTGATTATCACGATCTCATCAAGGGACGTCTGAAGACGCTGGCTGGCTGGATCGCGTCGCGGGCTGGCGGCGACGTGAAAGTCTTTGTCGATACCGCCCCGGTGATGGAAAAACCTGTCGCGGCCGCCGCCGGGTTGGGCTGGCAGGGCAAGCACACCAATCTCGTTTCGCGGGAATTTGGATCGTGGCTGTTTCTCGGCTCGATCTTCACCACGTTGGAGATCAAGTCGAACGAACCTGAGTCGGACCATTGCGGCACGTGCCAGGCCTGTCTCGATATTTGCCCGACCAACGCGTTCCCCGCGCCGCACAAGCTCGACGCCCGGCGTTGCATTTCGTACCTGACCATCGAGCACAAGGGCCACATCGCGCGAGAGTTTCGCGCGCCGATGGGCAATCGCATCTATGGCTGCGATGATTGCCTCGCCATCTGCCCGTGGAACAAATACGCGCAAGCCGCGCGCGAGACAAAACTCGTGGAGCGCGATGATCTTGTCGCGCCCCGCCTCGCCGATCTCGCGCGTCTCGATGATGCTGGCTTTCGCGCGATGTTTTCGGGTTCTCCAGTTAAACGCATTGGTCACGCGCGCTTTCTCCGGAACGTGCTGATCGCCGTTGGCAACTCCGGCGATCCCGCGCTCATCGAGATCGCGCGCGAGCGGCTCGCCCATGATTCGCCGCTGGTGCGCGCCATGGCGGTCTGGGCCTGCGCGCGATTGATGTCCCGCCGTGAATTCGACGAGTTCGCCCGCGAACATTTGCTCGGCGAGACCGACGCGGACGTGCGCGCCGAATGGAGTTCGCCCGCATGAACCTCTTCGTGTTCGGCCTTGGCTATAGCGCCAGTCATTTCGTCGATGCGCGCTCCGATCGTTTCCAGACGACGGCCACCGTGACTTCCCGGGTGAAGGCCGACGCGATGTCCCGCGCGGGGCTCAATGTCCACGTTTTTTCTCCTGACGAGCGCGATCCGGCCATTGAGGACGCCATCGAGGGCTCCGATCTGGCGCTGGCGTCCATCGGGCCCGCCGCCGACGGCGACCCGGCGCTGAAAACCTTTGGTGAGGCATTGGCGCGCGCGGAAAATCTCGGGACAATCGTCTATCTCTCGACCATTGGGGTTTATGGCGACCATGGCGGCGCGTGGATCGACGAGACCTCCGCGTGCCATCCCGCGAATGAGCGAAGCCAGTGGCGCCTGCGCGCCGAGGACGACTGGCGCGCGCTCGGCGCGAAATCCGGCAAGGCGGTTCACATCCTGCGTCTGGCGGGCATCTATGGACCCGGACTGAACGCTCTCGTCAATCTGCGCAACGGAACAGCGCGGCGCATCATCAAGCCCGGTCAGGTCTTCAATCGTATTCACGTCGCCGATATTGGCGCGGCGATCGACGCCTGTTTCGCCTTCAAGGGCGAAGGCCGCATCTGGAACGTGACGGACAACGAACCCGCGCCAGCGGAAGATGTCGTGACCTTCGCCGCTTCGCTGCTGGGCGTCGAACCCCCGCCCGCGATCGCTTTCGAAAGCGCCAATCTGTCGCCCATGGCGCGCAGCTTTTATGGCGAGACCAAGCGCGTTCGAAATCGATCGATGCGCGAGGACCTGGGCGTGACCCTCGCCTGTCCGACCTATCGCGAGGGAATCCTCGCCTTGTTCGAGGCCGGGGAGGGGCGGGCTACTTGATCCGCGACACGATCGACTGAACGCGCTTGCGCTGTTCCGCCGTAATGCCGGAGACAACCGAGATTGCGTTCTGTCGCGTGTGTTCGGGATCGAGATATTCGATGATCCGCTCGGTGCGCTCGCCCTCGGCGATCAGCTTGGGATTGGCGAGCGTTTCCTTCATCGCTTCCTGGAGGTGGGCGAGTCGCGCTTTTGGCACGCCGGGCGGGAGGATCATGATGCGGCCTAGATTTTCGACGCCGGAATAGAAGTCGAACAGCCATTGCTGGTCGACATCGAGATCGACGGCCTCGTAGATCGTGGGACGGTCGAGAAACCAGCGTGATTTCTTGCGCGCGACGGTGACAAGAACATCGTTCTGCCGGGCCTTGACGAAATTGTTGGCGGAGGATTCGGGAATATAGACCGCGTCCATCTCGCCGCGCGTCACGGCGAGCGCGGCCTGGTTGCTGCCGGCGTAGCCCGGCACGATCTGGCAATCGAGCTTTAGCGCCTCGCAGATGAAGGCCGCGCCGTTGCCGAGCCCGTCGGCGGGACCGGACGCGGCCCAGCGCCACTTCATTTTCGCGTCGATTGCCTTCCGCACGGTCTTGATCGGCGAGTCAGGGCCGACCAGCCACAGGCCGGGCGGCGCGCCGACGGTCGCGAGAAAATCGAACTTCGTCACGTCGAACCGCGCGCCCTCCTGTTCCGTGATTTGCGCGAACGCCGCCGACGTGCCGTTGGCGAAGGACATGGTGAGACCGTCGGGTGGCGATACGTACAGGCGGTTGAGAGAGACAAGCCCGCCCGCTCCGGGCTGGTTCTCGATGACGACACTCGCGCCGAGTACGTCGCCGAGATAAGGCGCGATGAGACGCGCATAAACATCGTAACCGCCGCCGGTTCCCGATCCCACGACGATGCGCACGGTTTTGCCCCTGAAAAAGGCTTTTTCGGCGTCTTGCGCCGATGCGGTGTGAAGCGAGGCGCATAGCGTCGCGCCGAGCAGAATTCGTTTCAACCAGCTTGCGGCGATCATGGCTCTCGCTTTCGTTGACGCTTACGGGGATTTATTTCGCCTGCCCTTCGGGCGTGACGAGTTCGGTCGCCCGCGCGATGACGTCCTTCGGCGCGTCATAGGCTCGCGCCAGGAGCGCATCGATTCGTTCGCCGCTCAGGGGCTCGATTTCCATTTGCGCCTTGCCCGCGTCGGCGATGAAATCCGGGTCCTTCATCGTCGCGTCGAAGGCGCGCCGCAGCGCGGCGACGCGATCGGCCGGCACGCCCGGCGGCGCGGCGTAAGGGCGACCCATCTCCTGACGAATGAGAATGAGTTCGAGCACGCGCTTGGACGCGGGATCGGTCACGAGATCGAGCGCCGAGGGAACGTCGGGAAGATCGGGCAACTTGTCCAGCGCCATCTGGACCAGCACATGGATCTGGCCAGGAATGAGCCAGGTCGCCCGCGACGCCTTGATCGTCGACCAGCCGAGACCGCATACGCCATCGACTTCGCCCGCCTCGACCGCGATGGCGTCGCCTTGTCCCGGTTCGTAGCCCGCGATGACCTTGAACTTCGTGCCAAGCAACTCGTTGAGAATTTTCGGCACGATGACCGAGTTCGATGTCGCGCCCGCGCCGGCCACCGTCACCTGTGTCTGGCGCGCCTGCTCGATGGTCGCGACCTTGCTCGTATGCCACGTCATGCAGATATTCTGCAGCTTGCCGATGGAGCCGAGCCAGTTGAACCGGCGTGCGTCGAACTGCGCGGCCTTGTTGCCGAACAGCGGGTCCATCGCGATGCCGTTGGTGTGCGCCGCGATGGTCAGGCCTTCATGGTCGGAATTGGCATAGAGCATGTTCGCCGCCGCCATGCCGCCTGCCGCCGGCACGTTCTTGATGACGATCGATGGCGCGCCGGGAATGTGCCGGCTGACGTAACGCGCGAAGACGCGCGCATAGGCGTCATAACCGCCGCCCGCGCCGCTCCCGACCAGCATGGAGATCTGCTTGTTGCGATAGAAGTCTTCCACCGGGCCGGCGCGGACGAGTTCCGTCGCGAAAAGGCTGGTCGCAAGTCCAAGGATAGCGATCTGGAGTTTCATGACGGCCAGCTCCCGCGTCAAAAATCCCGGAATAACCGTCCAAACCCCTCGACGCGGTCATTGACGCCGCAGCGACGCAGCGCGTCCCAGACGATGGCCTGATGCGCGCCGAGCGCATTGACGCCAAATTCCGCCTCCAGAATGTCGAGCGCGTGGGCCGTTGGCCAGTGCGGCGAGGGAAACAGGACGGTGTCCGCATCGGGATGCGCCTTCAGAAGCTTGCGGCCCATCTCGAGCGCGCCATGTTGGGGAATGGCGCCAATGCGGTTGAACGGGCTACCCCAGCACATGCGTCCGACGACCTCGCAGCCGAGCATGTGCTCATAGCTTCTGGAAATGCGCGCCGTGTCGCTTTCGGCGTAGGGATGCGCCAGCACGGCTTTCCTGACGCCGAGCTTCTTGGCCGCGGCGGTCTGCGCCGAGGCGCTGGTGGAGACCTTAACGCCAAGCTCCTTTTCGAGCGTGACGTAAAACGCCTCGGCATTGTCGAAACCCTTGTGCTGATTGATCGGCACGCCGCCGAGACAGACAAGATCGACGCCGGCGTCCCTCATCTCGCGCGCCGCGCGCAGGCTGATGTCGTAGGAATCGTCGAGTTCTTCCTTGGTGCGCGTGATGATGGCGAGCGAGGTCACCACCAGCGAAACGCCAGCGGGAACAATCTGGTAGAATTCGTACGGAAAGACCTCGGTCGTCAGCGGTGGCGATGTATAACCAATGCGCGCGCGATAGCCATAAGGTTTGGGGTCGAGTTCCGCCGCCATTCCGTTTCCTCCATTTGAGTCACCTTGCACCGGGGCGGGCGCGCTCGGCAAGCTGGCGCGCGGCCCGCGTTCGCGCTAACACATCTTGAAAATCCATTCGCGAGGAAATGCCGGATGATCGTCGACTTCCAGACCCATTACACGCCGCCCGAACTCCAGAAGGGCGATCCGACGCGCATGACCGTTCAGCTCGACGAGAACGGCAATCCGAACTACCTGCTCAATCCCTTGCTGACCGATATTCCCGCGTTTCTGCGCATGATGGATCGCACTGGCATCGACGCCTGCGTATTGTCGAGCGGGCCGGGGTTCGACCAGCCCGACATCGGCAAATGCAAGTTGATCAATGACCGTTTGCGCGAAATCGAGAAGTTGCACCCCGGCCGCTTCATCGGTCTTGCTCATGCCCCCGTGCTGAACGTCGCGGAAATGGCGGCGGAGCTGAAGCGCTGCGCCGTCGATCTGGGCTTCCCCGGCATTGTCATCGCGTCGGAGATTCAGGGCCTGCCGCTTGATCACGAGGCGCTGCGGCCATTCTGGAGGGCGGTGGCCGATCTCGGCCTTTACGTATTCGTGCATCCCCTGCCCAACGTCATCGCGTGGCCGCAGATGTACGCCGACGATCTCGGTCGTATCCTTGGCTGGGAATTCTCGCTCATGACTGCGACGCTGCGCCTGATCAATTCCGGCGTACTGGACGACATTCCCCACCTCAAGGTGCAGTTCTCGCACTTCTCAGGCGGCATCGGCCGTTACATGACGCGCATCAAGGGATTCCAGCAGCGCGGCGTCTGGGGCACGAAGGATATTCCGCGGCATAACCGCGAACCGAAAAAGAGCCTCGATCATTACATCAACGAGCGGCTCTATTACGATTTCGCGGGCTGGGCCGGGCCCGACCCGTCCGCGACATGGGGCGCTCAATGGGTGCGCCATGGCCTCGCCGAAGTCCCGCTGTCACAGTGCGTCTTCGCCACCGATTATCCGCAGGCCATTCGCGATCCCGAGGAGATCGCCGGCTATGTCAACGCGGTGCGCGCCATCGACGCCAACGCGAAATCGGTGCTGGAGGGCGCGAATGTGGCGAAGCTGATCCCCGACATCAAGGATCGCCTCGCCCGTCGCAAGGCGTGAGAGCCCCGATGATCAAAGGACGGATTACCGCTATCCTGTTGGCGATTGGCGCGGGTCCCGCGCTCGCCGATCCCGTCGCGGACTTCTACACGGGCAAGCAGATCAACCTGATCGTCTCGACCGGGGTTGGCGGCGGCGTCGACACCAACGCGCGAATCGTGGCGCGCCATCTCGGCGATCATATTCCCGGCAATCCCTCGGTCATCGTGCGCAACATGACCGGCGCCGGCCACCTGCAGGCGACAAACTTCATGTTTTCGCAGGCGCCGAAGGACGGAACCTACATCGCCGCCCTGCTGCCGACCTTCGTCGGCTATCAGGTTCTGGATGGCAGGGGCGCGCAGTACGACGCGCGCCAGTTTCCATTTCTCGGCTCGGCCGATGTCGAGAACGCCAATCTCTACACATGGCATACGCTCGGCATCAAAAAGATCGAGGAGGTCAAAACGCGCGAGGTCCTGATGGGAGCGACCGGCGCGGGCTCCTACACCGCGCTCTATCCGACCCTGCTGAACAACGTGCTCGGCATGAAGTTCAAGATTGTTTCGGGCTACAAGAGCACCAATGAAATCCACCTTGCCATGCAGCGCGAGGAGGTT
Organism: uncultured Hyphomicrobiales bacterium; assembly: GCA_903885755.1. Taxonomy (GTDB): domain Bacteria; phylum Pseudomonadota; class Alphaproteobacteria; order Rhizobiales; family Beijerinckiaceae; genus Terripilifer. Next base: position 13,241 of record CAISJZ010000387.1, on the reverse strand, counting down.
TCCGGGCGCGCGGGCAATTTCTTCTCCAGCCTCAAGTCGCAGAACCCCGACTGGCTGCGCGACCACAAGATCGACATGCTGCTCCAGTTCGGGGCCGTGCGCGACCCCGAATGGCTGGACACGCCGCTGCTGACTGAGCTCGCCGAGAACGACGAACAGCGTTCGATCTTCAAGACGTTTTCCGCCGAGGTCGCGCTCGGCAAGGTGTTCGTCACGACGCCTGGCGCGCCCGCCGATCGCATCGCCGCCTTGCGCAAGGCCTTCGAGGAAACCCTCGCCGATCCCACCTATCTTGATGACGCCAGACGCGCGGAAATGCTGACGCGCCCCGTGCCATGGGCGCGCGATCAGGCCATGGCGAGCGAGATCGTTGGAATGTCGCCCGAATTGATCGCCAAGGCCAAGGCGGCCATGGAAATGAAGCCCGGCGATCAGCGCAAGGCGGGCGACTAATCGGCTTTCAGCAAAATAGATCGCCGCGGCTGGCGGCCACAATCTTCTGATGAACGGTCCGCCGGGCTCCGGCAAATCCATGCTCGCCGCGCGCCTGCCCTCGATCCTGCCGGCGTTGACGCCGCGCGAACTACTGGAAGTCTCGATGGTGCATTCGGTCGCTGGCGCGCTCGCCGGCGGCGAACTCACGGACCGCCGCCCCTTTCGCGCGCCACATCATTCAGCCTCGATGGCGGCGCTCGTTGGCGGCGGGCTCCACGCGCGTCCGGGCGAGGTGTCGCTCGCCCATAATGGCGTGCTGTTTCTCGACGAACTGCCGGAATTTCAGCCGCAGGCGCTCGACTCGCTTCGCCAGCCCATGGAATCTGGCGAGGTCATCATCGCCCGCGCCAATCATCGCGTCGTCTATCCCGCCCGCGTGCAACTTGTCGCGGCGATGAATCCCTGCCGGTGCGGCCACGCGACCGAGCCCGGCTACGCCTGTCGCCGCCAGCCCAATGATCGCTGCATGGCCTCCTATCAGGCGCGCGTGTCAGGACCGCTGCTCGACCGTTTCGATCTCTCCATAGAGGTTCCAGCCGTGACGGCCGCGGACCTGATCCTGCCGCCGCCCGCCGAGGGATCGGCGGAAGTCGCCGCCCGTGTCGCCGCCGCCCGCGCGATTCAGGTCGAGCGTTACAAAAATCTCGGACTGCCGGGCGTGGCCACCAACGCCGCCGCGCCGGCCAATGTCATCGAAACGGTTGTAGCGCTCGATGGTCCCGGCGCCGGCCTCATGCGCGACGCCGCCGAACGTCTGAGACTTTCGGCGCGCGGCTATCACCGCGTCCTGAAACTGGCCCGCACGCTCGCCGATCTTGATGGCGTCGCGAATGTCGGCCGCGTGCATCTCGCCGAGGCGCTATCCTATCGCGGCAGCTCGACGGGCGTCGCTCAGGCCGCGTGATTATTCCGCCGCGTCGCGCCGCCCGGTTTGTTCGGCCTCGTGAAGCCGCGCGAGAATACGGCGGGCCTGAATCTGCGCGGCGTCGGCGGCGACATCGATTTCCGGCGGCCCGCGATCCCGATCGATGACGCGTTGCTGACCCTCGAAGATCGCGACGTCCTCCAGAAACGCCTCCTTGACCTGCCCGAAAATCATTTCGGTGAGTTTCGCGTTATGGACGTCGAAGCCGTGCGCCTGCGCCCAGAAATAGTGTGTCGTCGTTTCTGTTTCGGGCGTGATCGCGTTGAGATTGCGCATGTGGATGCCGTCCGCCGGCGGCCCATTTGCGAAGCCCGCGCCGCTGCCCGTCGTCGCCCCGCCGACCTGCAGGCGCAGGAAGGCCGGCGGCGTGAAATCGATATATTGCCAGCGGTCGATGTTGCCGGTAAAGCCGCCGGCCTTCACGTATGAGGGTGGCGGCGAAGCGTCCATCACCCAGCGCATCATCAGGACTCCATGCTCGGTGCGCTGTACGCGGTTTTCAGCCTTCTCCGCGATCGCCGCATTGCCGATGGTCGATTCATGCACCGTCGCGAGATGGGTGAGATCGAGCAGATTGTCGACGATCAGCCGCCAGTTAGCCTTGACATGCAGGACCATGCCCTTGGCGCCCCACTGATCGGGCGTCGAGAGATAATGAAAATCCGGAATAGTCGCGGGATCGGCCTCGGCCGGATCGCCCATCCAGATCCATATCCAGTGATAGCGCTCCACCGCGGGATAGGTTCTGACCTTCATGCCCGCGGGAATGTCGGACTGCGAGGGTATGCGCACGCACTTTCCGGACGTATCGAAGCGGATGCCGTGATAGAGGCATTCCAGCGCGCCGCCGTCAACAAGCCTGCCCATCGACAGGGGCGCGCGCCGATGCGGGCAGCGGTCCTCCATAGCGACGACGCCGCCCTCCCTGTCGCGAAAAAGCACGATGGGCTCGTCGAGAATACGGCGGGCGAACGGCCTGTCCACGATCTCGTGATCCCACGCGGCGACGTACCAGTGGTTCCGCAGAAACATCACGCCCTCCCATTGCCGCTTTTTTTGATTTCTTACTTGCCCGCCATCTCGCAGGTCGAGGCAAAGCTGTCCTTGTGGTCTTTCAGAATGAGCTCGAGCGGGCCGATTTTCGATTTTCCCTCGCCGTCGGCGACAATCGGCCCGGCGTAGAAGTTCTGGATCGGCATGTGATTGGTGTTGAATTTGAACGAACCGCGCACGGACGGGAAGTCCACGCTGGCGAGCGCCGCCGAGAAGGCCTTGCGATCCGCGACATCGCCGCCGACTTTTTTCAACGCCGCGCCAATGAGGGTCGCCGTATCATAGGCCGTCGCCGCGTAACCCGTGGGCTTGCGCTTCTGGTCGGCGATGAAGGCGTCGACGAACTTCTTGTTGGTCGGATTGTCGAAACCATCGTCCCAGTATGTCAGAACCGTCGCGCCGATGGCCGCGGTTCCCGTCGCGCCGCGCACGATCGCGTCGAGCGAGGGAATGGCGCCGATCAGCGGCATGGTCTTGGTCATGCCGGCCTGATCGTATTGCTTGAGGAAGTTGATCGCCTGCGCGCCCGCGAAGAAGAAATACACCGCCTCCGCCTTCGAGGCGCGCAACTGGGCGATTTCCGCCGCGAAGTCGAACTGGTCGAGCGCCGGGTACAATTCCGCCGCGACCTCGCCCTTGTAGAAGCGCTTGACGCCGTTGAGCGCGTCCTTGCCGGCGGGATAGTTGGGCGCGATCAGGGCGAGGCGCTTGATGCCCTTTGTCTGCGCGTATTGGCCGCCCGGCTCGTGCAGGGTGTCGTTCTGGAATGCGACGCCAAAGAAGTTCGGGTTGCATTGCTTGCCCGCGAGCTCGGATGGGCCCGCGTTGGCGCTGATGAGAATGGCGTTGGCGTCGAGCACCGGCTTGGCGCTGGCCAGCAGCACGTTCGACCAGATCATTCCGGTGATGAGATTGGCGTGGTCCTGTTCGAGCAGTTTGGTCGTGACCTGTCGCCCCACGTCCGCCTTGAGCTGATCGTCCTCGTACTGCACCTGAACCGCGCCCGGACCACTGTCGAGCCCGGCGTCCTTCAGGCCGAGCTTGAAGCCGGCGGTCATGTCCTGACCGATGACCGCGCCAGGGCCGGACATCGTCACGACGAATCCGATTTTCAGGGGCTCCGCGGAGACGCCGCCGAGCAGGACGGTGGTAAACAACGCTACCGACAGCGCGCGCGGCATGAACATTTTTAAAGCTCCCCCGCGCGTCCTGACTGCGGCGCGCCGGGAGAACCCTAACGCATGGCCGCGCCCGCCAGCAACAGGCGTCGAGGGGCGCGGCGATTGACCGCGACCTGAAGGGCTGCTTTGTGGCGCTTCCGTTCAACCCCGGCCCGAGGAGGGCGCGTGCGTCGTTATCCCGTCCTTCTGTCGGCTCTCGGCCTTCTGGTTTTTCTTGGATTCTGGGAGGCCATCCCCAGGCTCAATCTGGTTTCGCAATCCCTGCTGCCGGCGCCAAGCGATCTGCCGGCGGCGTTCAAGCGTGAATTTACCAGCGGAATCTGGCTCGAAATGGTGGGCCTCAGCCTCAACCACTACGTGCTTGGTTTTCTATGGGGCGCGGGGCTGGGCGTCATTTTCGGCGTCCTGACGGGCATGTATCTCGATGTCGAGGTCGCCCTTGCATGGGTCGTTCGCCTGCTGCGCCCGATCCCGAACCTCGCCTGGGCGCCATTCGCCATCATCTGGTTTGGAGTTGATCAGGCTGCGGCGGTCTTCATCATTTCCATCGGCGTGTTCTGGATTGTCTTTTTCGCGGCTCAGGGCGCGATCCGGAGTGTCGATCGCGACCTCGTCGAGGTCGCCGAGGCCTTCGGCTTTCGCGGCGGGCGCGAGAAGCTCGTCAAGGTTCTGCTCCCGGCGGCGACGCCGGGCATCATGGTGGGCCTGCGCACGGCGCTGGGGCAGGCGTGGATGGCGGTGGTCGCGGCTGAACTCTCGGGCGTCAGCGGACTCGGCAGCCGCATGATGCAGGCGTCAAGTCTTCTGGCGACGGATATCGTGGTTGTTTACATGCTCACCATGGCCGTTCTCTACGGGATCATGGACGCCGCGTTTGTTTTCGCCCAGTCGAGGCTGCTGCAATGGAAGCCATGATGGGCCCCGCCCCCGTCATCCACATTGAGGGCCTGGCGCTGGCCTTCGATCAGAATGGCCGCCACACCGAGGTTCTGCGCGGGCTCGATCTCGATGTCGGGCGCGGCGAATTCGTCGCCATCGTCGGCTCGTCCGGCGTCGGAAAATCGACGCTGTTGCGCGTGCTTATGGGTCTGGCCCGGCCCACGGCGGGACTGGTCGAAATCGAGCCGAGCGAATCGCCCAATTCCGGTCTGGCGCTGGTCTTTCAGGACGCCCGCCTGCTGCCGTGGCGACGCGTGCTCTCGAACGTCTGCTTCGGCCTCGAAAAAACCGGTCTTGACCGGGCGGCGCGGCGCGAGCGCGCCATCCGGGCGCTCGCCCTCGTCGGTTTGCGCGACATGGCCGACCGCTGGCCGCACCAGATGTCCGGCGGCCAGCGCCAGCGCGTGGCGCTGGCTCGGGCGCTGGCGGTCGATCCCGCGATCCTGCTGATGGACGAGCCCTTCAGCGCGCTCGACGTTGCGACGCGGGAAAATCTCCAGGACGAACTGCTGCGCATCCGCGAGGAGACCGGCAAGACCATCCTGTTCGTCACCCACGACATCGAGGAGGCCGTTTATCTCGCCGACCGCGTCGTGGCGCTGGGCGGCAAGCCTGGCGAGGTTCGCTCATCGCGGACCATTGATATTCCCCGTCCGCGCGCCCGCGGGTCAGCGGCGCTGCAAGGCATCGCCGCCGCGATCAAGGCGGCGATCACCGCCGAAGCGGCGGAAACGCGCGACGACTGGGTCATATAGCGATACCGAGGCCGTGGGCGACAAGGCGTGCGACCTTTGGAGGGGCGCTTCAAAATACGAATTAAATCGCGTAATTTCAGTGTGTTAAATAGTTTATTCGCTTTCTTGACACAATCGCCGCGCGTCAATATGGTCCGCGCGGCTTGCAGGGGCTTTTCTTCGTTCCCGCCACGTGTGTCGCTGGTTGGCCGGCGCACGCTTGCCTGCCTTCGAACACTCTGGCGTCACCAGTCGTCTGGCGTCGCGAGACATGGATTGGTCCACGCGGGCCTCGCATGATCGCGCGCACATGGAGATAGGGCGATGGCCGGTTCGCAAGGCGGCGGGCCCCCGGACGGGGCGGACAACGAAGCCATGCGGGCGCGGCTCGACAAATTGTCGAACGCGCTTGAGGCGCGGCGCGATAAACCGTCTTCGACTGGCGGCGGGCGCGCGGGAAATGGCTCCGGCGGCGAATCGGGCGGCGCGATGGCCAAGGGCATGCGCGCGACGTCCGAACTGGTAGGGGGCGTTCTGGTTGGCGGCTTTGTCGGCTGGCAGCTGGATGCGTGGCTCGGCACGAAGCCGTGGCTGCTGATCCTGTTCTTTTTGCTCGGCGTCATCGCCGGCTTCTGGAACGTGATGCGCGGCGCCTTCGCGCCGACCGGCGGGCTCCCGCCGGAGGGGCGTGACGACAGGTCTCCAGACGCGGGGGCTTGACAGTTGAGCGCCGCGTGGGCGACACGCGGCGCGCGAATGCTTTGACGAAGACGGAAGGCGGAACGGCGATATGGATCCGATCCATCAGTTTAGCATCAACAAGCTCGTCCCGTTGTCGCTCTTCGGGCGCGACGTCTCGTTCACGAATTCGTCGGCCTACATGCTGGTCGCGGTGCTGCTCGTCGCGGCGCTGATGATCGTGTTCGTCGATCGCAACGCGACCGTTCCCGGACGCATGCAGTCGATGGCCGAAACCGCCTATGAATTCATCGCCAACATGGTTCGCGACGCGGCCGGCGAAAGCGGGATGAAGTTCTTCCCGCTGGTATTCACCCTCTTCATGTTCATCCTGATCTGCAATCTGGTCGGACTGATCCCCTATACCTTCACCGTCACCAGCCACATCATCATCACCGTGTCGCTGGCGATGATCGTGTTCCTGACGGTGCTCGTCACCGGCTTCATGAAGAATGGAGCGCACTTCCTCAAGCTTTTCGTTCCCTCCGGCGTGCCGATCTACATTCTGCCGCTGGTGGTCGCGATCGAAATCATCTCCTTCCTGTCGCGCCCGATCAGCCATTCCGTGCGTCTGTTCGCCAACATGCTCGCCGGCCATATCACGCTGAAGGTATTTGGCGGCTTTGTCGTCATGCTGCTGGGCGCTGGCGGCTGGGCGGTAATTTCGCCGCTGCCTTTCCTTTTCATGGTGGGCCTCATGGCCCTCGAACTTCTTGTCGCGTTCCTGCAGGCCTACGTCTTCGCGATGCTGACCTGCATGTACATCAACGACGCCCTTCACCCTGGCCACTGATCGGCCGGACACGATCCAACGCATAACCTCAATCTCTCCGAAAGAAGGATGATTTCCATGGACGCTTCTTCCGCCAAGCTCATCGGCGCCGGTCTGGCCGCCATCGGCACGGGCGCCGCCGCGATCGGCGTCGGCAACCTGTTTGGCCAGTTCCTCGGCGGCGCCCTGCGCAACCCGGCCGCGGCCGATGGCCAGTTCGGCCGTCTGATTTTCGGCTTCGCGGTGACCGAAGCGCTCGGCATTTTCGCGCTGCTGATCGCGTTCCTTCTGCTGTTCGCCGTCTGATCTCAGGCGTTTTCGCTGGCTGAAACGGGGGCGCGCGGAAGCGGGCCTTCGTCGAGGATATTCCGATGGCCGATGAACACTCGACCCACGCGGAAGTGTCGCACGAAGGCGGCGGGCACGTTGGCTTTCCGCCATTCGCGTCCGAAACCTTCGCGTCGCAGCTTCTGTGGCTCGCGCTGACGTTTGGCGCGCTTTACTACCTCATGTCGCGCGTGGCCCTGCCGCGCGTCGCCGGGGTGCTTGAGTCGCGCAGGACCAAGATCTCCAGCCAGCTCGACGCCGCGGCGGTCATGCAGGCGCAGGCGAAGGACGCCAGCGACGCGCATGACAAGTCGATCGCCGACGCCAAGTCCAAGGCGCAGGTCATGGCTCAGGTGGCGCGCGATCAGCTCGCCAGCGAGGCGGACGCCAGCCGCAAGACGCTGGAGGCCGAGCTTGGTTCGAAACTCGCCGCGGCCGAGGCGCAGATCGCCGAGACCACCGCCAGGGCGATGGCCAACGTCGAATCGATCGCGACCGAAGCGGCCAGCGCCATCGTCGAGCGATTGACCGGCAAGAGTGTCGCGGCCGACGTGATCGCCAGGGCGATCGCCGCCGTGAAACAGGGTTGACGGGAGAGCGCGGATGCACATGGAATTCGACGCTGAGTTTTTCGTCGCGGCCGGCTTCGTCTGCTTCATTGGCGTCGCGCTGTACTTCGGCGCGGCCAAAAAACTGACCGAGGCGCTGGACGCGCGCGGCGCCAGGATCGAGGCGGAACTCGCCGAGGCGCGCCGCCTGCGCGAGGAGGCCGAGGCCTTGCTCGCCTCGTTCAAGAAAAAGGCCGCCGACGCGGAGGCCGAAGCCGCCGCTCTTGTCGCCCACGCCAAGGCCGAGGCCGAGGCGCTCGCCAAGGAAAACGCCGAGCGTATGAAGGACTTCATCGAACGCCGCCGCAAGCAGGCCGACGAGAAGATCGCGCTCGCCGAAACGCAGGCGACCGCTCAGGTGCGCGCCGCCGCGGCGGACGCCGCCACCAAGGCCGCCGAAATCGTGCTCAAGGGCCAGTCTGGCTCGACCGATCTCGTTTCGCAGGGCATCGCCGATCTCAAGCGGTTGATGCACTAATCTGGCGCTTGTATGACGTTTCAAAACCCCGGCCTTGCGCCGGGGTTTTTGTTTGACCGGGGCCGACCGGCCTTGCCATGCAAGCCACTTGCTTTCTATCGTCGCGCGTCCCTCGCGATTGGAATCGACATGGCGGCCAGACAATCAGCAGCGCCCGCATTCCCGGGCTTTGTTCCCGAGACGCTGAAATTCCTGAAGGCGCTAGGCTTCCACCAGACCAAGGCGTGGTTCGACGAGAACCGCGATCTCTATGTCTCCGCGCTCAAGGAGCCAATGGCCGCTTATGTAGTGGCGCTGTCGGCGGCCTGTGTCGCGCGCAAGCTTCCATTGAAGGGCGATCCCGCCCGCGCCATGTTCCGCCTCAATCGCGATGTGCGATTTTCGAAGGACAAGAAACCCTACAAGACCAACAGCGGCTGCGTGCTGACGCGCACCGGCCTCAAGGGATCGCCGGGGATCCTCTATACGCACATCGCGCCGGATGGATGCTTTCTCGCCGCGGGCTTCTATCATCCCGAGCCGGACCAATTGTTCGCCATGCGCCTTGCCATCGCGAAAAAGCCGACCGCCTTTATCGCCATGGAGAAGAAACTCGCCGACGCCGGCCTCGCCCTGTCGGATGGCGAGGCGCTGACGCGCAATCCCCGTGATTTTCCGGAAGTCGACGAGCGGGTGATCAAAGCCATCCGCCACAAGAACTTCATCACGCGCAAGCCGATTCCCGACGACGTGATCTTCGACGGCGCCAGGCTTGTCAAAGCGGCGGCGGATTTCGCCCGCGACGCGCGGCCGTTGCTCGATTTCGGCTGGCGCATCATAGAATAGTTATTCGCCAGCGGGCATGGCCACGGGCTGGCGCGGCGTCCAGCGCAGAATTGGATGGCGCGCCGCGCGCGTCTCGTCGAGACGGTTTCGGGGCGCAAAATGGGGCGCCCCATGAAATCGCTCCGTGTCGCCGCGGCGGATGCGGATGGAAATCTCGCGCATGGTCGCGATGAACAGATCGAGCGAGACCTTCGATTCCGATTCCGTCGGTTCGATCAGCATGGCGCCATGGACGACGAGCGGAAAATACATCGTCATGGGATGATAACCCTCGTCGATCATCGCCTTGGCGACATCAAGCGTGGTTACGCCGGTCCCCTCCAACCATTTGTCGTCGAACAGAACCTCGTGCATGCAGGGTCTGTCGCCGAACGGCGACGAAAAGACATTCGACAGCGCCGCGCGCAAATAGTTGGCGTTGAGCACGGCGTCTTCAGAGGCCTGCCGCAAGCCGTCGAAACCATGCGACAGCATGAAGGACAACGCGCGCGTGAACATGCCCATCTGGCCATGAAACGCGGTAAGGCGACCGAAGGATTGCTCGCGGCCGCCCTCGACCAGTCGAAAGCCATCGCCGTCCCGCGAGACGAAAGGCGCGGGGGCGAAGGGCGCGAGTCGTTCGGAAAGAACCACCGGGCCGGCGCCGGGGCCACCGCCGCCGTGCGGCGTCGAAAACGTCTTGTGCAGATTGATGTGCATGGCGTCGACGCCAAGATCGCCTGGCCGCGCCTTGCCCATGAGGGCGTTGAAGTTCGCGCCATCGCAATAGAAATAGGCGCCAGCGTCATGCACCGCCGCGGCGATCTCGACAATGTCGCGCTCGAATAGTCCGCAGGTGTTGGGGTTGGTCAGCATGATCGCGGCGACATCGGGCGCGAGCGCCGCGCGAACGGCGTCGACGGAGACGGTTCCATCCGCGCTGGCTCGCACGGAGCGCACGGCAAAGCCGATCAGCGCGGCGGTCGCCGGGTTGGTGCCGTGGGCGCTGTCGGGCACGAGGACGACATTCCGTGTCGCCGCCTCGCCGCGCGCCTCGATGGCGGCGCGGATCGCCATCATCCCGCAGAGTTCGCCATGGGCGCCGGCCTTGGGCGACATGGCGACGGCGTGCGTTCCCGTCAGCTCCATCAGCCAGCGCGCGAGTTCGTCGATCAATTCCAGCGCGCCCTGAACGGTCGAGACCGGTTGCAGCGGGTGGATATCGGCGAAGCCCGGCAATCGCGCCATGGCCTCGTTGATGCGGGGATTGTGCTTCATGGTGCAGGACCCCAGCGGGTAGAGCCCGGCGTCGATGGAATAATTTTTTTGCGACAGCCGCACGTAATGGCGCATGGCTTCCGGCTCGCTGAGGCCGGGCAAACCGATCGCGTCCTCGCGCGCGAGATTTCCAAGTCGTGGCGTGAAGGGCTCGGGTTCGTCGAGATCGACGCCGGTAACATCGACGCGACCGTGTTCGAAGATCAGCCCCTCCTCGATCTGCAAGGCGCGATTGCTGGTGAAAGTGCGCGGCGCCGGCCCGGTATTGGGCATCGGCGAGGTCGGGCGGCCCTGCACGTTCATCGCATTGCTCCTTCCAGCGCGCCAGCCAGCGCGGCGCGATCCTCGTCGGTGTTGACCTCGGTATTGGCGATGATGATGAGATCATCGAGACCCGCGCCAGGCAGCAGGCGCGAGACGGGAACGCCGCCGAGCACGCCTTTGCTCGCCATAATCTCGATGATCCTCGCCGCGTCGCCCTTCACGCGAATCGTAAATTCATTGAAGAAGGTCTCGTTGAGCATTTCCAGATTCGGGACGCGCGCCAGCGCGTCCGCGAGTTTGACAGCGTTGGCGTGATTGAGCCGCGCGAGGCGCCGCAAGCCGACTTCGCCCAGCAGGCTCATGTGGATCGAAAAGGCCAGCGCGCAGAGGCCGGAATTCGTACAGATGTTCGAGGTCGCCTTTTCCCGTCGGATGTGCTGTTCGCGCGTCGACAGGGTCAGCACGAAACCGCGGCGGCCGACCGCGTCGACGGTCTCGCCCGCGAGCCGGCCGGGCATCTGCCGCACGAACGACTGACGCGTCGCGAACAGACCGACATAGGGGCCGCCAAAATTGAGCGCGTTGCCGATCGACTGGCCCTCGCCAACAACGATATCCGCGCCCATGGCGCCAGGCGAGCGCAGCGCGCCGAGAGATACTGTCTCGGTGAATACGGCGATCAGCAGCGCGCCGTGTGCGTGACAGGCGTCCGCGATAGCGGAGAGATCGCGCACGTTGCCGAACACATCCGGAGTCTGCGCGACCACGCAGGAGGTTTGCGCGTCGATCGCGGCGATGATGTCCTCGGTCGCGCGAAGGTCGGGCGGCAGGGAGACGACCTCGTCGCGCGCCATGTGCGAGACCGTGCGGACGACCTCCGCATAGTGTGGATGCAACCCGCCCGACAGGATCGCCTTGCGACGCCTGGTCAGGCGATGCGCCATCAACACGGCCTCGGCGGTTCCGGTTGAACCGTCGTACATTGAGGCGTTGGCGACCTCCATGCCGGTGAGCATGGCGACCTGCGTCTGGAATTCGAACAGCATCTGCAACGTGCCCTGCGCGATCTCCGGCTGGTAAGGCGTGTAGCTCGTCAGGAATTCCGAACGCTGGATCAGATGATCGACGCTGGCGGGAATGTGGTGTTTGTAGGCGCCGCATCCCACGAAAAAAGGAACCGATTCGGCCGCGATGTTTTTCCCGGCCATCGCCGACATCAGGCGCTTCACCGCTGCTTCGGACTTGCCGCGCGGCAGATCAAGGGGCGCGGTCAGGCATTTGCCCGAGGGGATATCGGCGAACAGCGCATCGATGTGGTCGACGCCAATCGACGCCAGCATGTCCTGGCGTTCTGATTGCGTATGCGGCAGAAAGCGCATGAAGGCTCCTTCGGGAACGGGTCAGGCCAGGGTTTTCAGAAAGGCCTGATAGGCGGCCTCGTCCATCAGTGTGTCGAGTTCGGTCCGGTCCGTCATTCGCGCCTTGTAGAACCAGCCCTTGCCAGCGGGATCCTCGTTCACCTCGCCAGGTTGCTTTTCCAGCGCCGCGTTCACGCCCACGACCTCGCCTGACACCGGCGCGAAAATATCGCTGGCGGCCTTGACGCTCTCGACGACGGCCGCCTGATCGCCGCGCTTGAAAGTCGCGCCAATGGCTGGAAGCTCGACGAAGACAATATCGCCAAGCGCCTGTTGCGCGTGATCGGTAATCCCGACCACCGCGATGTCGCCTTCGAGACGGATATACTCGTGATCCTGGGTGTAGCGGGTGTCGGACATGGCTCTTGCTCCGATGGTGAGTCTTCAGCGGTGGTAACGATTGGGAACGAACGGCATGGGCGCGATTTTGGCTGGCATGGGCTTGCCACGCACGATCAACGTCACCGGCGCGCCGATGATTGCGTGAGCGGCGTCGACATAGCCCATGGCGAGCGGACCGTTCAGCGACGGGCCGAATCCGCCGGATGTGATCCCGCCGATATGTGCGCCCTCGACGTCGGTGATCTCGGTTCCCTCGCGCGCTGGCGCGCGCCCCTCGGGCAGGATGCCGACGCGCTTGCGGCTCGGACCTTCCGCCAGTTCGCGTTGGACGCGCGCCGCGCCGGGAAAGCCGCCTTCGGCGCGTCGGCGCTTGCCCATCGACCAGACGAGCGTCGCTTCGACTGGCGAGGTTGTCTCGTCGATATCGTGGCCATAAAGGCAGAGGCCCGCTTCTAGCCTGAGTGAATCGCGCGCGCCAAGTCCGATCGGCTTGACCTCCGGCTCCGCCAGAAGCGCGCGGGCCAGTCGTTCAGCCCGCTCGGCGCGAATGGAAATCTCGAACCCGTCCTCGCCGGTGTAGCCGGAGCGCGAGACATGGCAGACAAGACCCGCCAAGCGCATTGACGCGGCTGACATGAAGCCAATCGACGAAACTTCGGCGCAATGCCGCCCAAGAACTTCGGCGGCCTTCGGGCCCTGCAACGCGATCAGAGCGCGGTGGTCGGCGCGGATGAGGCGCGTATTGGCCGGCAAGGCCGCTTCGATATGGGCGAAATCGTCTGCCTTGCGCGACGCGTTGACGACCAGCATCAACGCGCCATCCTCGGCGGGATCGGGCGAGCGCGTGACCATCAGGTCGTCGAGAACGCCGCCGGATTCATTGAG
>CAISJZ010000386.1 GCA_903885755.1 uncultured Hyphomicrobiales bacterium | reverse complement strand
CTCCAACTGGCCCAAAAGCCATACTTCAGGGAGGATCACTTTTCAGGGGGCAGACCAGTTGAACTCGACGCTATTCCACCGGCCAGCACCGTGGCGACCACGCCACTCATGAACGTGGTCGACAACGTCTCGCCGCCCGACGCCACCCTGTAGGCGACGCCCGACGTCGCGAAGAGCCCGGCGGAGACCAGAGCGCCAGAGCCAAGAACATAGGTTCCCGTCCCCGACGTCGACCGCGTCGTTCCCCCGGCGCCCATTACGTCGATCACGCCGCCGGACAGAACGGTCGAGGACGCGAAGCCGTAATCGAAGAGTGTGGCGCCGCTGGCGACGGTCGCGCCCGTCATCATTCCGCCGGAAGAAACCGTTTCCACGGCGCCGCTCGCGAGTGTCGCGCCGATGACATTGCCGCCGGAAAGAACATTGAGCGCCCCGCCGCTCAGCACGGCGACGCCCGCGCTTGAAGCGCCCGAGGACACCGTCAGCGAATGCCCCGAGGTGACGACGACCGATGCCGCGCCATAGCCCAACACGTCCAGCATGGTCAGATCGGCGGTGGAAAGGCCATCGATCGAACCGGGCGGCGAAACCGCCAGAAAGGCGTCCGCGCCGGCCGATGACGACCAGTCGCCAAGGTCGCCGTTGGATATCGCGGTATTGAAGTAGTCGAGCGCCGTCGCGCCGCCATTGATCGAAAAATACGCGCTTCCGCCGGCGCTGGTCGCTAGCGCCCCCGCGGATGCGTAACGAAACAGGTCCTGGATGGATGCATTGACAGGCGAGAAGTCATAGCCGGAAAAGCGGCCGAGAACCTCGGCGAATTCATGTTCGACCACGCCGATGAAGTCATATTCGCCGGAAACAGCCTGATTGTTCGGGTCGTAAGTGAAGGGCGACGTGTTGCTGAAGCCCACATAGCCATCTGGCGCCGAACTGGGGCCGACCAGCCCAAGCGCCTTGGCCTCCGCCGTCGAAATGGCGAGATTGCCGCCCTGACTGCCGGTTGGATCGGAGGCGGGAAGCGTGGCGTCGGCGGCGATGGCTTCGGGCGTTGTCGCCGTCGTCTTCATCGCGGTGACGACCTGCGAATAGGAGAAGAGATATTCCTCCGCTATGTTCTCGCCGAGAGCGCCGGAATCGAGCGCATAGCCGCTGGCTGGCGCACCGGATGCGCCCGCGCCATATTCGCCATAGCCGACATCAATGTTGACAGTGGCGGAACTTGGCAGAATCGCGTCGTAAAGATTGACGACATAGGCGATGGCCGTCTTGAAGGTCGCCGGAGCGGCGCTCACGCTGGCGTCATAGGTAACTAAAATATTCATCGGTTGTTTGCTCTCGACGGGCCGAGCCGGTTTTCATAAAATCAGTGGGTCGTGGTTGGCGCCCGTGAAATAATCCATTCGCAATGTCAATTTATCGTTACGAGTCTAGCCGCGATGCAAATTCAAGGCAATTATGGCGACATAGCGGCCTTAGTCGGGATTTTGGCAATTCATCAGCAGAAATAACCCGGGGTGTTTGATGGGCGGTCTCAAATTTGAAGCGCAACACCCGGCGGGATAGCGGGTGTTTCCATGAGACAAGCATTCAAACATATTGACGCGGGCGAGCGGGATTTCATTCACCGTCATCTGAACGAGGGCCGCAGCCGTCGCTGGATAG
>CAISJZ010000385.1 GCA_903885755.1 uncultured Hyphomicrobiales bacterium | reverse complement strand
ACGCCTCGACCGCGCCGAAACGCTTCGTCACTCCCTCAATCGAGATAATGAAGCCGGTCATTGCGCTCGCCGGGATTGCCCGAGCATCAATAGGTGCAGGCGGCTTCCCACTTGGCAACGTTCGATTTGTCGATAAGATCGACCGGCAGCAAGGTCTGCTTTGACAGGGTCTTTCCGGCGAAGAGTTCGTTGGCTTCGTCCGCCAGCTTGGCGCCAATGTCCGTTGGAATTTGCGCGACGGTGCTATACATTTTGCCTGCCTTGATGGCTTCAATGCCTTCCTTCAGGCAATTGCCGCCGAAGACAAGCATTTGCCTGGGGCCAGCGCCCACGGCAATCCCGGCCGCTTCCGCCGCCTTGATCGCCGCGACGGCCTGATTGTCCGCCATGCCGTAAACAGCGTCGAGCCCGCCAAGCGCCGCGAAGCGCGCGAAGACCTGGCCAGCCACCCTTTCGCTCGTCGCCGTATCCCACTTGCCGTCTTCCGTCGCGACGATCTCGATCTTGGGATTGGCCGCCAGCGCTTCCTTGATACCGGCGAGACGCCGCGGCCCGATGCCTTCGGTGAGAATGCCGGTAATCAGCGCCACCTTGCCGCCGTCCCGACCGGTCTCCTTGAAGGCCTTGATCATGGCGCGGCCAACAATGCGGCCCATTTCGATCTGATCTTGCCCGACGAACGTCTGGTAATAAGCCTCGGTGCCGTCTTTTGGTGTGTTGTTGGAAATGATCACGGGTATTCCCGCGTCCTTTGCATGCGCCAACGCGGGAACGATGGCCTGCTCCGACACGGCCTGAACAACGATCAGGTCGAACTTGCGCGCGACGCCGTCCTCGAACTGGCGCGCCTGCAAGGCGGCGTCCACGCCCGCGGCCTGTACCGTGACATCCATGCCATAAGACTCAGCTTTCGCCTTGAATGATTTGATGATTGTCGCGACGTAGGGATGCGCGGCGAAGGATTCCGCTAGCAGGACTTTCTTGCCCTTGGAATCAGCCAGCGCGACAGTTGTTCCGCACAGCGCCGAAGCGCAGGCCAGGACGAGAGCGCCAACGGCGATCGACGGGAAATCGGTTATCTTGCGCGCCATGATTGCCTCCCCGGCAGCTCTGATCGTTTGGTTTTCTGGAAGGGATATCAATCGCATTCTGGGCGAATGGTCAATCCGGGCGTCAACGACGCGTCTTTTGCCGAAAACCCATGTCGGTGCGCCGGCTTTTCCACGTTTCATCGATGAAAGCCAGGTCGCGGAGAGGCAATCGCGAGCGCGGCAATGCGGCTCACGCCCCACGAAAGGCGAACTTACCGTTGCTGGCGGACGCAACAGGACGAGATTGGAGAGTGCTAACGAGACGCGCGGGTCGACGTGCTGCGCCAACCGGATATGTCCGCGCCGGGAAGGATCGCGTCGAAAGCTGGAACCGCCAGCGGGCTCGCCGGAAACAACGCCAATGCCCCGTAAATGTCGTGCGGCAAGTCGGCTACGCATAGACAGACGCGCTGACCGATTTTACCGCCGATTTGGCGAGGCGACCGTCTCCGCGCCACCAGGACGGCCACGTTCGTTGAATGCCGATCAATCATTGGAGCCCGGTGGAACGCCATGGAGCCGACATTGGTCGCCGCTCCATTATGCCCAGTCATTAGGAGTAAAGAATTGAAATTTGTGCAGCAAAGTCAGTTTTTGGGCACAAGCGTATGCCAATTGTGTGCATTAATTCGCCTGTAAATGCAGCGGCTTTCCGGAGATCAGCATGCATCGGCGCCAGTTTCTTCAAACTTCATCCGCCATCGCCCTTGGCGCCAGCGCGCCGGCCGTCTTATCCTCGGCGAGCGCCCAATCACGATCGGAGACGCTTCTGATCGTCTCCGAAAGCGGACCCAACAATCTCGATGTGATGGGCGTTGGCACCAACGTTCCGGGCTATGAAGCGTCGTGGAATTGCTACGATCGCCTGCTGACCCATGAGATGAAAACGCTGCCGGACGGATCTCAATATTATGAACGTGACAAGATCAAGGGAGAACTGGCCGAGGAATTCAGCATCGGGCCAAATTCGGCAACCTTCAAATTGCGCAAGAACGCGACATTTCACGATGGCGCGCCAGTCACGGCGAAGGATGTCAAATGGTCCCTTGACCGCGCGGTTACGGTCGGCGGCTTTCGGACCTTCCAGATGTCCGCGGGATCGCTGACCAAGCCGGAACAATTTGTCGTTGTCGACGACTACACAATCCGGATTGATTTCCTCAGGAAGGACACACTGACCATCCCGGATCTCGCGGTGATCGTTCCCGCCATCATGAACTCCGAACTCTGCAAGAAAAACGCGACGGCGAGCGACCCCTGGGCGCTCGACTTCGCAAAACAGAATACAGCCGGCGGCGGCGCCTACAAGGTGGCGCGTTGGACGCCTGGAACCGAAGTCGTGTTCGATCGCAACGACACGTGGGTTTGCGGCCCGATGCCGAAAATCAAGCGCATCATCTGGCGAATTGTGCCGTCCGCCGGCAACCGGCGCGCGCTGCTTGAGCGCGGCGACGCCGATATTTCCTTCGATCTGCCCAACAAGGATTTCGCCGAGATCAAGAACGAGGGCAAACTCGGCGTCATTTCCACGCCCTATACCAATGGTATTCAGTACATCGGCATGAACGTCACGCGCCCGCCCTTCGACAATCCCAAGGTGCGGCAGGCGGTCGCCTACGCCATCCCCTATCAGAAGATCATGGACGCGGTGCTGTTCGGACTCGCCAAGCCCATGTTCGGCGCGGCGCCCGACAAGCCGACGGAAGTGGCGTGGCCGCAACCGCACAAATTCAATACCGACATGACCAGGGCAAAGGCCCTGCTGACGGAAGCCGGCTACCCCGACGGATTTGAAACGACAATTTCCTTCGATCTCGGGTTTGCCGGAGTCAATGAACCGCTGTGCGTGCTTTTGCAGGAAAGCCTGGCGCAAATTGGCGTCAGGACGACAATCAACAAGGTGCCCGGCGCGAACTGGCGGACCGAGCTCAACAAAAAGGAGATGCCGCTCTTCACCAATATTTTCTCGGGATGGCTCAACTATCCCGAATATTTCTTCTACTGGTGCTATCATGGCGCCAACTCGGTTTTCAATACATCGAGCTATCAATCAAAGCCGATGGACGCCTTCATCGAAGGCGCGCGAGACGCCGCCGCGGCGGGCGATCAGGCCACCTACGACAAGGACGTGAAAGGTTTCGTCGATCTTGCGTTCACGGATATTCCACGCATCCCGCTCTATCAGCCATATATCAACATCGCGATGCAGAAGAACATCACGGGATATCAATACTGGTTCCATCGACGACTCGATTACAGGGCCTTCGTGAAGGCGTGAAGCGGAGCGCGCCCGACGGGCGTTTCGCGACTGGTCTGCCCCCTGAAAAGTGATCCTCCCTGAAGTATGGCTTTTGGGCCAGTTGGAGGACTGCGAAATGGCAAGGAAAAGGCACAAGGCCGAAGAGATCGTCATGAAGCTTCGGCAGGTTGAGGCACTGACGGCGCAGGGT
>CAISJZ010000384.1 GCA_903885755.1 uncultured Hyphomicrobiales bacterium | reverse complement strand
GGCCGCGCGGGCTCTTGTCGACGTTCTCCAGCATTTCCCGCATGAGCGTTTCCGTCAATGTCGCGCGCACGCCGGCATAGGCGCCGTCGTCCCAGCGATTGTCGAGTTCGTCGGGGTCCTTGGCGAGATTATAGAGTTCGCCCCACGTCTCGCCCGCGTAGATCGTCAGGCGATGGCCATCGGACAGCAACGTGCGGGCGACGGCCGGCTTTTTGAAGCTCATGCGCGTCTGCGTGTCTTCATGTTCGATGACGAGCTGGTCACGCAGCGTCGATGAGCCGTCCAGGTTGTTCAGCAGGCTCCTGCCCTGGATGCCGAAGTAGGGCTTGACGCCGGCGCGCGCCAGAATAGTGGGCGCGAGATCGACGGTGGAGGCGAGGGCTCCGGACACGCGGGCGGCGCGGTCCGCCGGGTCGGACCAGATGAAGGGCACGTTGTTGATCGAGCGGCGCATGATCGCGCTTTTCAGCAACATGCTGCAATCGCCGAGATAGTCGCCGTGATCGGCGTTGAAGATAATCACGGTGTCGTCGTAGCGACCGGTTTCCTTGAGTTTTTCGATGATCGCTCCGATGGAGTCGTCGATCATCGCGATCATGCCGCAGGTCAGCGCCATGGCCTCGCGGATTTCGCGTTCGCTCGCCATGAAGGCTTCCTGCGCCTTGTCCATGCGCTTGCCGGCCTTCCACTGGTCGTGCAGCCAGCGCATCGGCGGCGTAGGATGGGTGAGCGCGTCGTAGGACGGCGGCGCCTTGAAATCAGCGGGATGGTACATGCCCCAGTATTTCCCCGGCGGCGTGAATGGATGATGCGGATCGGGAAACGAGACGAATGTGAAGAAGGGCTTGTTGTCGCTTTTCGCTCCTTCAATCCAGTCAATCGCGCGATCGCGAATGAACGACGTGGGATAGAGGTTTTCCGGCATCGGCGTGCGGATCGCCTGCGGGCAGACGCAGTCGTGCGGCAACTGGTTCTTGCGGTCGCGCCAGAAATCGGCGAGCGGCGATTGCTTGCGCAACCACTGCAGATAATGCCCGCTGCACAGATCGCCATGCCACGTCACCATGTCGACGTGCTCATAACCGTAATAGGGCAGGTTGAATTTGTAATAATCCAGCGCTTCGTAACGGGCGGGGTCTTCGTTGTCGTAGTTGGCGCCGTCGTCCTTCCAGGCTTCCTTGAGCGGGCCCAGCGCTTCGGGATCGACCCGTGGCTCGGCGGGGATGCCGGTCATCTGCTGCACATGGCTCTTGCCGATCGCCGCCGTGCGATAGCCGGACAGGCGCAGCGCCTCCACGAACGTGCTGGCGTCGTAGGAGAGATCGCATCCGTTATGCCGCAGACCGTGCGCGGAGGGGTATCGCCCCGTCAGCAATGAGGCGCGGTTGGGCATGCAGACCGGCGTGGCGACGTTGAAATTGCCAAAGCGCGTTCCCGACGCGGCGATGGAATCGATGTGCGGCGTCTTAAGCACGGGATGGCCGGCGCAGCCGAGATAGTCGGCGCGGTGCTGGTCCGTGATGATGAACAGGAAGTTCGGCTGTTTGCTCATGGTCGTTCCATCCACGCGAGTTTATTCCGTCCGGATTATTCCGCCTTGATGCCGGCGGCCTTGATGACGCGGCCCCAGCGTTCGCGTTCGCGCGCCAGCCAGGCAGCGGCCTCTTCCCCGTCATGGCGCTCGGCGGGCTCCTCGGCGAGAACGGCGAAACGCTCGCGCACGTCGGGCAGGGCGAGGATGGGGCCAATCCTTTCCGCCATGTAGCGCCTGATCGGCGCGGGGGTTCCCGCCGGCGCGAGCAACACGTTGGAAAAGCGCGCGTCGAAATCCTTGATGCCGGCCTCGGCGGCGGTCGGCACGTCCGGCAGGGCGGCGACATGCGCATTGCCGGAAACCGCCAGCGCGCGCAAGGCGCCTGATTTCACATAGGGCACAAGGACGCCCGCGACAATGAACGCCGCGTCGATCTGCCCGCCAATCAGGTCCTGCATGGCGAGCGCGGCACCGCGATAGGGCACGTGCGAAGCCTGCAGCGGGCTCACCGACTTCAGATATTCGAGCGCGAGATGGCCGGGCGAGCCGATGCCGGCGGAGCCAAAGGTCAGCGCGCGCGTTTTCGAGAGTTCAACGAGTTCGGCGAAGTTTTTCGCTGGAACCTTTTGCGCGTTGACCGCGAGCAGCAGCAGCACATCCTCGACGCGCGCGACAGGCGCGAAATCCTTGACGGGATCAAAGCCCTGCGAGACGTACATCCAGGGATTGGTGGTGAAGACCGAATCCGTGGAATAGAGCCACGTCAGCCCATCGGGGGGAGCCTTGGCGACAAAGGCCGCGCCAAGATTCCCGCCGGCGCCGGCCTTGTTGTCCACGATGATCGTGCGCCCGGTCTGCTCCGCCAATTTCGCCGCCAGAAGGCGCGCGACCACGTCGGCGGGGCCAGCGGGCGCGAGCGGTACGACGATGGTGATCGTGCCCCGGGGAATGGGGTCGGCGGTTGTCTGCGCTATCGCGCAGCTCGATCCCAGAGCGTAAAGCGCGGCGCAAATGCCCAGCGCCACTCGAACAGATGACCGCATATCTCGACGACTCCCGATTTTCCCGAAGCCTAGGGCGTTTCCCGCCCGCCCGCCAGTATTGCCGGCGCAAATGGACGCCGCGGCCGCCGCGTGATATCCGGCGTTTTGCCCTTGAAATGGTTTCCGTCATGCGCCCGCTGAAAATCTGTCCCTCGATCCTCGCCGCCGATTTCTCGAAGCTGGGCGAGGAGGTGCGCGCGGTGATGGCCGCCGGAGCGGATGTGGTGCATGTCGACATCATGGATGGGCATTTCGTGCCAAATATTTCGTTTGGTCCAGCGGTGATGAAATCGATCCGCGGCGTCACCGACGCGCCGTTCGACGTGCATCTGATGATCTCGCCGGTTGACGTCTATCTCGCCGACTTCGCCGCGGGCGGCGCCGATATCATTACTGTTCACGCGGAAGCCGGACCGCATCTGCATCGCTCGCTGCAAGCCATCCGAGGACTCGGCAAGAAGGCCGGCGTCGTTCTCAATCCTGGCACCCACGAGTGCGCGATCGAGCCGGTGCTCGACATGATCGATCTGGTTCTGCTGATGTCGGTCAATCCGGGATTCGGCGGTCAGAAATTCATTCCCTCGACACTCGGAAAAATCCGCGCCGTGCGCGACATGCTGCGCGGGCGCGATATCGATATCGAGGTCGATGGCGGCGTTGACGCGAGCAACGCTGGAGAGATCGCGGCCGCCGGCGCCAACTGGCTCGTCGCGGGCTCGTCGGTGTTCAAGGATGGTCCCCAACACTACGCGCGCAATATCGCCGCGATCCGGCGCGCGGCCGAGGCCGGGCGCGGGCAAATCGCGTGAACGCAGGATGAACGGTCGGTTCAGACAGGCTTCAGCGGTGTGTAATAATATTCAATGGCTGGGTGCTTTTAGGGAGAAACAGCCATGAACATCAGCCTGAAGTCCGCGGTTCTCGCAGCGTCCGTGCTGGGAGCTTGCGCGCTTGGCGCGGGGTCCGCGTCCGCCATGCCGCTCGCGGGTCTCGACCCGGGCGTCGCCACCGCCTCCGATCTCGCGCCACTCGTTCAGGACGTGCGCTGGGTGTGCGGGCCGTGGGGCCGCTGCCACTGGGCGCCGAACTATTACGTCGGACCCCGCCGTTTCTGGGGCCCGCCGCGCCGCCGCTGGGGCTGGCGCCGCTGGTAACAGCGGGTCGCTCGCGACGGTGCCCATCTGGGCGCCGTTTGCGTTTCAGGGGGTCGAATTCGCCGCTGTTCTTGCGGGCTTGACGCCAAGGCCGAGCTTCCTCGCCCAACGCGACCGGCGGCGCAGGATCGGTTGTTCAAGCCAGGTGTAGGACGCCGTGGCCAGAGCCAAGGAGAGGCCGAGGCCCAGGGCCACGCCCGCGTAGCCCGACAGGAAATGGTACTGGTGATCCGCCAGCGCAACGAAGGCGTGCCAGAGGTAGAGTGAATAGCTGATCCGGCCAAGCCAGTTCATGACCGGACGGTTGAGAACGGCGCGGACGCCGCCCATTTCCGGGTTGAGCAGCAGGCTGGCGATGAGCACGGCAAGCCAGAGGCCGACCGTGGCTTGGGAGAGAGCCAGCCCGATCTTGCCGTATCCGGCGAGAACCTGTCCCGCGATGAAGACCAGCGTCGCGCCACCGAGGAACGCGGTCGTCGCGACCCTCGCCAGGGCGCGGCGTCCAGCTTCATGGGCGCTCATGATCGACAGCGCGCAACCGCCCATCATGAGGTCAAAGGCGCTTTCCGAACGCCAGACGAGAAAATTCTCGGGCCGATCAGTGGCGGCATAGCCGAGGCGAAAGGCCAACGCGGTCAGGCAAATCGCCGCGACGGCAGCATAGGTGGCGCGGATGTCGCGGCGGAAGAAAACCAGCAGAACCAGCGGAAACATCAAGTAGAAATGTTCCTCGACGCCCAGCGACCACGTGCCTTCAAGTACGCCGCCGGGGCCGTCATACATGACGCCGACCTCGGTGACGCAGTAATTGGTGATGTAGAGGATCGCGCAGGCGCTGGCGCGCAGGTCGCGCGCGCCATGCCAAGCCATGAAAAGGCTCGCCGCAAGCACGAAGGCGGCGAGGGCGGGGGTCAGGCGCAGGGCCCGGCGGAAGTAGAAATTCGGCAGCGACAGTGTCCCGGTTTCCAGAATCTCCGCCAGTAGCAGCCGGGTGATGAGGAAACCGCTGATGGCGAAGAAAATCTCGACGCCAAACAGACCCGGCACGGGCGGCGCGCCGGGAACCTCGGAGCCAAAGTGCATGAGCACGACCAGCGCGATGCTGATGGCGCGCAGCCCGTCGAGCGTCGGCAGGTGGGCCCTGTCCGGCGCGATGGCCGTCAGGAGGTAGGGATCGGGCCGCGTGATCTCGGTCGTCATTCCGGGGGCGCCAGGGGAATTGAGGCTGCATCTTCGCCCGACTGTCTGAACAAAGCGGAAATTCCCGCCTACCCCTCGCGGCCCATTCGCCCTATTGAGGGGCGGAATGGGTACAGGCGCCGTCGCGATAGCGACGCGATCACGGGATGGAGACTGGAACATGGCGATCGACGCAATCAGGCGGGTCAAGCGCGACGTGGTGATCGCGAACCGGATTCTGGCGCGGCAGGATGTGCTCGACGCCTATGGCCATGTCAGCATCCGCCATCCCCACGACCCCGAAAAATACTTTCTGGCGCGCTCGCTCAGTCCCGCGATCGTCGAGGAAGAGGATATCGTCGAATTCCACCTCGACGGAACGCCGGTTGACCCAGCCGAAAAGCGCCCGCTCTATCTCGAGCGGTTCATTCACGGCGGCGTCTATGAGCAGCGACCGGATGTGAAGGCGGTTCTGCATTCGCATGCCGATGATCTGCTGCCCTTTTCGATCTCGAAGACCACAAGGCTGCGTCCGGTCATCCACAATGTCGGCGACATGGGCGAGACCGTGCCGGTGTGGGATATCGCCGACAAGTTCGGTGACGAGACAACACTGCTCGTCACCAACATGGCGCAGGGCAGGGACCTCGCGGGCTGTCTCGCCTGCAACCGGCTGGCGCTGATGCGCGGCCACGGCTTTGTTTGCGTCGGACGCTCGATCAACGATCTGACGCGGCTCGCGGTTTACATTCCCCGCAACGCGCGGGTGATGATGGCCGCCATGAAGATGGGCGATTTCATTTCGCTGTCGAAGGGCGAGATCGCCGCGCGACAGAAGCTCGACACGGAAACGCCGGCGCTCCTGCGCGGCTGGGAGTTCTGGGCCCGCGAGGCGGGCGTCGGGCACCTGGTGGGGGATGACTAGGCCGGTCGCGCCAGACCGCGCAGAACTCGCCAGACCAGCCAGAAATAGATTGGCGCGACGAAGCCTAGCCACAGCGCTGGCGCGACCGCCAGTATGCCGACCACGCCTAATTGTCGCGCAGCGACATACTTGAGCGCGAATCCAGCGACCGCGGCGATCGTCAGCACGATGATTTGCGGTTTGAGTCGCAGGGAGGCGTGCAGCAGCGAGCCGGGAACATGGGTGAGGGTGGTGGCGAAGATCCATGCCGCCATCACCCAAAGCAAGGTAGGCCCCAGATGCAGATCCCGATGCAGCCACCAGGTGATCACTGGAGCGCCGAAAGCCACGAGCAGGCAGCAACCAGCCAAGGTCAGACCGAGCACCACGAACATTCCGGTTCTCAGGGTGCGTCGCAGCCACTTCTGGTCATTCGCGGAAAGGGCGTCGGCGAAGCCCGGCCATAGCGGTTGCGTCACGGCGCCAACCATTCCCGACGCCGTCGTGCAGACGCGCATGGCGACCGCCATTGTCGCCGAGGCCTCCGGCCCCAGCCACGCCAGCGCCAGCACATTGTCAAAGGCGTAAGCGCAGTAGGCCGCGATGCTGACCGCGAACAGCAGCCCACCTTGCGTGAGCACGGTCTCGAGCGCGTCGCGCTCAAGCCGCCAGCGTGGACGAAGGAACCGATGTCGCAGCAGCACATGCAGCAGGCTCGCGCCGTTGGCCACGAGCATGGGGCCGTAGACGGCGGCCACCATGAATGTCACGCTTGCATCAGTCAGAACGCCAACAATCACAAGCGTGAACGTCAACACTGTCTGCAATATCTGCCATGCAATAGCGACGTAGCCCTTTTGCAGCCCGAACCAGATTTCCGTCGCGATGCTCAGAGGAATATTAAGGGCGAGCGCCACGCCGGCAAACAAAAAGGGAGCGGCGGGCGTTTCCATCGCGCCCGATTGCATTGCGACAATTCCGCCAATCAAAATTATCGCGGATAGGGCGGCGCCGCCATAAAGCGACGCGGTCACATAGCCCCGGCCACGATCGGACTGTCCGTCGGACACGCAGCGCGGGATCAGCGACACCAACGCGCTGCCAAAACCGAGGTTCAACGCTCCCGAAAGCCAGTCCAGCGAGGTCGCCGCGCCCCAGACGCCGAACCCGCTTTCCCCCAACAGGTGCAAAACCAGCGGCAGGGTCAGCAGCGACGTCAACAACTGGACGATGCGCTGAAGCACCCCGGCGCTTGAGGCGAGTACTATGCGGATATTGCGCGACTGGGCCATGAGGACTTATGCCATGGCATTTATTTACATTTCGCAATGGCTGGCGTGGTTCGTTCGGGGCTCAGCGCGCGTTCAGTTCCAGCCTGTCGCCGACAAGTCCGGAAAGGCCGGGTGTCGCGGGGTGGCTTCGCATTCCCTTTTTACGAGCCGCGCCGACGACAAGTTTTCGCGACATCGCCCGTGGCAGGATGATGGCGGCTGCGAGGCGGACAAGGGCCTCCGCGGTCCAGCCCTTGAATTTCAGACAGGGCCAGACGAGGCGAAGGCATGCGGCGCGGCTCATGCCGGAGATGCGGCCCCACAGAAACTGGTTGGCGATTGATCGTGTCGTATAGTGGCCCATGTCACGCGCGATCGCGACTCTGGCCTCGGGCCCGACGCCAAGGGCGTCCAGACCGTGCATGACCTCCTCGGCCAGCAACCGGGCCTCGGCGCCCCAGGCCAGAATGGGCAGCGAACGCGATTCGTTGTCGCCGGCGGGGCGCAACGCGCTGTAGTGCGACAATCGGCGCGACACGCAACCAATGGGCCCTTTCAAGCCGATCTTCGTCCAGAAATACATGTCGCCCATCATGCGGTCCGCGGGTTGCGGGCCTAAATCGCGCAGATCCCGGGCTCTGGTCACGCAGGCGCACCACGAGACCTGCCGCTGTCCGGCGTAGTGGGCGGCGAAAAAATCGAGGGAAGATTCTATCCGCGGCCCAACCGCGGCGGGCATTTCCGCGTCGTCGTAATGTTCGATGCATCCGGTGTAGAGGAAAGATAATTCCGGGTGTTCGTCGCACAATTTGATGACTTCCCGCGCGAAGTCCGGTTCGAGCCAGTCGTCATCGGAGAGAATCAGAAGGAATTCGGTTTCGATCGCCGCGTAGATCAGCGCGCCATGTTCGGCGCGGCTTACCGTGACCTCGCGGCGGATTTTTTGAAGCCTGGAATCGCTATATTCCGCGAGCAGAGCTTGCGTGCCGTCCGTCGACCCATTGTCGGAGACCAGAATCACGATATCGGAAGCTGTCTGCGCGAGCGCGCTTTCCAGCGATTTCCTTAAAAGCGTGGCGCGATTGTAGGTCGGGATGGCAATCGTCAGGCGAGGGGTCATTTGAGCTCCCGTAATGCTCGGCATGTCCGGGTCGCCGAGCCGGCCGTCGCCATGCTCGTGGCCGGAGAATGCGAAGACACGCCATTCCTCGATAGTTCCGACGCAATAATAAATCGTTAACCAAGACCTTCTAGCGTTCTGGAAGGCCCGGACATGATGGCGCGCCGAGAGCCGGCGACACGCCCGGCTCGTGATCGCGCAAGGGCGAAGGAAACCCAGCCCATGACGGGGAATCAGCTCTACAGCCAGTTGCGCGCCGCGCCCAGAACGCAACTGCACGAAGCGGTTCCCCTGCGCGCGCCCTTCACACTCTACGTGGAGCCGACCAATATCTGCAATTTCAAATGCGTTTATTGTCCCGAATCATTCGATGACTTCGAGGAGAAGGCGGGCGGACTGCATCGGATGGATCTTGCGGCTTTCTCGCGCCTCGCCGAACAGGTTGTCGAGCTTGGCGGCGTCAAAACCCTGAATTTCTATATGATGGGCGAGCCCTTCGTGAACAGGTCGGTTCCCGACTTCGTCAGAATCGCCAACGAGCGGAAAATCGCCGATCGCACGATTGTCACGAGCAACGGTTCGCTTTTGACCGAGGATGTTTCGCGCGGAGTCATGGACGCGGGCCTGACATTTCTGCGGATATCCATCTATGGCGGCACGGCTGACGCCTTCGCGCGCACGACGCAATCGAAAATTCCGCTGGATCGAGTGCGCGCCAACGTCGAGCGATTCCGAAGAATTCGCGATGAAACGGGCGGCAAGACCTTTCTCTACGTCAAAATGATCGACTCAGGCGATGCCGCTGAAAATCAGGCATTTCTGGACATGTTTTCGCCGATCGCCGATGAGGCGGTCATCGAGCCGGTGATGAACTGGAACGATCCGGAGGAAGGCAATCTCGCGCGCGTCGACCGCGGCACGCTTCTTAATTCGGAATACTTCAGCAAGAAGAAAACGGTTTGCCCGTTTCCCTTCTATACGCTCATCGTTCATGCGGACCTGCGGGTGAGTGTCTGCTGCGTCGATTGGGCGAAGGAAGCCGTGGTTGGCGATCTCAGGCACGAAACGCTTGCCGAGGTATGGCGCGGACAGCGCCTGCGCGATTTTCAGGTGGCGCATCTCGAGGGGCGAAAGTCGGAACTGGCCGCCTGCCGGAACTGCACCTACCTGCATACGGCGCCCGATAACCTGGACGGGCTGACCGCCTCGGAGTTCATTGCCCGCTCGCCGGTAGCGGCACGACCCATCGCCGCGGAATAAAGTCCGCCGCTCCGCCCTTTGCCCCCTCCGGCCACCCGTGCTAGGGCGGCGCTCTGTTTACCGAGCGAGCCGCCCATGATCCCCCGCTATTCCCGCCCCGAAATGGTCGCCATCTGGGAGCCGCAGACGCGGTTTCGCATCTGGTTCGAGATCGAGGCGCACGCCTGCGACGCCATGGCCGAGATCGGCGTCATTCCGAAAGAGAGCGCCCGGGCCATATGGGAAAAGGCGGGCAAGGTCACCTTCGACGTCGCGCGGATCGACGAAATCGAGCGGGTGACCAAGCATGACGTCATCGCCTTCCTGACGCATCTGGCCGAATTCATCGGTCCCGACTCGCGGTTCGTGCATCAGGGCATGACCTCGTCCGACGTTCTGGACACCTGCCTTGCCGTGCAGCTCGCCCGCGCGTCCGATCTGCTGATCGCCGATGTCGACGCCCTGTTGGCGGCCATCAGGAAGCGGGCCTTCGAGCACAAGATGACTCCGGTGATTGGCCGCTCGCACGGCATCCATGCCGAGCCCGTGACTTTCGGTCTCAAGATGGCGCAAGCCTACGCCGAATTCTCGCGCTGCCGCGCGCGCCTCGTGACGGCGCGGGCGGAGATCGCGACCTGCGCGATCTCCGGCGCGGTCGGCACGTTCGCCAATATCGACCCGCGCGTGGAGGAACACGTCGCCAAAAAGCTCGGCCTCGCCGTCGAGCCGGTGTCGACCCAGGTCATTCCGCGCGACCGGCATGCTGCTTTCTTCGCGGCGCTCGGCGTTGTCGCCTCGTCCGTCGAAAAACTGGCGATCGAAATCCGCCACATGCAGCGCACCGAAGTGCTGGAGGCGGAAGAATTCTTCTCCGAGGGCCAGAAGGGCTCCTCGGCCATGCCGCACAAGCGCAACCCCGTTCTGACGGAGAACCTCACCGGCCTTGCCCGTCTCGTGCGCGGCATGGTGACGCCGGCGCTGGAGAACGTGGCGCTCTGGCATGAGCGCGATATCTCGCATTCCTCGGTCGAGCGCATGATCGGGCCCGACGCCACCGTGACGCTCGATTTCGCGCTGGCGCGCCTGACGGGCGTCGTCGACAAGCTGATCATCTATCCCGAGAACATGAAGAAGAATCTGGACCGGCTTGGCGGTCTCATCCATTCCCAGCGGGTGTTGCTCGCCCTGACGCAGAAGGGCGTCAGCCGCGAGGACGCCTATAGCTTCGTCCAGCGCAACGCCATGCCGGTATGGCGCGGCGAGGGCGACTTCCTGACGTTGCTCAAGGCGGACAAGGACGTGTCCGCGAAACTGTCGGGCGCCGAGCTCGAGGAGTTGTTCGACCTCGGCTACCACCTCAAGCACGTGGATACCGTTTTCAAGCGGGTGTTCGGGGACGTATGAAAGCAATGACAGGGGAAACAATGGCTGGATCAAAAGGGTTGGCGCGTTCGGGCGCGCTTCTTGGCGCGGCATTGATTATGGCGGCTTCGTCCACTCCCTCGCTCGCCGCCGATTTCTACGCCGGCAAGCAGATCACGCTGATTTCAGGCAGCGCGCCGGGCGGCGGCTACGACCAACTCGCGCGCTTGGTGTCGCGGCACATCGGCGCGCATATCCCCGGCGCGCCGACCGTGGTCGTGCAGAACATGCCGGCCGCCGGCAGCATGGTGGCGACAAACCTGCTCTACAATTCCTCGCCGCGCGATGGCACGTTCATCGGCCTTGTCCAGCGCGGCATGTTACTGGCCAAACTCACCATGGGCGGTCAGGTCCAGTTCGATCTCGGCAAGTTCAACTGGCTCGGCAGTCTCAACAGCGAGACGGCGGTCTCGCTTGCCCTGTCGTCTTCTCCGGTCAAGACGGCGAAGGACCTCCTGGAAAAGGAACTGGTCGTTGGCGGCGAGACCAATGTCGATCCGGAAATCACGCCGCGTCTCTATAACGATCTGCTCGGTATGAAATTCAAGATCGTGAACGGCTACAACGGCACGACGGAGATCGGCCTCGCCATGGAGCGCGGCGAGGTGCAGGGCATCGGCGACTGGTCGTGGTCGAGCCTGAAGGTCCAGCATCCCGACTGGCTCAAGGACAAGAAGGTCAACGTGCTGCTGCAAGGCGCGCTGACGAAAAACCCGGAGCTTCCCGATGTGCCGGAGGCGATGAGCTTCGCCAGGGGCGATCTTGAGCGCCGCACGCTGGAACTCTTCTTCACGCAGAAGACCGTGGCGCGACCCATGCTCGCGCCGCCGGGCGTGCCCGCCGACCGAATGGCGATCCTGCGCGAGGCCTTCATGGCGCTCGGCAAGGACCCGGAGTTCCTCGCCGACGCTGAAAAATCAAAGCTCGAAATTGGACTGATTTCCAGCGCCGAGGTCGAAAAGGCGATCGGCCTGATTACCTCGGCCACGCCCGAGGTAACGGGCCGTTACATCAGCGCGCTCGGGCCGCGCTGACGCCTCGCGTTCGGAATTGGCTGGATATGCGGGCTATTCGTTCGCCTCGGCCCATTCTATGTCCCAGGTGGTTAATGCCACCTTGGTGACCGTCGACGGATCCCAGTATCCACCCGCGACATTCGGTCCGATCATGATGTTGATTATTTCGGTTCCAAAAACATCCCGACAGCCATTTGAAGTCACGGGGTTCCAATTGTAGTCGTAGTCCTGCGGTTTGTTGAGCGGAGGCAGATAGGCGGGGTCAATCACGAAATCGATCAGACTCGCGGCGTATTGAATCTGTTGAGGCGGATTTTTCCATGTCGCGTAATCACCGGACATACAGATCCGGACGCCGTGGCGTTTCGGGTTCGGTTTCATGACGAGCGGGCATTTCGTGTAATAGTTGTCCGATGTGGCAGGCGTGATTTTTCCACACGCCAGCGGCTGGAGAGTCTCGTTTTCCAGTGAAATCGCGGATGCGTGCTTGCGCGATGGCTGGGCTGGCGCAACGACCGATTGCGTCGCCGATTGCAGTTTTGATTGTTCGAGAAGCTCATAATACCCGCTCGATGTTCCGCTGATCGTCGAGTCTTGGACGATGATCGCCGCGGGTCTGTCGAGCTCCACGCAATCTCCAAGGTCGAGATGACGCGTCTGCGGGCCCGGCACGGGCGCCACCGGCGGCGGTTTTGGCGGCGGAACGGTAATTACACCGTCCCATGGGTTGGCGGACGTCCAGACGTACAGGTTCAATGAATTCGCCGTGCCCGTCATGTTGGTCACGCAAAATCGAACGCGCAGGGGAACGCCCGCATTGAATCCGGCGGCGTTGCGGGCGACCATGACGAGACGGCCGTCGCCGGGCGTCGACCAAACGGCGCGCGATCCCGACAATTGCGGAATGTGGTCCGGAGGATCGCCCGCCAGCGCAATGGAAACAGGCGCGAGCAGAAATGGAACGGCAATCAGGCCCAGCGTTCGGGATTTGATTTTCATTCCAGCCTCCCCTTCAATATTTAGGTGAAATTCCCTCGGCGCCCGGGATGTTCAGGCACTGTTAGTCCCCGCTTGAATACTTGCGCCCGACTGGTTCGCCCGATCGCCTTTCCAGGGGTTGAGGTTCCTGGCGGATCGCGCGCTCAATGACATTCATGGCGCGATCACCGTTCTGATGTACCACGGGAAGCTGTCCCAGCTCAGCGCCTTCTCGGTTCCATCGAAGAGGCTGGCGATCTTGCCGCCACCGGCCTTGTAGGCGAATTCCCTGACATGATCGGGCAAGGGAACGCTTACGTTTTTCGCGATGTCGATCGCCTGCTCGGTCTTGAAGATCTGGTATTTCGAGGGGTCGGCGGGATTGAAGAACCGCGTTTCGCCACCGCCCTTCCTGGCGGGTCCGCGCTCGAATTTGACCTGGACCTGCATGCGCTCGCCGCCTGGTCCGACAAAATCATAATCCTCGTCGTTGATCGCGGCGCCGCCCGCGGACGCCGCGGTTCGCGACATTTTTATGCTTGTGGCGTGTTGATAGACGCCAAAGGCGCCGGGCGCGTCGGCGGCGTCATCGACGAGGCCG
>CAISJZ010000383.1 GCA_903885755.1 uncultured Hyphomicrobiales bacterium | reverse complement strand
GTCGCGAGCGCTCCTCAAGGCTCAACCGGACGACATACTTCTTAACGGCGATTTCTTTCCCGGCCACGAATCACCTCCGCGATAAATCATTCGCGTAGTGATTCAGAAAAATGCCTCGATTTCAATGACGCGAGGCACTAGTCGTATTTGGAACCCCAACGCCAACCAGCGCGCGAACTTCATCAAAAGCGGGTCAGAGGCAGCGTTACAAGCCGGTTAGCTCTTTTGCTTGAACATCCCGAGGAATTCGGCGTTCGTCATGACGCGCGACAGCATCGGGTAATTATACCGCATCAGCGCCGCCGAGGCTGCCTCATCGGCGCCGATCATCGCGTCGGCGATCGCGTAAACACGGTAGCCAAGATCATAGGCGGCGAGTGTCGTCGCGTAGCAGCAGACGTCCGTCGTAAACCCCATGATCGCTACGTTGCGTATACCCCGCGATTTCAGAATATAGTCAAGACCGTTCGAACCAAAGCCCGACAGGGTTAGCCGATTCGGCAACAGAATGTCGTTGTCATCAGCCGACGGTTGCATTGGCGGATAAAGTCCGACGCCAAACGAGCCTTGCTTCCAGGCCTGCCGCAGGAGTTGCGCCCGGTGGAAGCCACCGCCGTTACCCTTGTCCAGTTCCTTGTAGTCGGGCGTGTAGGCTTCCGTCACATGGAATACCTGGACGCCGAGCGCACGGGCTTTCTTGACCAGATTGACCGAGATCTCGATCATGCCAGTCTTCTCGAAGAGCGACTGGAACCGCTTGTAGTGCTCGCCATCCTTGTTGGCGAAGGCGTTCTGGAAGTCGACAACGACAAGAGCTGACTGGGCTGGGTTCAGCTCCTTTTCGAGCGCCGTCAGGTTTGGCAACGGCACAGGCGCGGCGGGCGGGCTTGCTTGGGCGAGAGCCACTGGCGCCGCGGCGCCCGCGGCGGTGATGGCGCCAAGCGTTGATAAAACCGAACGGCGTGTACGCATGTTTCTCTCTCCTGATTGATATTCTGAAAAGCGATCAACCGAAATGGCCGACGCCGTCCTCGACGGACTGGATTTTCAGCGCCTGCCCGTCCCGCGCATAGGTGAACAACCAAGGAGGCCGGGGCGCGGGACCATTGAGCACCTTGCCATTACGCAGGGGATCATAAACCGACATGTGACACCGACAAAACAGCACTGGATTTACGAAGGTTTTTCCAACGATATCGCCAACGAGTTCGAAATTCCGTTCGTACCCGAATTCGCATCCTTGATGCGGGCAGATCTTGCAGGCGACGTAGAGCTTCCCATCGCCCACGACAGTGTCGGGCAGCTTGATCGCGATGCCTGGATAGCTCTGACCGTTTGCATCGAAGCTGAACTCCACCGACTCCCAGTCATGTGATGGGGCCGCTGGTCGCGTTTCGCCCCAGGCGCGGCCAACGCGAAGCACATAGGGAAATCCGGCGCCAATGAAGAGCAGACGTTGAAGAAACGTCCTGCGCTTCACGACCGCGCATTCAGCGATCCGACCATTGCGCCCCCCCAGCGAATGACACGCCTAGCTTAAAGCCGGCCCATTTTGATCACTATCCGACATTCCCCGGATAGCTTTAGGTTTCGAGATCAACCTGCCCCGACTGACAGACTTTTGCAAGCCGGTTGCGCGAACCCACTCCGAGGATAGGTCTGGGTCAGGCCAACGCTGTGCTGCGCGCCCAAGGATTTTGCGATTGTTCGCGATGGTCGCGGGTATCGAAAATATTAGTTGTTTCGCGTCCATGGAACCATGGCAAGCGCGTCTTACCCACACAGCGCGTCGTGCCCGCTTGCGCTTGTGCGGCGACACTTCCATACTCTCTGTCCAATCATCGGGAGGACGCGCGAATGAGGACTATGGCCCTGGCACTTGGAGTCGTCACCGCGCTTGCCGCGCCCGCGTTCGCGGACGACGCGCTGGTGAATTTGCGCCTGGCGCATTTCGTGCCGCCCGCCCATCCGCTCCAGACGACCTTGCAGGCCTGGGGCGACTCCATCAAGAAGGCGTCGAACGGTTCTATAACGGTGACCATCTTCCCGTCCGAGCAACTCGGCAAGGCCTTCGACCAATACGACACGGCCCGCGACGGAATCGCCGATGTGGCGATGGTCGTTCCCGGCTACCAGCCCGGTCGCTTCCCGCTGTCGGCGGCAGCCGAGTTGCCCTTCACCATCTCAGACGGCAAACGCGGCACGACCGCCGTCGATGAATGGTATCGCAAGTATGCCACCAAGGAGATGAAGGACGTGAAGGTCTGCGTCTCCTTCCTTCGCGCGAACGCGTACTTCCAATCGACGACAAAGCCGATCGTCGTACCGACCGACATCAAGGGCATGCGCATCCGCCCTTCGGACGGCATGGCCGCCTCGCTCATCACGCTGCTGGGCGGAACGAACGTGCAGGCCTCGGCCCCTGGCTCTCGCGACTTGCTTGACCGCGGGGTCGCGGACGCCACCATCTTCCCTTGGGGCTCGACGGTTCTGTTCGGCATCGACAAGGTGGTGAAGCACCACCTCGACATGCCCACCGAGATGGACTTCGTGACGATCGTCATCAACAAGGCGAAATACGATGGCATGTCCGCCGCGCAGCGCAAGGTGATCGACGACCATTGCACGACCGAGTGGGCCAACAGGATCGACGATGCCTGGCTTGATTTCGAGGAGAAGGGTCTTGCGGTCATGGCGGCGGAGCCAGGCCACGAGGTGACCAAGCCAACGCCTGAGCAGGTGCGACTCTGGAAGGACGCGGCCAAGCCGCTGACCGCATCCTGGGCGGCCGAGGCGAAGAAGGCCGGCTGGGACGCTGACGCGGCTCTTGCCGAACTAAATGCCGCGCTCGCTAGGCACGACGCCAGGTTCTGATATCTTCTGATGGCCCGCGCGACGCCCTCGCGGTCGCGGGGGCTGACCGCAGTCGCGCCGGAGGACGCGATGAATATTCCGCGCCATTCGGGGGGCTAGAGGTCGCCTGAATGGTCGAGGGTCGCGAGTTTCGCAAATCGACGCGGCAGGCCGGAAAGCGGATGCCACGCGCGGGTTTCCCGGCGTCCGCCGCGTGTTCGCGATGCGCCAACGGCAGATGACCGCTTGCAAAAGTTGATTATAAATGGCGGCTCCATGCCCAATCTTTTTCCCGCGCCAGCCCGTTTTCAAAAGCCCGGACAGCGCCGATCAGAAAATTAGGTGTGCCGATAGTTGTTCAGCTGATGCCTTTAGCTGATCGGCTACGGGACCGTTCAGTCTTGTATCGAAATGGGTTGTCACCCCGATCACGGTAAGCGCCATTTGAAAATTCCCGTTGGGATCAAATACGGGACTTGAAAAAGCCGTCCAGGTCGGATTTCTCATACCCCGGGTCCTGGCGATGCGCGCCTTCTTGACCCGATCGAGTTGATGCATCGACTTCTCGACGCTTGCTTGTGCGTTGGCAGATTCCCGATTCCAGTCGACGATATCGCGGATCAGCAATTCTCGGGTGCTTTCTGGCGGCATGAAAGAAGGAAAAATCATTCCGGTGGCGGTCAGCACGGACAGATTGGAGCCGATGCGCACTCGCGCCGCGGTTTGTACGTTACCCATTTCGCTTCGGATGACGGTCGGCCCATTCGACCCCCAGATACAGAGGTAGGAACACAGCCCCGCCCTGTTGGTGAGTTCTTTCATGACATCGCCGAATATCTGGCGGCCATCAGTGCGCTTCATCGCGGCGATCTCAGTTTCAATGGTCGCGGAGCCAATCGCGTATCGCCCCGTTACCTCGAATTTCAGCGCCAATTGTCGACAGGGTTAAAACCATAGATCCAGCGATACATGTGGTTGGTTGTCAGCCCGAACCGCGTCAGATAGGTCCATTCCCGGCGCAGGCGCTGGACAGGCGTGCGCAAACGCTTGAAGCGAACCTCGGTACGCGACAATTCCTGAAGACGGCTTGTACGTGGCTTGCGGGCTGCCTCGTAGCCATTTAACGCCATTCCATAATCATCACGATGGGCCGCCATCCATTCGGCCAGTGCGTATGCATCCTCGAACGAGGAGGCCGCGCCTTGCCCGAATGTGGCGAGCATGGCATGCGCGGCGTCCCCCAAAAGCGTCGCGCGGCCCTTGGTCCACTGTGCCGCCGGCGCGCCCGCGAACTGGCCCCATTTGTATACCTCGCCGGCCTTGCTCAGAAGAGATTGCGCCTTGTCGCCCATGCGCGAAAAGCCGGCGAGCATTTCCTCCCGACTGCTGGGAACGGACCACGACTCCTCATTCCAATGCTCTTGCGGGCGCACCGCCACGACGTTTACGAAACGTCCCTGCCGCACGTAATAGCTCAGCACAAAGCCATCCGAACCGGTCCAGTTATCGGTGTTCATGTCGTGGAAGCCTGCCGGCAAGGCATCCACGGGGACAAGCGTCCGCCAACACATATGCCCCGAATATCGCGCGTCCGGCCCGCCAAACAGGACTCGTCGCACACGCGAGCGGATCCCGTCGCAGCCAATGATTACGTCCGCCTCGGCGCTCGATCCATCTTCGAACGATAGACCCGCCGAGTTATTGTTCGTTTCCACGCCAATACACCGTCGCCCCGCCTTGATGCTTGAATTGGGTGCGGCGGAAGCGAGGATCGAATGGACGTCAGGCCGATAACTGTTGAAATAGGGCGCGCCAAAGCGCTTGGTCGCGTCGATGAGGGTAACATGATTTTGCATCGTCCCATCCCGCGAGTCGCGCCAGATGAGCCCCTCGGGCTCGAATGACGCCTCCCGCAATTTCTCCTGAAGCCCCAGCGCGCCGAAAACCTTGACCGCGTTCGGCGTAATGGCAAGGCCGGCGCCAAAGGCCCCGAGGTCTGGCGACTGCTCGTACACCCTTACATCGAAGCCGTGGCGAGACAGTGCGATGGCCGCTGTTAGCCCTCCCATGCCGGCCCCTACAATCGCGACACGACGGATCGCTTTGCTCATGAATGTGGATACCCATCCTTAGGAGATTATCGGCTAAGTATGACCTCATCGCGCTGTTATTGACTTCGCTTGCGCCGAAAATCGGCCAATATTTTTTCCCACCGCGCGGCGGTCGCTCGCACTTTTTGCCCATAGGCGTCACTCGGTAAAAACTCGACCGTGAATCCAGCGCCAATGAGTTTCCCGGCGATCGCGGGATCCTGCGGGGCGAGTTTAAAGCCATTGGCGAGAGTGGCAATCGCCTCTGGCGGCGTGCCGTTGGCGACAAACATTCCGTTCACGGAATTCGAACCAACAAGGGCGTTGACGCCTAGTTCGGCGAAGGAGGGCGACTCCGGGATCGTGGTGGTGCGATGATCGCCACCAGCCGCGAGCGCTTTGAGGCCAGAGGCGAGGAGACGCGCGGCGACAGACGCGGGCTGAAACATCGAGTCAAGGCGTTCCGCGAGAACGTCCTGAATGACATTGGAGGTCCCGGGCACCTGATAGAGGTCGACGCCAACGTCGCGCATCAAAAATTCGGTGAGAATATGATGTGGGGTGCCATAGCCCGGCGTTGAAATCGTGACCTTATTTGGGTGAGCGCGCGCGTAGGCGACAAAATCAACCCAGGTAGAGGCAGGGAAGTTCTTGCGCGTCAAAAAGGCAAACGGCAGGCCAACAACTTGCGCGACCGGCGTAATGTCCTTTACTGGATCATAGGCCGGCGCTTCAGCCATATAAACACTGTACAAGGACTCCCCCGTGATCAACATTGTGTACCCATCGGGCGCCGAATGAATGACGGTATTCGTGCCAATCGCCCCGCTGGCTCCCGCCCGGTTCTCGATAATGACTGGTTGCTTCCAGATTTCTTGAAGCTTTGCGGACAAAACGCGACTGCCGATGTCCGCGCCAACACCCGGCGCATAGGGCACAACGATCCGCAAGGGGCGATCTGGCTCCCACGACCGGGCTTGAGCGCTTTCCGTCACGACAAGCAACGCCATGGCCACCAGACATGAGATCGTCCGCATATGTTCCTCCCCTTGCGCCGCGCGACCCTCGGATTTCTCGAATTTTCGTCATCTGGGCATTGCGTGGCTGGTATACCCGATCGATGAAATCTTCGAACGTATCGCTCGCCTCCCGAACCATGAATGTCGGTTCGTTATTCAGCTGGATCCGAGACGATTCCCCCGGTTGGGTTGGCGACCGCCCGCGTCAACGGATATTTCGCCGCGAGCAGGACGAACGCGAGCGAGGCGAGGAGCGATGGCAAGCCAACAACGATGAACATGGAGGCGTGCGGCCATTTGGCCGCGATCATCGCGCTACCGATAAAGGGGCTCAGAATCGCGCCAATCCGCCCGATGCCTTGTGTCCAGCCGACGCCGGTCACGCGCATGACCGTGGGATAGAAGGTCGCGCTCAGGGCATTGATACCGTTCTGACCGGCGGCGATGCAACAACCAACCACGAAACAGACTGGAACGAGGAGCGATGGTTGGAGAAGAGTGTAGCCAATGGCGGTAATCGCTAGCCAGCCGATGAAATACAGCACCGATAGCACCGGCGCCTGCCCCCATTTTCCGATGGGCAGACCCACGACGAACGAACATACGATGCTACCCACCTGTATGAACGTCGTCGCGAAGACCGCGGTCTCGATTTTAAGTCCCGCGTCGGCGGCGATGGTCGGCAGCCAGTTCTGCAGGAAGAAAATGTCGAGCAGACTCATGAACGACACCGTCCACATCAGTAACGTGCCAAGCGAGCGTCCATCCCGGAATAGCTCCTTGACCGGAAACTCCTCGCCTCGCGGCTCGCGGGACACATAGACGGTTCCTGGCGCTGGCGCGTGGGTGGGATCAAGTCGCCCAATCAGCGCGCCGACGGTTTCGTTGTCGGATTTTCGGAGGATCAGGAAGCGGATGGATTCTGGCAACCATATCCAGAGAACAGGCGCGAGGAGCACTGGTACAAGCGCGCCGATGTAGAAAATGGATCGCCAGGTAAACGCCGCGATGATCGACGATGAAAGAAACCCGCCAATCATGGAGCCAAGCGAAAACCCGAGATACAGCCATAGCACCGCCGTTACCTGCTGTTTGCGCGGGGTATATTCCACGACGAGCGCCGAGGCATTGGCGAGCGCGGCGCCAAGACCAAGTCCGGCGAGGAACCGATAGGTCAGCAATTCGCCGACGCTGGATGATTGCGCGGTCATGAAGGTGAATAGCCCGAACATCAGGGCTGCGGCGATGATGATCGGCTTGCGCCCGATGCGATCGGCGATCGGGCCTGTCAATAGGGCCCCCACGCCCGAACCGATCAGCGCCGCCGAGAAGATCGGCCCAAGTTCGGCGCGTGTCAGGTTCAGTTCCTTAAGCATGTAGGGCGCGACATATCCGATCGCCTGGGTGTCATAGCCGTCGAAAACCACGACAGCGAGACACAGAAAAAAGATCAGAACCTGGTAGCGCCCGATTCCGCGCGCGCCGATGAATTCGACAACGTCCACCTGTTGTGTTTGCCCGGCCATAACATCCTCCCCTGCCCGCCCCGTTTACCGGGATCTGGCTGATCGACCCACGACCTTGATTCAGGCGGTCGCGAACCTGTCTCTAAGACCCAAGCGCTCCAGGCGCGGAAACACTTCTTGAACGAAATACGGAAGCTCTTGCAAATAATTCAGGAACACCAGCGTGGACCCGGCCACGCCGAGCGACGCGATCTTCTGGATTTCGGCGACGACATCGTCAGGCGTGCCGACGACCGGAAACATGCCCGCGAACATGCCGGGATATTTACGCGGCCGCGCGCCTGTCAGGGTCGCCGACAGGGTCTTGTCCGCCAACGTATCGCCCTCGCGCGTGCTGCGCGACATGGTCGTACGGCGTTGTCGCGCGAAATATTCGATCGCGTCCGGATCGGCCATTTCGACAGCGTAATATTGGACAAACTCCTCGGCTTCCTTACGCGTCGGCTTGCAGACAAACTGGGTCTGCACATAGACGTCAGGTCGCCGACCGTGGGTCGCCGCGAGCCCATGCAGATGCTCGACCGTGCCGCGCGTGAGATCGTATTCCTGCATCGAGGTGAAGAGAATATCGGCGACACGCGCCGCGAAATCCTGACCATCGCCCGACTGCGCCGCCGACATGATGGGTGGGCGCGGGTTTTGCTGGGGCAATGGATCGGTAACCAATCCCTTGAGATCGAAGTACTTGCCCTTCCAGTCGAACTTTGGACCGCCCTCAAGCAATTTTGCATAGACCTCATACCATTCCAGCCCACGCTCGTAACGATGTTCGCCATCGAGCGTTACGCCGTGAGGACTGAACTCGTCAGGATTCCAGCCGCAGACGATATTAAGACCAGCGCGCCCGTGCGTGGCGTGATCGACGGTGGCGATCGCCTTGGCGGCGAACGCCGCGGTGATCAGCGAAACATGAGCGGTAACGAACAGACCCGTGTGTTTCGTCGCCATGCCCAACGCGGCCGCTTGCGTGAACGTTTCGAAGGAGCGACCCCACATGTCCGCGTCGCCGCCAAGGCCATGCCATTTAGCGATCGGAAGAAGGAATTCAACACCCGATGTGTCAGCAAGACGCGCGACTTCGACAATCTCGTCCCAATCGGCTCGCCAGCGTTCCGGTGCGCGGCTCGGCGTCATGCCGCCAGCGCAATTCAATCCGAACACGCCAAACTTGAATCGGTTAGCGCCGAACAGCCCCGCCATGCGCTTTCCTCCACTTGCGCCATCGACGATAGGAGGCTAGCGGGTCCGAAGGCCAAGTCAACTGACTATCACTTGACGGAAGTGCGCGCGACCGAAATATCCGAGCCGTTGCCGAGCACGTTTCGAAATCGCGGCGAGAGCCAGGCGCTGATCGTCGCCAACCGCTTGCTCGAACAGGATTTCGAGAAGCTGCGGGCGTCCATTTCAAACGCCTATGTCAGGGGCCGCTTTGACAGGCTGCTTTCCCGCGGCAATGCCATGACGACTGAACAGTCGGTGGATGTCACCTGATCTCCTTGGCCCGTCGTACTTCCCTGAAATCAGTGAAACCGCCGGGTTAAGGTGTCCGGATGAAATTCTCCCTGTCGATCCAGGCGAATGATTTCAATTATGCGATGAAACCTGGGGGCAATGATCCGAAGCCTGGGATGTGGGAAATCCATGTGACGGGAAAGAGCACGCCTGTTCGTAAATCTGATTTCTCTTAAACAATGACGGAAGTATCGAGGGCGGGAAAGGCCGCCTTGGCGGATATAGAACGAAATTCGGCCAATGGCTGATACGATCAAAAGAAAAGGGCATCCAATCGGATGCCCTCGATTTCACAAGCACAAAGGCTTCGATTATTTCGTGGCGCGGCGAACGGAGCCACCACGACCACGGCCACGAACGATGCGGCCATCTTCAACCAGAGAATGCTGGACCTTCCAGTAACGGTCCTCGTTCCAACCAAGCTCGGTGCGCAGAGCACCATTGCCCATGGAACTTGTCTGCCTGTGAATAACCGACAGAAACGTCTTACGATCATCGGCAATTGACGGGCTGTCAACGGCGGAGCGAAAATGTGCCAGAAGGCGGCGTAAAAGTGTACCAGTCTGGTTGAGAGAAAGGGGCCC
>CAISJZ010000382.1 GCA_903885755.1 uncultured Hyphomicrobiales bacterium | reverse complement strand
TCTGGCGTTGCAGGTTCGACAGGGACACATGGTCATCATCGACGACGCCGATCTCGCCAAAGCCGGCCGCGGCGAGATACTGGATCACGGGCGAGCCCAGCCCGCCCGCTCCGATCACCAGCGCGCGCGCGGCCTTGAGCTTCTGCTGGCCGGGGCCGCCGACCCCGTGCAACACGATGTGCCGGGCGTAGCGCTCGATTTCGTCACCTGAAAGGGCCATGGGGCTTTCTAGCACCATGACGCGCTCCGGCAACCGATGGCGTTTCAGACCCTGCCGCAGAACGCGTCGGCGATGAAAGCATGCGTCAGCGCATAGCCATAACGCGAGGCGTGGGCCGAATATTGCCCAACGGGCGGACGGTTGGTCGCGGGATCGGTGAAGCCGTGGAACACGCCGCCGAGCGACAGCATGGTCCAGCGGGCGCCGGCGGCGCGCATTTCTGCTTCCAGCGCGTCCCGGTCGCTCTTGGGGGCGATCGGGTCGTCCGCGCCATGGACAACGAGAACGGCGGCCTTCACTTCGCCGGGCTTCGCCTCAAGATGGGTTTTCAGATTGCCGTGCATGCTGACAACGGCGGCGACATCGGCGCCCGAGCGCGCGAGATCGAGCACGTTCGAGCCGCCAAAGCAGTAGCCGATGGCGGCGCGCAATTTCGTATTGCCGATGCCGCGCTCGCCCGCCGCTCTCGTCATGGCGTCGAAGGCGGCGTTGACGCGGGCGCGGGTCGCGGCGGGGTCGGCGATCAGCGGCGCGAGGAATTCCATGGGGTTTTCCGTGCCGGTGGGGCGGCGGTCGAGCCCGTGCATGTCGGTGACGAGGGTCACGTAGCCCTGCGCCGCGAGTTCGCGGCCGATTTCGGTGGCGCGCGGCGTCATGCCCGCCCAGTTGGGCGCGACGAGCAGCAGCGGGCGCGGTCCGCTCGCGGTCTCGTCGTGGATGAGTTCGCTGGCGAAGGGCTTGCCAGCCACTTCATAGGAGATCGTTTCGACTTTCATGGGGTGTTTCCCGTTGATGGCTTCGACACCTTCTAGCGCGGATTACCGTTTGAGATAAGCCCAGGGCTTCCCCTTCCCCGCAGGCCGCAGGTCGGCTAATCCAGCGGGCTCAGGAGAGCCCCTTGTCCCGCGCCGCCGTCATTTTAACCCTTGCCGTCGCCATCCTCGCGGCGGGTGTTTTCCTGATCTGGCCGGGCCTTGATCTCGCGATCGCCCGGGTGTTTTTCCACGACGGGCATTTCTGGGCCGACGATCCCCTCGCGAAGGCCTATCGCGCCCTGTTCTACTGGCTGCCGTCGGCGCTGATGGCGCTTTACGGCATCGCTTATGTCCTCGCCAGGGCGAAGATCAGAACCCCCGCCGCCGCCTTCGTGAGCGGACGCGGCCTCGCCTTCCTCGCCCTATCCTTCGCGCTGGGGCCCGGTGTGCTGGTCAATCTCGCCCTGAAGGACCACTGGCACCGCCCTCGCCCGGCGCAGACGGCGGATTTCGGCGGTGGGATGGCGTTCCGGCCCTTCTGGCGGCCCGACGGCGCCTGCGATGTGAATTGCTCCTTCGTGTCCGGCGAGGTCTCGGCGTCTGCCTGGCTGATCGCCCCCGCCAGTCTCGCCCCGCCACCCCTGCGGGCGCCCGCCATGGCGGCGGCGCTGGTCATCACGGCGCTGACGGCCTTGGGCCGCCTCGCCTTTGGCGGCCATTATCTCTCCGACACGCTGTTCGCGGCGATTTTCACGATTCTGCTGGTCCAGTTGCTGTACCGGCTGATCCGTCCGGGCAAGCCCGAGGCTTAAGCCGGGGTTGCGCCGGGCACGCCAAGGCGATAGTCCCGCCCGCATCCCGGCGCTCCAAGCCCAAGAGTTCCAGCAAGAGTTGCGATCCATGGCGACCAAAGACATCAAGCGCGTGGTTCTGGCCTATTCCGGCGGCCTCGACACCTCGATCATCCTGAAATGGCTGCAGACCACCTATGGCTGCGAGGTCGTGACTTTCACCGCCGATCTCGGGCAGGGCGAGGAGCTGGAGCCGGCGCGCAAGAAGGCCGAACTGCTCGGCATCAAGCCGGAGCACATCTTCATCGAGGATCTGCGCGAGGAATTCGTCCGCGACTATGTCTTCCCGATGTTCCGCGCCAACGCGCAATACGAGGGCCTGTATCTTCTCGGCACCTCGATTGCCCGGCCCCTGATCGCCAAGAAGCAGATCGAGATCGCGCGGCTGGTTGGCGCCGACGCTGTCTGTCATGGCGCCACCGGCAAGGGCAATGATCAGGTGCGCTTCGAGCTCGGCTATTACGCGCTGGAGCCCGACATCAAGGTTATCGCGCCATGGCGCGAATGGGAATACAAGAGCCGCGAGGCGCTGATCGATTTCGCCGAGAAAAACCAGATTCCAATCGCCAAGGACAAGCGCGGCGAGGCGCCCTTTTCCGTCGACGCCAATCTTCTGCACTCGTCTTCCGAGGGCAAGGTGCTGGAAGACCCGTGGGTCGAGCCGCCGGAATATGTCCACATGCGCACCATCGCGCCCGAGGACGCGCCGGATGTCGTCACCGAGATCACCATCGATTTCGAGAAGGGCGATCCGACCGCCATTGATGGCGTCAAAATGTCGCCCGCGACCCTGCTGACAAAGCTGA
This sequence comes from uncultured Hyphomicrobiales bacterium, assembly GCA_903885755.1. Classification (GTDB taxonomy): domain Bacteria; phylum Pseudomonadota; class Alphaproteobacteria; order Rhizobiales; family Beijerinckiaceae; genus Terripilifer. The sequence continues at coordinate 7,545 of CAISJZ010000382.1, read as the reverse complement.
ATGACCTCGGCAAGGCCAACGGCATCGGTCGTCTCGACCTCGTCGAAAACCGGTTCGTCGGCATGAAATCCCGCGGCGTCTACGAGACGCCCGGCGGCACGATCCTGCTTCAGGCCCATCGCGGCATCGAATCCATCACGCTCGATCGCGGCGCGGCGCATCTGAAGGACGAGTTGATGCCGAAATACGCCGAGCTCATCTACAACGGCTTCTGGTTCGCGCCGGAACGCGAGATGTTGCAGGCGCTGATCGACCGCAGCCAGGAAAAGGTGACCGGCCGCGTGCGACTGAAGCTTTACAAGGGCAACGCCCGCGTCGTTGGCCGCCAGTCGCCCTATTCGCTCTATGATCAGGACCTCGTCACCTTCGAGGAAGGTGCCGTCGCCTACGATCACCGCGACGCCGCGGGCTTCATCAAGCTCAACGCGCTGCGTCTGCGCACGCTTGGCAAGCGCGACCAGAAGACGGCGGGGAAATAGCCGGGGCTACCCGCCCGTACCGTTCCGTGCCATGATTTCCCGGGACTATCGCCAGCCTGACTGGCGAGCCCGGAGGAAACGACATGCGGCGGGCCAGTCTCGTTCTTTCAGGCGTCTGTCTGCTTGCGTTCGCGGCGCATTCGCGCGCCGAGGATTTCTATCGCGGCAAGCAACTGTCCCTGCTGGTCAACCTCTCCGCCGGCGGGCCGACCGACACCGAGGCGCGCCTGCTGGCGCGGCATCTCTCCAAACACATTCCCGGCAATCCAACGATCGTGCCGCGCATCATGACCGGCGCCGCGGGCAATGTGGCCGCGAACTGGCTCGGGCAGGTCGCGCCTTATGATGGCCTCACGCTGGGATTTTTCTCGACCGTCGCCTCTGCGTCGTTGATGGGCTCGCCCAGTCTCAAGGTCGAACTGGGCAAGCTTGCCTTCGCCGGCACGGGCGCGGGCGTCAGTGTCACTTATTCGCGGCGCGACATCGGCGCCGGCGTCAAAACGCCCGAGGACGTGGTCAAGGCCAGCGAACTCTGGATGGGGGGCCTGTCCATCGACAGCGACAAGGATCTTCGCCTGCGCCTGCAACTCGATCTTCTCGGCGTGAACTACAAATACGTCACCGGCTATCCCGGCGCCGCCGATATTCGCCTCGCCCTGCAGCGTGGCGAAATCCAGATGACATCGGAATCCATGCCCTCCTATCGCGCGGCCGTGGAGCCGGGCCTCGTCGAAAAGGGCGAAGCCATGCCGGTGTGGATCGACGATCCCAACGAGGCCGAGAATCCCACGCCGAAAGAGGCCGAGGGCATAGCGGCTTCGACCTACTACGAACTTTTCAGGCGCGTGCGCGGCAAGCCGCCGGAGGGTCTCAAGTGGGAGGCCTTCGACACCATGAACACGGTCGCTCGCGGCTACGAGCGCGTGCTGATGATGGCGCCGAACACGCCAAAAGAGGCGCTCGCGGCGGTGAAGGCAGCGCTCATGGCGGTCCATGTCGACGAGGAATTTCGACGCGACGCCATCGCCACGATGAAATTCGTGCCGGATTACGATACCAGCGCGCGGGCGGAGCGGATATTGCTGGAAAAGGCGGCGCCGAATCCGAAGCTGATCGCCTTCTTCAACGACTATATCGAGGAAGGAAAGCGCGTCAGCGCCCGCAGATAGCGTTTTTACGCCGCCGGGTCCGGTCGCAACTCGCGCGGCAGCGGAAAGAACATCGTCTCGTCCGCAGTCGTCACAACCTCGATCGTCACCGCGAAGCGCTCCTTGAAGGCGGCGACGATTTCGTCGATCAGCACTTCGGGCGCCGAGGCGCCGGCTGTAATGCCGACGGCGCGAACGTTGGCGAAAGCGGGCCAGTCGATCTCGCTCGCCCGTAGCACCATGCGTACGAGGTCGCAGCCCTGCCGCTCCGCCAGTTCGCGCAGGCGCAGGGTATTGGACGAGTTCCCCGAACCGACCACGATCATCGCGTCGACGCGCGGCGCGACGGCCTTGACCGCTTCCTGCCGGTTCGTGGTGGCGTAGCAGATATCCTCGCGCGGCGGCCCCACGATGTCGGGAAAGCGCCGCGTCAGCGCGGCGATGACATCGCGCGTATCGTCGACGGAAAGCGTGGTTTGCGTGGCGTAGGCGAGATTCGACGGGTCGGGCGGCGCGAGCCGCTCCACGTCCTCGACGCTTTCAATGAGTTGAAACGCGCCGTCGGGCAGCTGGCCGATCGTGCCGACCACTTCCGGATGACCCTTGTGGCCGATAAGCAGAACGAGCCGCCCGCGCTTGTAATGCGCCATGGCCTCGCGATGCACCTTGGTGACGAGCGGGCAGGTCGCGTCGATGGCGACGAGGTTTCGCGCCGCGGCTGCCTCGGGAATCGCCCTGGGCACGCCATGGGCGGAAAAGATGACTGGCGCGGTTGAATCGGGAATCTCATCGAGTTCCTCGACGAAGATCGCGCCCTTGGCTTTCAGGGTTTCCACCACGTATTTGTTATGCACGATCTCATGGCGGACATAGACCGGGGCGCCGTATTTTTCGAGCGTCCGCTCGACGGTGTCTATGGCGCGCACGACGCCGGCGCAGAACCCGCGGGGGGCGCAAAGCAGAAGCTGGAGGGGCGGCTTGTCGGACATGTCCTCTATTTGGGCGAACAATCCGGCGAGCGCAAGGCCGGCGGTGGACGCCGGGCGCCCGTCGACCTAGGATTGTCCAACGGCGACCAACCGAACGAAATGGAGGGGCCCATGCGCGACTGGATGAAGCTGATTCCCCCTGAGGACTTGCGCAATTATCGCAAAGGAGGGTTCCTTGGCGATATGAGGCCGGGCAAGCGGGCGGCGCTGATCGTCGTCGATGTCACCATGGGTTTCTGCGGGTCCGAGGGGCTCTCGCTCGAAGACGCCATCGCGCAATATCCCACGGCTTGCGGTCCGGCCTCCTGGGTCGCCATGCCGCGCATCGCGGGGCTGATCGGCCTGTTCCGCGATCTCGACCTGCCGATCGTGTATTCGCTGGCCGATCTCCACGACGCGCAATGGACCGGCAACGCGACCAAGAGCAATGCATCCCTGCGCCGCGAGGGGTTCAATGACTTTCCGTCTGTGATCGCGCCCCGGCCCCAGGACTGGGTCATGTCCAAGGAAAAGGCCTCGGCTTTCTTCCATACGCCGCTGACGATTTATCTTACCCGTCAGGGCGTCGATACGCTGGTGTTCTGTGGCGTCTCCACGTCCGGCTGCGTGCGCGCCACCGTCGTCGATGGCCTGTCCAACGGCTATCGCACCTTCGTGGTCGACGAATGCTGCTTCGACCGTAGCGAATTCGCGCACGCCGCGAACCTGTTCGACATGAACGCCAAATACGCCGCCGTGATCTCGCTCGACGAGGCAAGGGCGATGATGCGCGGGCATGAACGCGCCGCCGCGGAATAGGCCGGGGAAAGATATGGAACACCCAGACCCCTTCGCGCAGTATCCCTATCGCGCCATCGTCGACGCGCCGAAAATTGTCTGGCCAAATGGCGCGCGAGTCGCCGTCTGGGTCGTGCCGAACGTCGAGCATTTCCATATTGAAATGGGTCCCGGCGCGCCCGACGTGCGAAACTTCTCAAGGCGCGACTATGGCAATCGCGTTGGCGTTTGGCGCATCATGGATGTTCTGGCGAAGCACAATGTCCGCGGCTCCGTCATGCTGAACGGCGAGGTTGGTAAATACTATCCGCGCATCATGAAGGCCATGGCCGATCTCAACTGGGAATTGCTGGGCCATGGTCTGACCAATTCCAGCATGCTGACAGGCCTTGATCGCGAGGCCGAGCGCAAGGTCATTTTCGAGACACGCGACATTATCGAAGCGCATGGTCGCAAGATGAAGGGCTGGCTCGGTCCGGGTCTGACGGAGACTTTCAACACGCTTGATTTGCTGCGCGAGGCTGGCGTCGAATATGTCGCGGACTGGGTCAACGACGATCTGCCATACCGCATGAACAATGGCCTTTATTCCATCCCTTACACGATCGAACTGAACGACATGCCGCTGTTCGGCAATCCGTCGATCAGCATTGTCGACTTCCATCGGCGCATCTGCGATGCCTTTGACGTCCTCTACGAGGAAGGCGGTCGAAATGCGCGCGTAATGTGCATCGCGCTGCATCCCTTTCTGATCGGCGCCGCCCATCGCATCGGCTATCTCGACCGGGCGCTTCAGTATATCGCCGGCCACGACAAGGTCTGGTTCGCGACCGGCGAGGAAATCGTCGCCGCCTATGCCGCCCAGACAAAGGGCGCATGAGTGACGCCGATCTCGCTGGGCACTCTGCTGCGTCGAATGTTCGACGCCGCCATCGCCTCGGCGCAACCAGACATTTGCATTCCGCCACATCTGCCGGCGCCGCCGCGGGGACGGCTCATCGTCGTCGGCGCGGGCAAGGCCTCCGCCGAAATGGCGCGCGTGGTCGAGGCGCATTGGCTGGGCCCGCTGTCTGGCGTCGTCGTTACGCGTTATGGCTACGGCGCGCCCTGCGAACGCATCGAGATCGTCGAGGCCGCGCACCCGACGCCGGACGAAAACAGCGTCGAGGGCGCGCGTCGCGTGCTCGCGGCGGTCCAAAATCTGACTGAGGACGACCTCGTTCTCTGCCTGATTTCCGGCGGCGGGTCGGCGCTCATGTGTCTGCCCGGCGAGGGACTGACGCTCGGCGACAAGCAGGCGGTCAATCGCGCGCTGCTGGCCAGCGGCGCCACGATCACCGAGATGAATTGCCTGCGGCGGCATCTCTCGGGGATCAAGGGCGGGCGGCTGGCCGCCGCCTGTCATCCCGCGCGGTTGCTCACGCTGGTCATTTCCGACGTGCCCGGCGATCACCTCATCGACATCGCGTCGGGCCCGACCGTCGGCGATCCCACCACCTGCGCCGATGCGTTGGAGATCGCGCGTCGTTATGCCATCGATCTGCCGCCCGCGGCGCACGCCCTGCTGGAGAGCGGCGCTGGCGAAAGCGTCAAGCCCGGCGATCCCCGTCTCGCGAGGGCAATGACCCAGCTTATCGCCACGCCCTGGAAGGCGCTGGAGGCCGCGGCCGACGTGGCGCGCGCGGCGGGCGTGACGCCGGATATCCTTGGCGACAGGATCGAGGGCGAGGCGCGCGAGGTCGCGCGCGCCCTTGGCGCGATGGCGTGTTCCTGCGCCGATCACGGCGCGCCCGCGCCAGCGCCCTGCGTGCTTCTGTCGGGCGGCGAAACGACGGTCACGGTGCGCGGCGGCGGGCGCGGCGGTCGCAATGTGGAATTTCTGCTGGCGCTTGCCATCGCGCTTGATGGCCGCGCGAATGTATATGCGCTGGCCGGCGATACCGATGGCGTCGATGGCGCGGAAGAGGTCGCGGGCGCGATTATCTCGCCCGATACCCTGTCGCGCGCGCGCAAACTCTCCATCAACGCGCGCGACATGCTGGCGAACAATGACGCGCATCCGTTTTTTGCCATGCTCGGCGATCAGGTCATCACCGGGCCAACGCGCACCAATGTCAACGATTTTCGCGCCATTCTCGTCTTGACCGCCGTTGCCGGAGACCGGGTGTGACGATTGGCGCGGATATGAAGCACAAGCCGCCATCCATTCTTGGCGAAATCGACGCGCGTCTCGCCACGCCGCTGATGGTTCAGACGGTCTTCGTGCATCTCGCCGTGACGATCGGGCGCGTGGCGACATCTTACGAAGTCGTGCAACTCGAACTTTCCGTGGCCTGGGTCGGCGCCATGTCCGCCGCGTTTTCGATCCTGCCCGCGATTCTCGCGGTGCCGGTGGGTCGCCTCATCGATCGCGGTCACGACAGTCTGGCGACCTGGATTGGCTCGGCGCTTCTGGTGGTCGCTTGCGTCGGCTACTGGCTTATTCCGCCCAGCGGCGCGATGTTGATGGGTGAGACCGCGCTGCTGGGCGTCGGCCAGCTTGGCTGCATGGCCGGGCATCAGGTGATCGCCGTGCGCGCGACAAGGGGCCCGCGCGGGCGCGACGCGATTTTCGGCTACCACATGGTCGCCATCGCCGGAGGTCAGGGCCTCGCGCCATTCATCATCGCCTGGGTTTCCGGCGGCGCGCGCATTCCCCCCGTTCACACACTGTATGTCGTCGGCGTCGTCGCGTCCCTCGCCTCGCTGGCGGTCGGGTTCGCGCTGAGGCCAGCGCCCAATGCGCGCGAAGCCGCCCGCGCCCAGGGCTCGACCGGCCTCGTTGATCTCATGGGCGTGAAGGGTCTCATGGCCTATGTCATGGCCAGCATCATTACGATCACCGGGCTTGATGTCATCGTCGTCTATCTGCCGCTGCTTGGCGTCGAACGCGGCATCGACGCGGGAACCATTGGTGTGTTGATGACCCTGCGGGCCGTCTCGTCCATGGCGGCGCGGCTGGTTTACGTGCCGCTCATCGACTGGCTGGGCCGCATGCCGCTCACTTATATGACGATGCTCTCGCCCGCCGTTGCTTTCGCTCTCGTCGCCGCGCCGATCCCCGCCTGGCTCATGTATCCGCTTGTTATCGTGCTGGGCGTGGGGCTGGGCATTTCCGCCACCCTCACATTGTCCGGCGTCGTTGAAGTGGCGCCGCCGAACGCGCGGGGAACAGCCATCTCGCTGCGCCTGACGGGCAATCGGGCCGGCCTCGTGGTCATTCCCTTCCTCGCCGGGCTCGTCGCCACGTCGACCGGCGTCGGCGGCGTATTCCTGATTGTTTCCGCCATCCTTCTCGGCTCGACTGGCGGCGTCTGGGCGGGGCGGCGGCGGGCCGATTATGCCGGCTAGTTGCGCGCGGGCCGGGCGCTGTTTATGACGCCGGAGAGAAACGCGGGAGACCGGGGGCGATGAAAAACAGCGTCAACATCACACTCATCGGTTTTGGCGAGGTTGGCTCGACTTTCGCGCGGGAATTCCTGGCGCGCGGCGATGTTCGGGTCACGACCTACGATATCAAGTTCGGCGCGCCCGATCTCGCGCCGGCCATGGTGGAAAAGGCCCGCGCCGCTGGCGTCGTGACCGCGGCGAACCATGCCGCCGCCTGCGCCGGGGCGGACATCGTGATTTCCGCAGTCACCGCCGACGTGGCCTTGCCGGTTGCCGAGCAAGCCGCGACCTATCTGCGCAAGGACCAGGTGTTTTTCGATATCAACTCCGCCTCTCCCGGCGCAAAGACCAGGGCGGCGAAGGCTGTGAACGCCTGTGGCGCGAGCTATGTCGAGGGCGCGGTGATGGCGCCGGTGCCCGGCCCCGGCATCAAGGTGCCGATCCTCGCAGGCGGCCCGGCGGCGGCGGATGTCGCCGAGCGATTGAACGCCATTGGCATGAATGTGAAGGCCGTCACGACGGAGCCGGGCCGCGCCTCCGCGACAAAGCTCTGCCGCTCCATCATGATCAAGGGCATCGAGGCGCTGATTGTCGATTGCGCCGCGGCTTCGAAGGAATGGGGCGTGCAAGGGGATGTTTTCGCCAGTCTCGAGGCGAGCTTTCCCGGCATCGACTTCACGAAACTGGCGAAGGACATGGCCCAGCGCGTCAACCAGCATGGCG
>CAISJZ010000381.1 GCA_903885755.1 uncultured Hyphomicrobiales bacterium | reverse complement strand
TGGCGTCTGGCGACGGACGGCGATAGGCGGTGCCCACCATCGGCGATTTCACGGTGCCGGGATGATCGGCGGCCGCTGGCGGCGGCGTCATGATGGTCGGCGGGGGCGCGACCACGGACACGGGCGCGGCCGCCGCGACAGCGGGCGCGTGAACAACCGAGGTCGCGACCGGCGCCGCGCCATGGCGCGCGACGCGGATACGAAGGCCCCCATGCTCGACCTCGACCTCGGCGAGATCGTGGCGGGTGGCGATACCGGCGAGCTGTTCGACGAGCGCCGCGTCGATGCCGGATTTTGTCGCGGGCGCCGCGGGCTTGGCGGCCGGCTTTGGTTTCTTGGGGGCCTGAGCCATTGGGTTCAGCTCTTCTTGCGTTGCGCGCCGGAGGTCAGTGCCTCGAGCGCGAGATCGTATGAGAGGGGTCCGAAGCCAAGGATCACGCCCTCGGCGACGGGTGAAATAAAGGACTTGTGGCGAAATGATTCACGCGCATGCACGTTGGACAAATGCACCTCGATCACCCGCGCGCCGGAGCCCTTGATGGCGTCGGCGATGGCGATCGACGTGTGGGTATAGGCCCCGGCATTGAGAATGACGGGCTCGCCCGCCGCGCCCGCCGCCTGAATCCACGTCACGAGGTCGCCCTCGTGATTGGATTGCCGGAAAACGAGATCGACGCCAAGCGCCGTCGCCCTGGCCCGCAAACCAGCCTCGATCTCGGCCAGCGTGACCGATCCATAGATGGCCGGTTCGCGCGATCCAAGTAGGTTGAGGTTCGGCCCATTCAGGACGTGGATCGAGGGCATGAAGCGCCGGGAGTGAGAACTACGGGGCCCGGCCAGCCAGCCGGGCGGGCCGTCTTATCCCAGACCGGCGCGCATGGGAACCCTCGCGCTACCGCGGCGCACAACGAAAATCCGGGGCGTCGGTCCGGCTGGCCTAGCCGCAGGCGACCTTGCCGCATTTCTTGACGTTGTCGATCCGCGATTTCAGCTCGTCGTGGCCAACGGCCCCGACGACCACGTCATCGCCAACCACGAAGGTCGGCGTACCCGTCAGTTGCAGCCCGTCGGCGATTTTCATGACTTCCTGGATCGACTGCTTGGTTTCCGGGCTGGCGGCGTCCTTGGCCAACCTGTCCATGTCGGCGCCCATGTCCTTGGCGACCGCGTTGGCCTGCGCCCGGCCGACCTGACCCTTGGTCGCCAGCAGCTTGAAGTGGAACTGCCAGTACTTGTCGCCGCTGAACTGCTTGCGCAGCGCGGTGGCGACCTCGGCGGCCTCGACCGAACCCGGTCCAAGAACCGGGAAATCCTTCACGACGAGCCGCAATTCGGGCTCTTCCTTGACGAGTTGCGCGATATCGTCGAGCGACTTCTTGCAGTAACCGCAATTGTAGTCAAAGAACTCCACCAGCGTGATCTTGCCGTTGGGATTGCCGAGAACGGCCTGGCGTGGCGAGTTGAAGATCAGCGGCGCGGCGTCGCTGACGGTCTTGGTCCGGGCGGCTGATTCTTCCGCCTTCTGACGGCGATCCATTTCATTGAGCGCGTCGCGCAATACTTCGGGATTGCTGAGCAGATAATCCTTGATGATGCCCTGCACCTCGGCCTTTTGCCCGGCGCTCATTTCGGCGCGGGCCGGGCTGGATATGCTCAACGCGGCAAGGGCTACGCCAAGGGCCGCGGCGGCGAAACGGGGCAGGGACATGAGGCGACTCCGGAATTCAGGGCGGTGCGGGCGGGACCATAACCGCGAATTCTTTATAAACGAACCATGGCCGAAACACGATGGCGTGAGGGCGCGGCGCCTAGGGGCCGAGAGCCGCCTCGATCGCCGCGCGCTCGATCGCACCCTGATCCTTGCCGGTGGCGAACACCGCGATCGTGCGCGGCGTCGCCAGATCGGGAAAATGATAAACCGCCGCCGTGCTGTCCGGTCCTTGCCCGGTATGGCCGAACTGGCGTCCGGCCGGACCATCGCGATCGGTCATCAGCCCCAAGCCATAGGCCGCCCGCCGCCAGGGGCGGTCTGGCCAGGGACCGCCAACCTCTGTCCCATCCCGCATCCGCGCCAGCAGTTCGGCCGGCAGGAAGTCCCCGGTCATCAGCCCGTCGAGCAGCAGCGCCGCCGCCGCGGGCGGCCCGATCAGCAACCCATGCGCGACCCAGCCGGGGTGATAGCTGGTCGGCAGGCCGCTCTCGGGATCAAGGACTTCGCCGGCGTGACGCGCCACGCGCGCTCCAGACACACCGAGCGGGCGCAGGACGAGGTCGTCGAACGCCGCGCCAACATCTGTTCCGGCGACGGCCTCGATCGTCTGGCGGACGAGGAGAAAGCCGATGTTCGAATACGAAAAATGTCCGCGTGGCGGCGCGACCAGTCTGGACGTCTGGTCGAGAAATTCGTCCGCTGTCCAGGGCGCATCGCCACGCGCGACAGCCTCGTGATATCGCCGCATCCCGCCATAATCGGGCAATCCCGCGCGATGTTGCAACACTTCTGCGAGCGTGAAGGCGCGCCCGGACATTGGCGCGTCAAGGTCGATCCGCCCGTCGCGCGCCAGCGCCAGTGTCGCCGCCGCGAGCACGGTCTTGGTGAAACTCCACCACGGCAGCGCCAGAGCGGCCGGGTCGCCCGCGACCAACGCTCCGCCCTCGACGATTGCTGTTGGCGCCGCGCTCGCCATGTCGCCTCAATCGAATTTCGGCGGCCGCCAGTTCAGAATGTCGTCGGCCTTGAGCCAGCCGGGCGAGCCTTCCTTGAACTGCGTCTTGGCGCGATTGGCCTGCGTGCGCGCCTCGACGAATTTCCCCGCCAGGAAGAACCCTTGCGCGGCGGCCAGTTGCGCCTGCGGCAGATTGTTTTTCGCGTCGTAGGCCATGGAGAGATAGCTGTAGGCCTCCGGATCGTCATCATCTGCCTGCACGACCTTGGTCAGGATTTTGATGGCTTCATCCGGCTGGCCAGCGGCGATGAGCGCATGTCCGAGAAGGTCGCGGATCGGCAGGCCGCCCGGCGCCAGCGACACAGCCTTGCGGAGCGGCGCAAGCGCCTCGTTCGCCCGGCCGGACTCCAGCAGCACCTGGCCCTTCAACTCGTGAAAATAGGCGTTGCCCGGCTGCGCGGCGATCAGACCATCGATCTGTGGCAACGCTTCCGCGACGCGCCCGAAACGATAGGCGGAGATGGCGCGGGCGTATCTGGCCGCCAGCGAGTTGTCGGACACGGGATAACGGCGCGAAATTTCGGCGGCGTTGCCCATGAAGGCGACGAGCTTGGCCCGCATGAGGTCGTGACGCGCCTGCAGGGCCGGCGGATCGAGGACATCGAAGGTCGGGCTCGCACGCGCCGCGGTTTCGAGATTGGAAAGGCGCTCGCGAGGCAAGGGGTGGGTCTGGAGATATGGATCGATCTGGCTGGTCATGAACAGGGAATCATTCTGGAACCGCTCAAGCGTCGTCAGAAGTCCCTTGGCCGATTGACCCGTGGTCGTGAGATACTTGACGGCGGTGCGGTCGGCGGCCTCCTCCTGCCCTCGGACATAGGCGAGCAGGGAGCGCTTCACGAGTTCCTGCGGACCGAGGATCATGCCCATCTGGCCCTGTCCGTCCGCGCCGACGTTGCCGGGCTTGTTGTACGCGCCGCCATTGCGCGATGTCGCGTAGACGCCCGCCGCGCCGGCCAGCAGGCCGATCACCGACATGACCATCGCGTTGCTCATTTCCTGGTGCAGTCCAGCAAGATGGCCGCCCGCGATATGCCCGGTTTCATGCGCCAGAACGCCGATGATCTCATTGGGCGTCCTGGCGTCCATGAGCGCGCCAACATTGATGAATATCTTGCGGCCATTGGCGACAAAGGCGTTGAAGGAGCGGTCGCCGATCAGCACAACCCTCGTCGCGCCGACGTTGACGCCAGCCGCGCGCAATATCGGCGTTACGTAATCACGCATCAGTTGCTCGGTTTCCGCGTCGCGAATGACGCCGGGGATGGAGTTGATCGACTGCGCGCGCGCGGACGGACCGGGCAGGGCGAGCGTCAGCGCCGTCAGGGCGGCGAACACTTTGCGCGCTGGCCGCGAGCTGTTCCGGCTGCTAGGTGTCACGATCTATTCGACTCCATGTCGTCCGCTGCTCGCGCGAATGTCGTATTCCGAGTGTCGGCGCATTATGGCGGCAGAATGACGGGATTGACAGGGATGGGCGACTTCACATGACGCGGCGCGACGTCCCGATGAATTTCGCGAGCCAACCTTTGACGATATCGCGTCGCGCGCGCATTGAGCCATTTCTCGCCATGGACGTTCTGAGCGCGGCCGGCGTCCGCGAGAAGGCGGGGGCCAGCGTCGTTCATCTTGAACTGGGCGAACCCGCGGCGCCGCCGCCGCGACTGGCGCGCGAGGCGGCGATTCGCGCCTTGTCAGGCGGGCGCGTCAGCTACACCGAGGCGCTGGGGCGCCCATCGCTGCGCGAACGGATCGCGCGCTTCTATCGCGAGACACATGGCGTCGACGTCGGGCCCGAACGGATCGTGGTCACGACTGGCTCCTCCGGCGGCTTCATTCTGGCGTTTCTTGCGCTGTTCGACGCCGGCGCGCGGGTTCTGATCTCGTCCCCCGGCTATCCCGCCTATCGCAACATCATGCAGGCGCTCGGCATCGAGGCGGTTCCCGTCGCGACCAGCGCCGCCAGCGGCCATGTTGTCACGGCGACGATGATCGAGGCCGCGCACGCTGAATCTCCGCTCGATGGGGTCCTGCTTATGAGTCCTGCCAATCCCACGGGCGCGGTGACGCCGCCGGACGAACTCGCCGCGATTTGCGCGGTCTGCGACCGCCTCGGCGTCGCGTTCATTTCGGACGAAATCTATCATGGCCTGACCTATGGCGCGCCGGCGAACACCGCGCTGGCCTCTTCCTCGCGCGCGATCGTGATCAATTCCTTCTCCAAATATTTCTGCATGACGGGGTGGCGCGTCGGCTGGATGGTCGCGCCATTGGAACTGGTTCGCCCCATCGAACTGCTGCAGCAAAGTCTATCGATTTCCGTCCCCACGTTGAGCCAGATTGCCGCCGAGGCCGCGTTCGACGCGCGGGAGGAACTCGAGGCGATCAAGGCGGGCTATGCGGAAAACCGCGACATCCTGACGGAAGAACTGCCACGGCTTGGCTTCGGGCGGTTTGTTCCGATGGACGGGGCGTTTTATGCCTATATCGACGTCGCCGACTTCACGAATGACTCGGTATCGTACTGTCGCGCGATGCTCGACGAAATCGGCGTCGCGACGACGCCTGGCGTCGACTTCGACCGCGACGGCGGCAATCGCTCGCTCCGGATTTCCTACGCCGGCCCCCGATCCGATATTCTGGAAGCGGTCAGGCGGCTGGCGGGATGGAAGCGCCGTTGAATTTAAAATCGACGCCAGGTCAGGCCCTCGGAGAAAAAAAACCCTCCCGCGCGGACGCGGGAGGGTTTTTTCGTGGCGGATCGATTGTCGGGCGGGTTCAGTTCCCGCCGAACGATTGCTTGGCGCGCTGCCACCAACCCGAGCGTTTCGGCTGGGATGGATCGACGGGCGCCTCGGGCAGGGGCGCCACGTAGGCCGGCGGCGGTTCCGGTGCGCGAGGCGCTTCGGCAAC
>CAISJZ010000380.1 GCA_903885755.1 uncultured Hyphomicrobiales bacterium | reverse complement strand
GCGCCTCGATCCGCGCCAGCGCGCGCGTGTGCTCGCCGCTCCCCGCGCTGTAGGTCAAGGAGCGCTGCGTCATCGTCATCAGCGATCCCTCCCACGTACACCAGGCGCGCGCGGCCTCGCGTTCGATGTCCGAGTCGCCGCTGGTCAGGCGCCGATGATAGGCGCGCGGCAGATCATCGCGTTCATTCTCGGGGATGTAGGAAGAAAACGTCTCCCAGCGCTCGGGAAACAGCGCCGAGGCGCCGTGGCGATAGAGCCAGTCGATCTCGCGCCGCCGCGCGGTGAAGACGCCGCGCAGAATAAGCGCGGCGACGCGATCGGGATGGGTTTGCGCGTAGAGCAGCGCCAGCGCCGCGCCCCATGAGCCGCCGAGAATGACGAAGCGATCGACGCCGAGGTGAATACGCAGGCGCTCGATATCCCCGACGAGATCCCACGTCGTATTGCCCGCGAGTTCGGAATTGGGCGTCGATTTCCCGCAACCGCGCTGGTCGAACAGCACGGCACGATAACGTGTGGGGTCGAACAGCCGGCGATGATCGGCGTAACAACCTCCGCCGGGACCGCCATGGAGGAACAGCGCCGTCTTGCCCTCTGGATTGCCGTTCACCTCGTAGAAAATCCGGTGGCCGCCGCCGACGTCGAGAAAGTCGCGCTCCAGCGGCTGGATCGGCGGGTAGAGCGCGCCGGGGCGCCCCAGCACTTCGTCGCTCACCCGACCCTCGCCGCGTCAACCTTGCCGAGCGCCGATGTCGTCGGGAACACGAGCGACTTGATGACGACAGGCACCGCGCCGGAGGTCTCCAGCATCGCGCCGATGTCGATGAAGTCAAACTCCTTCAGCACGATTCCGTCGATCGAGACGACCGCGTTCGGCAGTTTTGCCTCTTCCTTCGCGTGGATGCCGACGAGCCCGCCGATATCGCCGTCGCCGACCAGCACCAGGGGGTGGCCTTTCGACAATTGCGCTTCGAGACCCCTGGCGACGCCCTTGCAGAAATCGTCGAGCCGGCGGAATGTCGCCGAACCCGCCCAACGATAGCAGACCGCCACGGCCTGTTCGCCTTCGTGCAGATCAAGCCGGCGCAGCGCCGCGCGCACAGACGTCGCGATGGTGTCTTGATCAAGGTCGTCGCCATCGAGCGCGAGATCTGGTGTCACGACGGGAATGTTGCGCAGGGGCAAGGTGTCGAGCGGCGAGACGAAGATCGTGCTGCCGCTGACCTGGATCGTGTATTGCGAGGCGCCGACCACCGTGGCGCGGATGCCTTCGTCGGGCCGGGCGATGCGCGGCCCCCATGTGTCGACGCGCGATTTGATGGCGCGCGCCAGCAACGGGCCGAGATCGCCGAAACCGCTTTCCTGTCTGTTGTAGATATATTCCGACACGCCGCCGGAGAAGGTGACAACATCTGGTTTGCGCGTGTTCTTCAGCGGGTCGAGGCGCAGCAGCGCCTTCGTTTCCGCCGAGAGCTTTGGCGCGGAAATGGTTTCAAACAATCGATCGGCCATGCGCTCGACCATGCGTTCGAGATCGGCGGGCGCGGGTTTCGAGCCGATATCGAGGTTCAATCCAGTCTCGGCGGCGAAGCGACGACCCGCCTCCTCGAGGCGTGTGACCAGACCAGCCTTGTCGAGGGCGAGGATGCGCGCGCCGGCATCGACCGCGGTCATCTCGACGACCTCGCCGTCCTCGCAGACGGCGATCTTCGACGTGCCGCCTCCGATGTCGATATTCATCACGCGATTGCTCTCGCGGATCGAGCGCGCCGCCGCGCCCGATCCGAACGCCGCCAGCGTCGTCTCCAGTCCGTCGCCAGCCGAGACCGACACGAACTTGCCGGCCTGCGCGGCGAAGAGATCGCCGATGGCGCGCGCGTTGGAACGCCGCACCGCGACGCCCGTGAGGATGAGCGCGCCCGTGTCGATCGACGAGGGGTCGAGCAACGCCATGTCGTACTGGCGATTGATGAAGGCGCCGAGCGCCTTTGCGTCGATCGTCATGTCGTCGGCGTAGGGCGTCAGCAGCACGTCCGATTCATGCACGATCTCGCGCTCGCTGACGATGTAGCGATTGTCGAGCCGTTCCAGCACCAGCCGCGAAAAGACGAGATGCGACGTCGACGAGCCGATGTCGACGCCGACGCTGACCAGCCGAATTTCGTCCTCTTCCTCGAGGCTGCGCCGCACGTTGGAAAAGAAGACGCGGCCGCCAACGGGTTCATCGGTCATCGCCTCACACCACTTCCTTGCGTGTGTCGGCGTCGTTCGGCTTGGCGTACCACTTGGCGTCCATGCGGCAGGGCACGCCATTCTGGCGCAGCGTCTCCTCGTATTCCGTGCGGATGTAGGGGTCTTCCATCCAGTAGGGAATCGCCGTGCCGCCCTGATTGACGTCGATGGCGGTGTAGTCAGTATGCTTTTGGCCGGGCGCGCCGGGGTCGCGGCCGGGGTTGTGCGGGCCAAACCACGCGGTCAGCCGGAAGTCTTCTTTTGAGACGCTGAAGTGCTGGTGATACCAGCGCGCGCCGCCAGGCGCCGCCGTCACCAGGCCGATCGGTTCGTAGTCGAGCCGGTTGACCTGGTCGGCCATGCCGTTCGCCCATGGCTGCTCGCCGCAACGCTCGGGCCAGGAATAGGTATAGCCCTTGCCCTTGAGGCAGATGAGCACGGCGGCCGACGTATGCGCGTGGCCCTTGGAATAGCGGCCGTTCTCGTGCTGGCCGATCCAGAAGTAGAAGGTGTTGTTCGTCATCAACGGCTCGACGCGGCGATAGCCGACCGAACGTCGGTTATCGAGCGGCAGTTCGCAGTTGATGACATCGGGTATGAAATTCGTCTTGCGCATGGCGAGGCCGCGCACCGGATCGGGCTCGATATCGTCCTTCGGCTTGAAGAAGTCGTCGGCGCCGGAGAACCGGTCGCGGAAGATGAAGGGGTTCTGGAACACCGCGTCGGCGTTCTGCAGCATGTTGAGCACGTTGGGCGCTGTCGTGCCGCCGAGCAGCAGGGCTCCGCCGGAGGTGGCGTTGACGAGGCGGTGCATGGCGTTCATCGGGATCGAGAACATCGAGCCCTTCTGCCATTCGAACACATGCTTCTTGCTGTCGCCTTCCTGCCAGACTTCCGTTGAGCCGCGGCCCTCGATGACGAGAAAGATTTCCTCGTACATGTGCTTTTCAGGGTTGAGCGCGCCGCCGGGCGGCACCTCGACCACATAGCAGCCCCACTTGGTTTCAGTGCCATAGAGCTGGATGAAATGGCCGCGTCCGCCTGTGCGCTTCCACGGCACAAGGGGAAGGTTCTGCACCTTGGAGATGCCAATGCCGCGAAACACCGGCAGGCCCTCGGATTCCATCCAGGCGTCGTAGGGCGTCGGCTGCTTGTTGAATTCGCCAAAGCCCGCTTTTTTGGTGCCCGCCGGCTCGTGCCAGTGCGTCCCATCCTTCTCGTCGTGCGGCATGGCGTTTCTCCTCGAATGATTGTGAGGCTAAATCCGCCAAAGGCGGGGGCCTGTCAACTTTGGTCCAATGTGGCGCGCCAGCGCGCGTAACCCGCCGCGCGCAGCTCGCAGGCGGGGCAGGCGCCGCAGCCATAGCCCCAGTCGTGGCGATGGGCGCGGTCGCCGAGATAGCAGGTGTGCGTCGCCTCTCCGATGATTTCGACGAGCGCCTCGCCACCGAGCTGTTTAGCCATCGCCCACGTCGCCGCCTTGTCCCTGAACATCAGCGGCGTCTCAATGATGAAACGGGTTTCCATGCCAAGATTGAGCGCCACCTGCATGGCCTTCATCGTGTTGTCGCGGCAATCGGGATAGCCGGAATAGTCGGTCTCGCAGACGCCGGTCACGAGCGTTCTGATTCCGCGGCGATAGGCGA
Organism: uncultured Hyphomicrobiales bacterium; assembly: GCA_903885755.1. Taxonomy (GTDB): domain Bacteria; phylum Pseudomonadota; class Alphaproteobacteria; order Rhizobiales; family Beijerinckiaceae; genus Terripilifer. The sequence goes on along the minus strand of CAISJZ010000380.1, from coordinate 786 downwards.
GCGCGGCGGCGAATGTCAGGAACATCAGGTTGCGGCCGGGCACGAATGTATTGGGCAGGCCGTTGTCGGCCATGGCGATGGCGACGTCGCTGACCGCGCCGAGCGCCGTCAGATCGATTAAATGGTCCTCGCCAAGCCGCGCGCTCCATGCCGGAAAGGACCGGCGCAATGCCGCGAGAATGTTCGGGCGGACCTCAAGCTCGACGGCATGGCGCTGGCCATAAGCGAAACCAATGGTCTCGACCCGCTCGAAGCGGTCAAGCGCGTCGGCGAGGCAGGTGGTCGAATCCTGCCCGCCAGAGAAGAGGACGAGGGCGGAATTTGGCATGAGAATGATCCCGGCGCGTCGCGCGCGAGCGTTGTCTTTAGAACAGGCGCCGGATCGCGCGCCAGATGTTGTTTTCGCGGCAAACTTTGCCAGAGCGACAATCATCCCATTATTTGCGTCGGCAGGCAGGTTTCCGCGTGGGAAATGGGGCGCCCGGTTGGCTGGGTCTGGCGCGAATTACCGAAGCAGGTTGGGGGCGAATTGACCGGTTTTGATGCTGAAATGGTAATCTTGACGACGCGCCAAGGCTGTTGAGATTTGCGGTCAAGAGGACTATCGATGCGATCGAATTCACTCAAAGAGACGAGGAGGCAAATATATCTCGTGAATAATTTTAATAAGGGGCTGACATAGATAAGGTTTGATATTTATACTTTGGCCCATCGTCTGAGGGTTTTCAAGAGATTGCTGGGCGGGCGGTGATTGAATCGCCATTCGGATTCTTTGAGGAAGAGATG
>CAISJZ010000379.1 GCA_903885755.1 uncultured Hyphomicrobiales bacterium | reverse complement strand
GAATTGTGTCGTGGGCCTTCGCCGCGTCCTCGGCGCTCTTGACGCCGACGATGACGCCACCGGCTTCCGTCTTGTGGAGAATGTCCGGCGAGACGATTTTCATGACGACGGGAAAACCCATGTCGGCGGCCATCTTCGACGCTTCCGCGGAGGATTTAGCGACACCCTCCTTTGGCGTGGGAATGCCGTAGGCGTCGCAGACAAGTTTGCCCTCGGGCGCCGTCAGGCTGGTTCGTCCCGAGGCCTTGACCGCATCGAGAACCTTGCGCACCGCGTCTTTTTGAGCCGTCATCTGAATCCTCCCGGGAACCTTCACGCGCATCAAACGATGGGTCGCGAATATCCTGGCATTTGGCATACCAACCGGGCTATCTGTCAAGAAAATCCTGCTTCGCAATTGCAAAAATCATTGCTGCAGTGCGTTTACTGTTGACGCTCTGGAATGTGGTATGCCAACTACCACGGCGGAGCCCTCCGGGGCGGGAGGACGTATTGGCCGGTTTGGAGAGAACGAGGACCAGTGGCCGCCGCGCGACGCTCGCGGTCAATCTTCCGCGAATCCGCCAGGAAGAGAGCTACAAGTCCAAGGCCTACGCGGCGCTGAAGCAGGCCATCATCAAGATGGACCTCTACGCCACGTCCGAGCCCATCATGCTCGACGAGCGCGAGATATCCGAACGCATCGGCGTCAGCCGCACCCCGATCCGCGAAGCGGTCGCGATGCTTGAGCAGGACGGCTTCGTGCGCACGGTGCCGCGTCGTGGCATTCTGGTTCTCCGCAAGACCAAGCGCGAAATCATTCAGATGGTGCAGGCGTGGGCTGCGCTGGAAAGCATGGCGGTGCGCCTGCTCATCCAGACGGCCAGCGACTCGGAAATCGCGGGCCTGCGCGAACTCATGCGGAAATTCACCGAAGGGCAGACGCCCGACGAGCGGCTCAGTGATTATTCGAGCGCCAATATCCAGTTTCACCAGATGATCATTAGCCTGTCGAAGTCGGACGTGCTGGCGGAGATGACGGACAACCTGCTGCTGCATGTGCGCGGCATCCGCGCGATGACGATTGGCCGGCATGACCGCGCCAAACGCTCGATCGGCGATCATCTCGCCATCATCGACGCCATCGAGAAGCGCGACACGGACCTCGCCGAGCGTCTGTCGCGCGATCATACGCTGGGCCTCGCCGACTTCGTCGAGCGCCATGGCCACGAATTCTTTGATTGAAATCCCGGTAGCGCGAAAAGCGCGTGGCCGGAACGAGTGAAAGGGAAGGTTTGCGTCATGACCGTGTCTGAAGCCAGAAGTGGCGCCGCCGAGGCCGCGCCGGAGCGGGAATTGACCGACGGGTTCCATCTCGTCATTGATGCTCTCAAGCTCAACGGCGTCGAGACCATCTATGGCGTGCCGGGCATTCCGATTACAGATTTCGGACGCATGGCGCAGGGCGCCGGCATCCGGGTCATCGCCTTTCGTCACGAACAGAACGCCGGCAACGCCGCTTCCATCGCCGGCTATCTCACGAAGAAGCCCGGTGTCTGTCTGACTGTTTCGGCGCCCGGCTTTCTCAACGGTCTGACCGCGCTCGCGCACGCCACCACAAACTGCTTTCCGATGATCCTGATCAGCGGCTCGTCGGAGCGCGAGATCGTCGACCTCCAGCAGGGCGATTACGAGGAGATGGACCAACTCGCCATCGCCAAGCCGCTCTGCAAGGCGGCGTTCCGCGTGCTGCACGCCGCCGACATTGGCATTGGTCTGGCGCGCGCCATTCGCGCCGCGGTGTCGGGCCGTCCGGGCGGCGTCTATCTCGACCTGCCCGCGAAATTGTTCTCGCAGACGATGGACGCGCAAGCTGGCGAGAAGTCCCTGGTCAAGGTCATCGACGCGGCGCCGGCGCAGATCCCCGCGCCCGCCGCCATCAAGCGCGCGCTCGATGTGCTCAAAAGCGCCAAGCGGCCGCTGATCATTTTGGGCAAGGGCGCCGCCTATGCGCAGGCCGACGAGGAAATCCGGGCATTCGTGGAAAGGAGCGGCGCCCCGTTCCTGCCGATGAGCATGGCCAAGGGCCTGTTGCCCGACCTGCACCCGCAATGCGCGGGGGCCGCGCGCTCGACCGTGCTGAAGGACGCCGATGTCGTCGTCATGCTTGGCGCGCGCCTGAACTGGCTGCTGTCGCATGGCAAGGGCAAGACCTGGGGGGCCCCGGGTTCGAAGAAATTCATCCAGGTGGATATCGAACCCCGGGAGATGGACAGCAACGTCGAGATCGTCGCGCCAGTCGTTGGCGACATGGGCTCATGCGTGTCCTCGCTCGTCCATGGCATGGGGGGCGCATGGCCGGCTCCGCCCGCCGACTGGCTCAAAACGGTGATGGCGAAGCGGGACGAGAACGTCGCCAAGATGGCGCCACGGCTGATGAACAACAACTCGCCGATGGATTACCACGGCGCGCTTGGCCGGTTGCGCAAGATCATCGCCGAGCGTCCCGACGCCATTCTCGTCAACGAAGGCGCAAACACGCTCGACCTGGCTCGCGGCATCATCGATCTTCATAAGCCGCGCAAGCGCATCGATGTGGGCACTTGGGGCGTGATGGGCATCGGCATGGGCTATTGCATCGCGGCGGCGATTGAAACGAAACAACCCGTGCTCGCGGTGGTTGGCGACAGCGCCTTCGGGTTCTCCGGCATGGAGATCGAGACGATCTGCCGTTACAATCTGCCTGTCTGCGTGGTCGTCTTCAACAATGGCGGCATCTATCGCGGAACCGACGTCAATCCGTCGGGCGGCGCGGATCCGGCGATTACCGTTTTCGTCAAGGATGCACGCTACGACAAGATGATGGAAGCCTTTGGCGGCGTGGGCGTCAACGCGACGACGCCGGATGAACTAAGCCGCGCGGTCAACGCGGCCATGGATTCAGGCCGTCCGACCCTCGTCAACGCCGTCATCGATCCCATGGCGGGGACCGAAAGCGGCCGTATCGGAAATCTCAACCCGCAGAGCGTGGTTCGCAAGAAGTAAGGAGCACAGAACATGACAAAAGCGCTTGAAGGCGTGAAGGTTCTCGACTTCACCCATGTGCAGTCCGGCCCCACCTGCACGCAGTTGCTCGCGTGGTTTGGCGCGGACGTGATCAAGGTCGAGCGGCCGGGCGTGGGCGATATCACCCGCGGTCAGTTGCAGGACATTCCGAAGGTCGACAGCCTCTATTTCACGATGCTGAACCACAACAAGCGTTCGATTACGCTCGACACGAAGAACGCCAAGGGCAAGGAGGTGCTGACCCGCCTCATCCAGACCTGCGATATTCTCGTCGAGAATTTCGGGCCAGGCGTGCTCGACCGCATGGGCTTCACGTGGGAGAAAATCCACTCGATCAATCCCAGGATGATCGTCGCGTCGATCAAGGGTTTTGGTCCTGGTCCCTACGAGGATTGCAAGGTTTACGAGAACGTCGCGCAATGCACCGGCGGCGCTGCCTCGACCACCGGGTTCCGCGACGGACTTCCGCTTGTCACCGGCGCTCAGATCGGCGATTCCGGCACGGGCCTTCATTTGGCTCTCGGCATTGTCACGGCGCTCTATCATCGCAATGCCTCTGGCAAGGGACAGCGCGTCACCGCCGCCATGCAGGACGGCGTGCTCAACCTCTGCCGCGTGAAGCTGCGCGATCAGCAGCGCCTCGCCCATGGCCCGATGACCGAATACAGCCAGTACGGCGAGGGCATTCCCTTCGGCGACGCCGTGCCGCGCGCGGGCAACGATTCGGGCGGCGGCCAGCCGGGCCGCATTCTCAAGTGCAAGGGTTGGGAGACCGACCCGAACGCCTACATCTATTTCATCACGCAGGCGCCCGTATGGGAGAAGATTTGCGATGTCATCGGCGCTCCGGAGTGGAAGACACATCCCGATTTCGCCAAGCCCGTCGCGCGTCTGCCGCGCCTCAACCAGATCTTCGGCCGCATCGAGGACTGGACGATGACCAGGACCAAGTTCGAGGCGATGAACGAACTCAACGCGCACGACATTCCGTGCGGGCCGATCCTGTCGATGAAGGAACTCGCCGAGGACCAGTCGCTGCGCGCGACGGGCACCGTCGTCGAGGTCGATCATCCCACGCGCGGCAAGTACCTGTCGGTCGGCAATCCGATCAAGCTGTCCGACAGCCCGACCGACGTGACGCGTTCGCCGCTGCTCGGCGAACACACCGAGGAAATTCTCCGCAAGGTGCTCGGCTACAATGACAACGAGGTCGCCGCGATCCGCGAGGCCGGGGCGCTTGATCCGGCCCCCAAGCGCGTCGCCGCGGAGTAGCAAAAGCGATCGCGAGGGCGGGGGCTCTCGCGATCGGGCGATCCCGATTGGGACGAGACGAAAAGGCTGCGGCCAAACGAAAAAACCGCTTCCAGTTTAGATCGCCAAATAAAGAATAATCCGGCGTGGGGATGTCCGCCCGAAGGGCGACAGGAAGAGGAAACCAGGCAATGACCGATCCGAAGCTTGAGGGATTGCAGTCGCGTTCATTTGGAAATTCATTCCGATGGTTGCAACTCGTCATGGGCATCATCTGCATGGCGATGATCGCCAACCTGCAGTATGGTTGGACGCTGTTCGTCGATCCCATCGACGCCAAGAATCATTGGGGCCGCGCCGACATTCAGTGGGCGTTCTCGCTCTTCGTGCTGACCGAAACGTGGCTGGTGCCGGTCGAGGCCTGGTTTGTTGATCGCATCGGACCGAAATATGTCGTCCTCTTCGGTGGCGTCATGATCGCGCTGGCGTGGATATTGAACTCGCAAGCGAACACGCTGCCCATGCTGTACGCGGGCGCGGTGATCGGCGGCATTGGCGCCGGCTCGGTTTACGGAACCTGCGTCGGCAACCCGCTGAAGTGGTTCCCCGATCGTCGCGGACTGGCGGCCGGCATGACGGCGGCGGGCTTTGGCGCGGGCGCGGCGCTGACCGTCGTTCCGATCGCGAACATGATCAAGGCGAGTGGATATGAGCAGGCGTTTTTCACCTTCGGCATCGGGCAGGGCGCGATTGTCTGCCTTCTCGCCCTTTTCATTCGGCCGCCGACGACTTCGGGCCCGGCGATCAAGCGCGCGGTGAAATTCGCGCAAAGCAAGGTCGATTACGCGCCCGCCGCGGTGCTGGGCAAGCCGGTGTTCTGGATGTTGTATCTCGCGTTCGTGACGGTCGCCTGTTGCGGGTTGACCTTCGCTGCGCAGGTTGCGCCGCTGGCGCGTGATTACAAGGTCGCAGACGTGCCGGTCAGCATTCTCGGCATTCAGGGGGCGGCCCTGGCGGTGGGACTCTCGATGCAGCGCATCTTCGATGGCTTCGGCCGTCCGTTTTTCGGCTGGGTGTCCGACAACATCGGGCGCGAGAACACCATGTTCATCGCTTTCTCCACGGCCGCGATATCCCTGTATGTCGTGGGGACGCACGGCCAGAATCCGATCGTCTTCGTGACGATGTCGGCGCTGTATTTTCTCGTCTTCGGCGAGATCTACAGCCTCTTCCCATCGACTTGCGGCGACACATTCGGCTCGAAATACGCCGCGACGAACGCGGGTATGCTTTACGCAGCCAAGGGCACGGCGGCGTTGCTCGTGCCGATGGCGAGCCTCATCGCGGCCTCGCAGGGCTGGTACTACGTGTTCATGATCGGCGTCGGTCTGAACGCGGCGGCGGCGCTCTTCGCG
>CAISJZ010000378.1 GCA_903885755.1 uncultured Hyphomicrobiales bacterium | reverse complement strand
GAGCCAGTGGACAGCGCGCTTGAAGGCAGGATCGCCGCCTATTTGCGCCGCATTCAGGGCGCGCATGGCGGCTGGCCTCTTTTCCATGACGGCGCATTCGATGTCAGCGCCAGCGTGAAAGCTTATTTCGCGCTGAAGATGATCGGTGACGACGCTGACGCGCCGCACATGCGCCGGGCGCGCGAGGCCATCCGCGCCCATGGCGGCGCCTCGACGGTCAATGTGTTCACGCGCGTTCTGCTCGCCCTTTTCGGCGTCGTGAGCTGGCGGGCCGTGCCTGTCATGCCAGTGGAAATCATGTTGCTACCGCGCTGGTTTCCCTTCCATCTCGACAAGATTTCCTACTGGGCTCGCACGGTGATCGCGCCGCTGCTGGTGCTTGGCGCGCTGAAGCCGCGAGCGCGCAATCCCAGGGGCGTCGGCATCGACGAGTTGTTTCTGGAGCCGCCTCAAGGCGTTGGCCTGCTCGCGCGGGCGCCTCATCAGAACGCGGCTTGGTTCCGGTTCTTTCGGGTCGTCGACGCCATACTCAGGGTTGTCGAGCCGCGATTTCCCAGGCGATTGCGCAAGAAAGCCATCGACAGGGCAGTCGCCTTCGTGACCGAGCGCCTGAATGGCGAGGATGGGCTCGGCGCGATATTTCCAGCCATGGCCAATTCGGTGATGATGTTCGATGTGCTGGATTATTCAACCCAGCATCCCGATTACGTTGTCGCGCGGCGATCGATCGACAAGCTGCTCGTCATCAAGGACGATGAGGCCTATTGCCAGCCCTGTGTTTCGCCGGTGTGGGACACCGCGCTCGTTTGTCACACGTTGCTGGAGGTTGGCGGCGCGCCAGCGCTCGACGCCGCCGAGGCCGGGCTCGACTGGCTGCTCCCCTTGCAGGTCCTCGACGTGGTTGGGGACTGGGCAGCCGCGCGTCCTGACGTGCGACCGGGAGGCTGGGCCTTTCAATACGCCAATGCCTATTACCCTGATCTCGACGATACCGCCGTCGTGGCCATGGCGATGGACCGTGCGCAAAAGGCGCGCGGTCACGCGAGGTTCCAGCTGGCGATCGAGCGCGGGCGCGAATGGATCGTGGGGTTGCAAAGCCGCAATGGCGGCTGGGGCGCCTTCGACGCCGACAATAATTATCTGTACCTCAACAACATTCCGTTCTCCGATCACGGCGCCATGCTGGACCCGCCAACCGAGGACGTGACCGGTCGATGTGCGTCCATGCTGGCGCAACTTGGAGAGCGCGCGGAATCGAGCGAATCCTTGCGGAAAGGGTTGGCGTTTCTTGACCAGGCCCAACTCAAGGACGGTAGCTGGTATGGCCGTTGGGGTCTCAACTATATCTATGGCACATGGTCGGCGCTATGCGCCTTGAATATCGCCGGTCTGCACCGAGACGGCCCCGTCATCCGTCGCGCGCGCGAGTGGCTGCTGGCCATCCAGAACGCCGACGGCGGTTGGGGCGAGGACGGCGCGAGCTACAAACTCGACTATCGCGGTTACGAACCCGCGCCGAGCACGGCATCGCAAACCGCCTGGGCTCTACTGGGTCTTATGGCGGCCGGCGCCGCGAACAGCGAGGCGGTCGCGCGAGGCGTTCAGTACCTGCTTAGCGAGCAGCGACCCGATGGATTCTGGGCGGAAGAGCGCTATACCGCGACCGGTTTCCCGCGGGTTTTCTATCTGCGCTATCATGGCTATTCCAGGTTCTTTCCGCTCTGGGCGCTGGCGCGCTACCGAAATCTCCTATCGAACCCCGCGATTGCTTTTGGCATGTGACACGCTGCTGGCGCGTCCCCGGTCCGCGCTGTCCTTAATGACCCTTGACCGAGGCGTCCTTCGGCTTTGGCGCCACGACCGCTGTCGCCGTGTCTTTCGGCATGAGCCCGGGGTACATTGATTCCCTGGGTATATCCACGGGAGCCATGACAGTGTCGGGCAGTCGCGTCCAAGTCTGCGTCTGGCCAAGCAACGCTATGCCGAGATAGCCGCGCACGAACAGCTTCTGCCCGTCCGGACTGACCTCCATCTGGGCGTGGTAAACCGAACCGTCGCGTGGATCGAGAATGCTGCCATTCTCGTATTTCAGGCCGTTCCGTTGCATTTTCTTGACAATGACGAGGCCAAGCATGGGGGCGTTCTTCTGGTCGCCGTCGCATTTCAGGCAGTTCGGGATATTGGGAACGCCGGGCTTTGGAAATGTCTTGACGAGACGACCCTCGAACACGCCGTTCTTTTCAGCGAAATAGAACCATGCGCCGACGCGGCCTTGATCGTCGGCCTGCTGCCAGACCCCGGCGGCGGTCACGTCGGGCGCGGCGCGCGCCGCGCCCGCGACCATCGACAGCGCGACTGCCAGGGCGAATAACGGTTTCATAGGCCTCTCCGTGAAACGACGTGGGTTCGTGGGAAACGGAATCGCGAAAATCCCTTCAAGTCACACCAAACCGCGCGTACAGCGGGACGCGATTTCTAGAGCTGGCCGTCGAGCACCTTGCGACATTTGTCCGACAGCTTGGGGCGATTGGCTTCCAGGCACTGCTGATAGTCATACGACGTGGCGTCTCGCTTGAGCTTGAAGCAATATTTGCGGACATCGGGGCTGCAGGCGGCGCGCTGCTCGGGCGTGCCGTCTTGCGCCAACGCCGGAGAGGCGATGGCGAGGATTGTCGAGATCGCAAGAATATGACGCTTCATGGTTTATCTCCGTGCCCGTTGAACGTGGTAACCGGGATTTGTGTCATTTCGTGGCCGGCGGCGTCGGGGCGCGCGGCTTGCCCATCAAAATTGGCTGGAAGAGTACGGCCGCGGCCAGGGTGCAGACCAGCGAGAGGGCCAGCAGTTTGCCCATGCTCGACGTGCCGGGGTGGCTCGAAAACCACAGGCTGCCGAAAGCGGTGGCTGTCGTCAGAGCGCTATAAATCACAGCGCGGGTAAGGCTGGTTTGCAGCAAATCGGTCTGCCCCTCGCGCCAGGCCATGATGTAGTAAATCTTGAAGGCGACGCCGACCCCGAGAAGAAGCGGCAGCGCAATGATATTGGCGAAGTTGAGCGGCATGCCGATCAGGACGCAAATCTGCATCGTCACGACGCCCGCCAGGGTGAGGGGGATCAGCGTGAGCAGAACGTCGCTCACCCGGCGCAGAACGACCCACAGCAGCAGGGCGATCGACGCCATCGCCCACATTCCGGCCTCGATAAAGGCGTGAACGATGGTATTCCCGGCTTCCAGAATGGAGATCGGTCCCTCGGTCGCCCCGGGCTCGATCGTGAGCACTGCGCGCGCGAAGCGACGCATGGCCTCGTTATCGCCGGGATCTTCCTTCGGCGCAATGGAAACGCGGGCATGGCCGTCGGGGGTCAGCCAGTCCTTGACGAGATCCGGCGGCAGGGATTGCCGCGTGACCGGTTCGACGTCGAGCGAGGCTTGCAGCGTTTCCAGCGCGGATCGCAGCGGCCAAACCAGCACGGCGTCCGCGGTTTCGCGCATCGTCTGATTTTTCAGGGCGAGGCTGGTCAGCACCGTGGCGAGGCGTCGAGCCGCGTCCGCGCCAGGGCCCTTATGATCGCTCGCGGCATCCACGAGCCGGCCCGCGCCCTCGTTCAGAGCGTCGACATTTTCCGCGTCGCTCGGCGCGGGTTGCGCGCCAATTGCCGCGAAGGCCTCCGCCAGCGTACCAGCCGTCTTTTTGATAATCGGAAGCTTTTGATCCTGGCCCTCGGGAATGAAACTTGACAGCGTGAGCGCGTGCGAGACCTCCGGCAATTTCGAGGCATGGCTGGCGATCTCGACCGCCTTGTCGAGCGAGGGCGCCAGGACCTGGATGGCGTTGGTGTCGGTGGACGGGTCGCGGCTCAGGTCAAGATAAGTCGCGATCGACTCGGTATTGGGATCGCGAAGATTGATCGGGTTGAAATCGAAGCGCAGCCAATAGAGCAGGGGCAGGCCACAAACCACGAGAGCCGCGGTTCCCGCGATGATGCCAACGCGATGGCGCGCGAGAAAGGCGTCAACCGGGGCGAGGGACCGATAGCCAAGCGGTTCTGGCTCGCCCGGCGGATTGAGCAGGCGGATCAGCGCCGGCAGCAGGGTAATGGTGGTCGCGAACGCGATTACCATGCCACAGCCGGCGATTTGCCCGAGTTCCGAGACTCCGCGGTAGTCGGTGGGAAGGAACGACAGAAATCCCGCCGCGGTGGCGAAGGCGGCAAGAGTCAACGGCGCGCCGACATGAAATCCGGCGGCGACGATCGCGCCCTGAAGATCGTTGTTGGCGTGACGCTCGGCGCGGTAACGAACGCTGTATTGGATCCCGAAGTCGACGCCGATGCCGACGAAGAGCACGGCGAAATAGACAGAGATGAGATTGAAGGAGCCCACCATCAGCAGGCCCATCGCCGCCGTCAGCGCCAGCCCGACAAAAAGGTTCACGATTACCGCGATCATCAATCGTCCGGAACGCAGCGCCAGCCAGAGAATGAAGAGAACGATCGCCAGCGTGATGACACCGTTGCGGGCGGCATTTTCCTTGATGGTTGCGAATTCTTCGTCGGCCATCGCAACCGGGCCGGTCAGCCTCGCGCGAGCCTGATATTTCGGGGCAATGCCCGCCGCGATCCGGCGGATGGCGTTCGTCGAGGCCTGTCCGGGCTCAAGCGCGGCGTAATCGAGCTTTGGGCGCACCTCGATGAAGCCGCGCATTTCATTCGACGAGGGCTTGCCTTCCGCGAGCGCGCGCCATGAAAAACTCGCGGGTCGTCCCGCGAGCACATTGTCGAGACTATCGGCGACCATGTTCAAAGGAGCGGCGAGATCGTCGAGCTTCAGCTTGTCCGAATTGACGCCGATGAGCACATCCTCGAGCCCCGCCACGAGGCCGCGCAAACTCAGGTCTCCGGCGAAATCAGCGATCAGGGCCTCGGCTTGCGACAGCGCGCCAAGGTTCTTGTCCAGCGTCGCGGCGGGCTGGAACAGCAGGCCATGGCGGAGAAAAAAGTCCGAACCGCCAGCGCTGGCCACACCCTGGAATGCGCCTTGTTCCGCGATCAGCGCGCTCTTCAACTCGGCCGTGGCCGCGCCGGTGAGTTCGGGCGTTGGCGTCTCGACCACGACCTCGATCACGCCGAAGCGGCGAAAGGCGTTTTCAAACACGAGTTCGCGTTTGCGCCAGCCGATATCCGGAGACAGCAGCGAATCGACACTCGAATTGATGACGAAATGGGTCGCGGTATAGGCGCTCGCGCCGGCGGCCAGAACCAGACAGGCGATTGTCACCGCCACCGCGTGGCGCATGCAGAAGGAAATTATCCGAACCACGAGGGATGTCAGCATGCGTGATCACGGCCTTCCGGGCGCGATCGCGCTCCCGCTGAAATGACGACGATGCGACAAATCGATCGCTCGGCCATTATTGCACGGATGTCGGAGCCTTCGCCGCGGTTGGTTCGGCCCCGGCGCTCTTCGCCTTGATCTGGATATCCGCCATCATGTTCTCGACATGGCTCGAAAAGACAAATTGGGCCTGGCGCTGCGGAGCGAGCGGTATCTCTGGCGCCATAGGGCCTTGCGTGCGCACACCGCGGATCGCGGCCCACATCGCCGACAACGGATTGCCGATGGATGCGTTCGCGGCGGTCGGTTCATAGCCGCAGTGAGCCATGCAATCGGCGCACTTCTCGTAGCGGCCCGTGCCGTAGCTGTCCCAGTCGGTGGTCTCCATCAATTCCTTGAAGGTTTTGACGTAGCCTTCGCCGAGGAGATAGCAGGGCTTCTGCCAGCCAAAGACATTACGCGTCGGCATGCCCCATGGCGTGCAATGATATTCGCGATTGCCGGCGAGAAAATCGAGAAACAGGGCCGAATGCATGAAATGCCACTTCTTGCCCTTGCCGAGCGCGAAGACACGCCGGAAGAGTTCCTTGGTCTTGCGGCGATTGAGAAAATGGGCCTGATCGGGCGCGCGTTCATAGGCGTAGCCGGGCGAGATCGAGACGCCAACGCCCAGTTCCGTCGTGAAATCGAGGAAGGCGGCGATATCCTCGGCCGAATGGCCATCGAAAATGGTCGCGTTGACGTTGACGGCGAATCCCTTCGCCTTGGCGGCCTTGATCGCCCGGACAGCGATATCGAACACGCCCTCCTGCGAAACGGCCTGGTCGTGATGCTGTTTCAGGCCGTCGAGATGGACGCTGAAAAACAGGTATGGCGAGGGTTCGAAGAGATGCAGCTTCTTTTCGAGAAGCAGCGCGTTGGTGCAGACGGACAGGAACTTCTTGCGCGCGACGATGCCCCGGACAATCTCGGCGATATCCTTGTGGATCAGGGGTTCGCCGCCCGGGATCGCCACGACGGGCGCGCCACATTCATCGACCGCGTCGAGACAGTCCTTGACGGACATCCGCTGGTTCAGGATTGGATCGGGGTAGTCGATCTTGCCACACCCCACGCATGCCAGATTACAGCGGAACAAGGGCTCCAGCATGAGCACCAGGGGATAGCGTTGCCTGCCCGCCAATCGCTGGCGTAGCAGATAGGCGCCGATCTTTGCTTCCTTGAAAAATGGGATGGCCATGGTCCAACTTTCACACGATGGTCACCCTCCACCGTCCCAGAAGAGGGACGCCGGGCGCTCGATAATGTTCACCTTATCAGAAGTCAGATCAATTGGGAGCGGCTATATCGTGGCGAATTGCCGGCGGAGCCTTGCGTCGTGGTGGCTTTCGAGACAAGTTTTTGTGATCGCAAACGTCGGCTTTGCCGCAACTTCGCGCGAATTCAAGCGTTAACTATGCTTGGGCGCTGGTCGTGGCGTCGCGGCCGGCGATTCGAACAGGGGCGGGGCCCGTGACAAATTCGTCGTCGCAAATGGATTTCCGGGTCGATGCGCCGCCTCTGCGTCTGCCGGTCCCGATCCCGCTCGACCGGCCGCTTGGCACGCTTGGCCTTCTAATGACCCTGCGCCGCAATCCACTTGAGGCCTGGACCAGGGAGCACTTCGAGCAACCGATCGTCATTCAGAAGCATTTGCTTGGCCATATCGCTGTTGTCAGCGACCCTGATGGCATTCGCCGCGTTCTGCTCGATAACGCGGCGAACTATGAGAAGGACACTCTGCAGCGCCGCATTCTGTCGTCCGGGTTGTCCGGTGGGTTGCTGACCGCCGAGGGCGACCAGTGGAAGATGCAGCGCCGCACGCTGGCGCCCCTGTTCTCTCGCCGCGCCGTCGATGCTTTCGCGCCTGCGATGGTCGCTGGCGCCCGGGCCATGGTCGAGCGATGGCGGCAGCGGCCAGACGGGGCGGTCATCGATATTTCCGCCGAAATGGCCCGCGTGACGCTGGATGTGCTGGTGCGAACGATTTTTTCCGAAGGTCTCGGCGGCGATCCCGAGGTTCTGCGCAACGCGATGCGGGTCTATTTTGACACGATCGGGCTGATCGACCCCTTCGATGTGCTCGGATTTCCGGACTATATTCCTAGATTCACGCGACTGCGCGTACGCTCCACCCTCGCCATCTTTGATCGGGCGGTTGAGTCTATCATCGCGACCCGGCGGCGACGCCTCGCCGAGGATCCCGAGCGCGTACCGCGCGATATTCTTGGTCTGCTGCTGGAAGCGCAGGACCCCGAGACCGGCCGCGGCATGAGCGAGGCCGAGGTCCGGGCGAATATCATCACCTTCATAGCCGCGGGACACGAAACCACGTCGAACGCCCTGACCTGGTCGACCTATCTGCTGTCGCTTTCGGGGGAATGGCGCGCGGCGGTCGAAGCCGAGGCCGCGAGTGAACTCGACGGCCCGATGGAAGGCATCGCCGATCGCATGACCACAACGCGCGCGGTTCTCGACGAAGCGGTTCGTCTTTATCCGCCCCTGGTCGCCATGAGCCGTCAGGCGATCGGCGCTGACGTACTTGTCGGCAAGCCGATTGAAGCCGGCATGATGGTGGTGATCGCTCCTTATGTGCTGCATCGCCAGCCAAGGTTGTGGGATGCCCCGGATGTCTTCGATCCCAATCGCTTTCTTCCAGGCCAACGCGACGCCATCGACCGGTATTCCTATTTGCCCTTTGGCGCCGGCCCGCGCGTGTGCATTGGTCAGGCCTTCGCCCAGCAGGAGGCGACGATTGTTCTGGGGGAGATCATCCGTAATTTCACGCTCGAATTGCCGACCGGTCATGTGGTGACGCCGATGCAGCGACTGACATTGCGTCCGGAGAACGGATTGCCTATGATCGTGCGTCGACGCCGGTAGCGGGGCCAGCGGCTCCATGCTAGCAGGGGGCAACAGGCGCGATGGAAGCAATATCGCGCGAGGGGAAGCGGTTCGGGGGCATTGGCGATGGCCGATTTGCAGTTGACGCTCGCCTGTGGCGATTACGAGATCACGCGGGCGTTGACTGACGGCAGCGTCAAGCCCGATGGAATCGAATTCGTGCCCGACACGCGTTATGGCGCGCGCGAGCGCCATTGGGCGATGGCCAAGCATAACGCCTATGACATCTGCGAATTCAACGCGCCGGCCTATTTCATGGCGCGCGACCGCGGCGTGAACTGGACGGCAATTCCGGTGTTCTCGCATCGCCGCTTCCGTCACGGTTTCATTTTCGTCAACCCCGAGCGCGGTATTCGCGAACCAAAAGACCTCATCGACAAACGGATCGGCGGCACGAATTTCCAGCCCGCCGGCAACGTGTGGATGCGTGGCATCCTCGAGGAGGAGTATGGCGTGCCGCACGATTCCGTCACCTGGTTGACAGAACGCGGCGAGGATATCGACTTCACGCCGCACAATGGCCTGCGCATCGAGCGTATTCACGAGGGCCAGAACCTCGACGACATGCTGCTCAATGGTGAGATCGACGCGCGGCTGGAGCCGGAATATCCCGCGCCCTTCCTGCGCGGCGATCCACGTTGCGTGCAGCTCTTCGGCGATCCCAAGCCTGTCGAGATCGATTACTTCCGGCGCACCGGCATTTTCCCGATCATGCACGTCACGGTGATCAAGCGCGAGGTCGTCGACAAGAATCCATGGGTTGCCGGCAGCCTGATGGCGGCGTTCGAGAAGGCGAAGACCATCGCGATGGAGCGCGTAACCAATCCGCGCGTCGTGCCACTTGCGTTCTGGGCGCATGCGCTGTTCGAGCAACAACGCATCCTGGGGCCGGATCCCTGGGCCTACGGACTTGGGCCGCAAAATCGCAAAAATCTGGAAACGGCGATCCATTACACGCGGATGCAAGGGCTGATCTCGCGCGAATGGTCCGTCGATGAACTTTTTTCGGTCTAGGCGATGACGCCGCATTCGATCGCCGACAGGCGCATGATTGTTCTCGATGTCATGGCGAAGGCCGGCGTCGAACGTTTGATCTGCTGTGGCAATGGCCATCACATGATCGATCTCGCCAATCCGATCGCACACCTCACGGGCTATCGCTCGTTGGGCCCCGCGGTTCTCGCGCTGCAAGCAAGCGGCTCCGCTCGTCTGCTGACATCGTCGGTCGATGACGCGGACGCGATGGCCGCCGCTGGCGTCGATGATTGTCGCGCGGTTGACGATATCGGCGCGGCGCTTCCAGATTTCATTGGACCCTCCATCACGGCAACCGCGACGATGGGCCTGCGCGCCATGCCGCGGCGCCTGGGTGAAATCATCGGAACGGCTCGCTCCGCGCTTGACGTCGCGATTTACGCCGCGACCGCGCGCAAGACCGATGACGAGATCGCCGCGGTTCGACGCGCGACGGAAATCGCCGAGGCCGGTTACGAATATCTGCTGCGAACAGTCAGACCGGGCATCGTGGAATGCGATCTGGCGATCGACGTCAATTTTTTCATGCGCGGGCTCGGCGCCAACGACAGCTTTCTGATGCTGAATTGCGGGCCGCGCGCCGACGCCGTCATGCCATCGAGCGAGCGCGTCATCGAGGTGGGCGATCTGCTCCTTTGCGAACTGTCGCCGAGCGTCGCGGGCCAGTTCACGCAGGTTTGTCGCACGGTGTCGATCGGCGCGCCCTCTCCGACGAAGCCGGGAGGTTACGCGCTGCTGGTCGAGGCCATGCGCGAGGGCATCGCGCGGGTTCGTCCGGGGGGAACCGTTGGCGATGTTTGCCTCGCCATCGACGATCATCTTTCCGCGGCGGGCTTCGCGCAATATTCGCGCCCGCCGTTCATCCGTCGCCGCGGGCACGGTCTTGGTTGCGGTTCCGTCGCGCCGGGCGATGTGGCCGTCGATAACTCGACTGTTCTCGAACCGGGGATGCTCTTCATGGTGCATCCCAACCAGTTCCTGCCCGATACGGGCTACATGATGTGCGGCGAGCCAGTGCTGGTGACCGAGACGGGTAATGAAATTCTGACGCGGCGGCAATCGGCGCTGGCCGTAATCGAGGCGAGCGCCTCATGATGCTGGCTTCCATCACTCTGCCGACAGGCCCCTACGACTGGCATCCCGAATTTATCTCCCGCGAGGAATTTGAATCGCGACTGACGCGGTTTCGTGCCGCGATGGCGGACGCGGGCGCGACGCACGCCGTCGTTCACGGCAATTGTTTCGACCATGGGGCGCTGGCGTGGCTCTCCGGCTTCACGCCTAAACTTGGGCCTGCGTATGCGCTCGTGCCGATTGAAGGGGCTCCGCGACTGCTGTTCGCGGGCGGGCCGGGCATGCGGCCTTCCGCCGCGCGTCTGACATGGATCGAGGATGTCGTCGCATTGAAGGGACTTGAAGCCGGTTTGCGGGAATGGCTAAGCGATGGCGCGCCAAGGCTGGCCCTGTGCGAGGGAAGCGCGATGATGCTGGGCGATTTTTCCGTCGCACAACGCATGGCGGGGGGCTCGGCGATCGCACTCGACCGGCAGGTCAACGCGTTGCGTCGCGCGAAATCGTCGGCGGAACTGGTATTGGTTGAGCGCGCCGCCCTGGCGCTGCACGCCGCCACCGACAAACTGGCGATTGCCAGCGGGTCGCGTTGCGATGCCGTGCTTGCCGCCGAGCGAGCGGCATACGACGCGGGCGCGCAGGACGTGCGCACGCGAATTGGCGCCAGGCCATGGGGGCCGCCGTCCATTGCCGGGGATCGCGATGAACCCCTCGACAAGGGCTTCCGCGTCGCCATGGCCGCGCGGCTTGGCGGCTACTGGGCGGAAGCGCAATTCGTGGTCGGCGACATCGATGCGGCGGTGAGACGACAGGCTGGAAAGCGACTGTCTGCCTGCCTGAGCGCCATGAAGCCTGACGCGCGCCTGATGGATCTGGAGGCGGCGTCCGGCGCGAAAGTGTCCGGGCATGGCGTCGGACTATCTCCCGAGGAGGCGCCATTTCTCGCCGATCCCGGGGTTTCCCTCGCCGATGGCGATGTCTGCTCGATCACGATCGATGCCGCGCCAGATGGTCAATCCGCGTTATTGTCCATGCTTGCGCACATCACGGACGCGGGCGCGCGCCTTTTGTGGGCGCCGCCGGGCGTGAGGATTGACCGTTGATGGCGTTGTGGAGCGCCAGCGCGCGCGTTACACATATTCGAACGAATTGACGCGAGGGGGGATAGCCGGGTGATTGTTGTCGCGATCGACATTGGCGGAACGTTTACCGATCTCATCGGCTTCGATGTGGAGGCCGGTCGCTTTCATCAGGCCAAAAGCCTGACGACGCCGCACAACCTCGTGCAAGGCATCATTGATTGCCTCGGTGAAAGTGGTCTCGCGCCGGGCTCCATCGCCGAGCTTATTCACGGTTCGACCACCGCGATCAACACGCTGATCGAGCGTAAGGGTGCGCGCACCGGCCTGATCGTCACGCGCGGCACGCGCGATGTGTACATCATCGGCCGCGGCAACCGGATCGAGGCCTATAACGTGATGTTCCGCCGGCATGAGCCGCTGCTGCCGCGCCATATGACCCGCGAGGTGGGCGGGCGGATGCTGGCCGACGGCACCGAGTTGGAACCGTTCGACGCGGCTGGTGTCGAAGAAGCCTGTCGCTATCTGGCGGAACATGATGTGCAGGCGGTCGCTGTGTGCTTCCTGCATGCCTATAACGACCCGACGCATGAGCGCCTGGCCGGTGAGATCGTCCGGCGGATGCTGCCGCATGTCTATGTGTCGCTCTCGCATGAAATCCTGCGCGAATATCGCGAGTTCGAGCGTATCTCGACGACGGTGGTGAATGCCTATCTCGGCCCTATCGTGGGTGGCTATGTGCAAAGCCTTGCCGCGAACCTGAAGAATATCGGCATGCGCGGCGATCTGACGATCATGCAGTCCAATGGCGGGGTGATGACGCCCGAGGTCGCCACGCGCAAGCCGGTGACGATGATGGAATCCGGCCCGGTCGGTGGCATCATCGCCTCCGCCGTGGTGGGCAACGCGCTTGGATTTTCCAACGTGATCAGCTTCGACATGGGCGGCACCACCGCCAAGGCGAGCCTGGTGCGCGATGGCAAGCCGACGATGGATTCGGGTTATTACGTTGGCGGTCTGGCCAGCGGCCATCCGGTGAT
>CAISJZ010000377.1 GCA_903885755.1 uncultured Hyphomicrobiales bacterium | reverse complement strand
GATAGTGGCTGGGCTGGCGATCTTGTAGGTCAAGCGTAACGTGGGAACATAGACGACGGAGAAGGTATAGGGATTGCCGGACGATGCCGTAAAGCCTACGGTTGGCTGAGACGGCGCTGACTGGCCGATGTCGAGGCATCAGGTTGGCGCTCGATTATGAGAGGTGCGAGTCGGCGTTCTACGGGCCAGATTGAGGCAGTCTATCTTTGGGCGATGAGGTGGCGTTCAGCGCTCAGGAGCGGTGTGTTTCGCGTTTTCGCGCCGCTCTTTGAGTCTTTTGAAGGGCGCGATCCGCTTTTGCATGGCTTCTACCATGGCGATTTTTTCGCCGAACGTCCGCGCGGCAATTTCTCGACGCCCTTCGGCCTTGCGCTGAAGAATGTCAGATATGTCGGGATAGTTCTGGGAAGCTTTCATGGCTTTCGAGTGTCGCTGCACGGGTCGGAGATGTCGAAACGAGCGCAGAAGGTCGCCCATTTCGCACGAAGTTCGTGCCTATCGATGATGCCACATAATGTGTCGCTGTCATAGGCGTTCGTCTCGATGAACTGCGTAAGCCTGATGTGGTCTTTTGGTCGTCCTACGGCAAGCGCCGTCGCCATTATGTGTTCGGCTGTTAGAATGCGGGCGCGTACGCTGCCCTCGGACGGGCTGATCTCGATGTCGATCTCAACCGCTTCGTTGAGCGCCTCGGCATCAAGGTGGTTCGCAACTGGAAGGAATTGCACCGGCCAGCCGGAAACGACGACCCCTTCTTTGCGGAATTCGGTGTAGCCCTTGCTGGCCAGGTAGGTGATGATTGGCGTGAGCGTCACTAGGCCAGATGCCGAGGCCGCGTGTTCGAAGGAGACCAAAATGTCGAGATCTTCGGTGAAGGCGGGCTCGATGTAGTTGTAGGCCCCCATGGCGCCGCCGATGGCGTAGCTTTCAATGATTTTGTCCGCGACCATCTGGTTGAGGACTTCGAGTGTCTGTTTCATTCCCACCGTCATAATCCTCCGGTTAGACAGGCGGCGAGTCCACCAGGTCGTCGAGGTCATACAGGACGACCTGTGCGTCGATTTCCGCGACTTTTTGCAGTCCTGGCGTGAATCCCTTTTTTGAGAAGAGCACGAAATGGCAGGGCGCGTCGGACGCGTTCCTGGTGGCCAGCGCCGCGTTACGTTTCAGTTTCGCCAGCACGCTTTCGCCAAGCTCCTGCGTCTCCCATTTGCACTCCCCGAACACCAGTGAGGAATCGAGCAGCTTGCCGGCGACGTCCAGGTCGTATTCGCCGGACCATATCTTGCCCATTTCCTGAGCGGGTACCGAAAGACGCTCCTGCGCGAAAAGCCGCAGGTGCTCTCGACACGCGTCCTCGAAGGCCAGCCCCATGTAGTCAGACCAGAACGGGAGCACCTTGCGGCTGTAAACATCCTCCCCGAACCCGCGGGCGACGGCCGACATGTTCGGACGCACGAACCGGTGCCAGAATTTGAAGATCGGATCGACAATCGAATAGCGCGTATCGCGCGACTTTGGAGACCCAGCAAAAGGGCGCTGTTTTTCGAGTATCCGCATCCTGACCAGCCGGTCCAGATACGGGGTGAGTTGGGCGACGTCGTTCAATCCCACTCTGCTGATGATTTCAGCCGTCTTGTTGGCTCCGGTCGCGATCGCCCCGACGATGCTGGAATAGCGCGTGGTGTCCCGAAGCTCGGACTGGAGAAGGAATTCCGGTTCGTCGTACAACGGCCCCGACTGCGACATCACGTTGCGGACGATGTTGTCCTTCAATGAGACGCTGGAGTCGCATGTCTGGAGGTAGTAAGGGATGCCTCCGAATACCGAATAGGCGACGATCTTGTCCGCCGTCGAGTAGTGTGGCAGGAATTGAGCCGAGTCTCTCAAGGACATGGCGCCGAGTTCGAAGGCCATGGTGCGCCGCCCGTACAGGGGATTGCTTTCGGAGAGCAGCTTTTCCATCTGGGCAATCAGCGAGCCGCACAGGACGAGCTTCATGTTGCCCTTTTTCATCGCGCCAGAGTCCCAGAATTTTTGGATCACCGACGGCAGCGCCTGTTCGTTTTCAGAAATGTAGGGGAACTCGTCCAGAATGACGATGAGGCCGGGGCGGGTTTCCGCCGCCCGCGCAAGCCAGTACAGCACCGATGACCAGTCCGACAGACCATCGAGGACGGGATCCTGCCCGAGTGCCTGGACGACCTCGGCCTTGAAGGCGTCGAGGTTCATCTTCTCTTCGAGTTTCGTCGCCTGGAAATACACGAATGCGGATTGGCACTCGGCGGCGGCGTGCTGCAACAAAGTCGACTTACCGATGCGCCGCCTGCCGTAGACGACCACAAGGGACGGCCTCCGCGCGGAGAATTCGGCGTTGACGTCGGCAAGCTCGCGCTCGCGTCCGATGAACTTGGTCATGGCGGCCTATAGAGTAATCGTAATTACGGTAATCGAAATTATGCTAACTGACAAGCGAATTGTGAGCCGGAAGCGATTTGGATAATCAGGATTATGGTAACTATGATTATACAAGGCGTCATCGAGCCGAACTTGCAGCCGCCGCGCTGTCGAAAATCGGGTGGGGGAGGTTTTCGGCGACTATCTCTTGTGTCGCCTTTTCCCCTGATGAAAGGAGACGTTCCGTTATTGGCCTCCTTTCAACAGACGCGCGGCGCATTCCATGCCCGCGCGACACGGGCCAGGCCATAGGAACGGAATGTGGAGGGCGAGACCGTCTGGCTCATCGTCTCGACCTCCGCCGGGCCAAAGGGCGTTTACCCTCCATGGCGTCGATGCGAGCATGGAGCAGCTCATTGTCCATGGTGACCTCGCCCACCTTGGCTTTCAGCCGCGCGATTTCATCGTCGCGATCATCGCGCTCGCGTTCCTTCAAGGCTGTCGCCGCGCCGGCCAGAGCGCGCTCGCGCCATTCGGTCAGCTTCGCCACCGACAGATTGGCCTCACGGGCGACAAGGTCCAGTGGTTCGCCGCGCAGCAACCGCGCCACCACCGCCAATTTACGTTGAACCGAATAGCGCAACGGTCCCTTCTCACCGACGCCCGATGGGGCGCCTCCGCCAGCTATGTGGGAGCGCTCCGGCGCCCCCTCGGGCTTGTGCTCGCCATCAATCGTCATTTCTGAACCTCCGGTTGCGGTATTAAATACCGCAGCCAGATGTCTCAGCTAACCGTGCCGCACCCCAGAACTGGATCAATCGCTACACCAACAGCGCGATCGAGCCGGTGAGCAATCTCGAACACTGGGGCACCATCGTCGACCACTGGGATTATCCGATCGATGGCATGGGCGACTGCAAGATCTACGCACTCTGGAAGCGAAAGCTCCTGCTGGACGAGGGCCTTCCCCGACAGGCGCTTTTGATGACGATTGTCCGGGATCTGCATGGCGATGGTCACGCAATTCTCACGGTCAAGACCGATCGGGGCGAGTTTGTTCTCGACAATATGAGCGAAGACATCCGGCCCTGGGATGCGACGGGTTATCGCTACGTCAAGCGGCAGGCGCAGGACGATCCCAATGTCTGGCTCGATCTTGGCGGCGTGATCGGTCGCGAGGCCCGCGCCGCGTCGCTGAACGTTCGGGGTTAAAGCCTTCGATCAAGCCAGTATTCCGACCGCGCGCGACGCGACAAGGGCGATCGTCACGAGCGAAATCATCGCCTACAACATCATCAGCAATTTGGCGCGCGGCGTCAGTGGATACGTGTCGGCGGGCGAAAACGCTGTGGCATTGGTGAAGGCGAGAAACATGTAATCGACAAATCCGGAAACAAAGGGTGGAGCGCCTTCCGCGCGCGGGACGGTCTGCTGGGTGAACAGGAAATCGGGCTCCTCCGGCTCCCCCTGCCCGACGAAGGCCGCGCCGCCACGATCGAGGTTCCAGTACCAGAGCGCGAAAATAATGACGTTGGTCGTCCAGATGTTGAGGGAGTCAAGCAGAAGCGATCGCCCGTTGCTAGCATGACCGCCGAGCATGGCCTGCACCAGGCCATAGAGACCAATCAGGTTCGCCACGCTGACGAGACCTGTCAAAAACAGAAACGCGCGCCGGATGGTTCGCTGGTGGTGCGATATGTCGTACCAGTGCGCCTCGGAGACGGCGGCTTTCGCCTTGCCGAGCGTCCAAGCGGTCGCGATGGATAGTGGCGCGAGCAACGCGAGTTCAAGCGAAGGCAGGACCCAGCGTGGAGCGAACGTCAGATCGTTCACTATGAGGAACTGCATTGCTACGATCGCCACCACGGCGGCTCGCGCGAGCCAAATATCGAGTTCGCGGATGACCGGTCCCGGTTCCATCGGCATATGCGAATCCACTGTTGAGGCCAAGTTCATCGTAGGGAGGGAGACCCTGATTGCAAGCGAGCGGGCAAAACGCCATATTCGGGGCGCGTGCAAGATTCTGGAGGCGGGCATGGCCCTGTTTGACGAGAACGATCCCTTCGGCGCGCCGCCCAGAAAGAAACTCGCCCACGAGATTGGCCAGCCGCTCGACACGCTGTCGGTGCATGAACTCGACGAGCGCATTGAACTGCTGCGCGGGGAGATCGCGCGGCTGGAGACGGCGCGGGAGGCCAAGCAGGCGTCGCTCGCGGCGGCCGCCTCTATTTTCAAATCCGCGTGAGGCGGCGCTGGTTCAATCCGGCGCAACCAGTCCCCGGAACGGGATTGGGACACCCTTCGCGGGTGTGTTTTAACGGGATGTTAAGGCTTCCAATGTATGAAAAAGACGTCTCGACCCTGTCGGGATATCGAGTGGCTCCTGTCCACTCTGTTTGACGCCTCCCTGTTACAACTTCGAGCCGCCTCTGGCGGCTCTTTTTTATGGCGTCGACCCCTCGAATCCCGTTCGCGTTAACCTTTATGAATGGTTATCGACTCTTGCAGCCGTTTTGGCGCTAGGATTGCTCTGCTTCTGGCGAACGATGGCGCGCCGTCCCGATCGAGTACAGGGCCGGCAAGGGAAGGCGAGTAACATGGCGAGCGTAACGAGTTTTTCGAGTCCCGATCAGAAGACGGTCTCCTTCGCGCACAAGCTGGCGACCTCGGATGCCTTCAAGGCCCTCTTCAAGGAAGGCATGGGGCTGGTTGAATCCTCCGCCGCCTATCTCGATGGCCCCGGCCGCCTCGAAGCCAAGGCTTTGCCGCGCATGGAAGCGCTGGCCTACGCCTCCGAAAGCATGCGCCTGACGACCCGGCTGATGCAGCTTGCCTCGTGGTTGCTGCTGCAGCGCGCCGTCAACGAGGGGGAAATGACCCAGGCCCAGGCCCAGGCCGAAAAGCATCGCGTCAAACTTTCGCCGCAGGACCTCGCCAGCAATTCGGAAACCTTCGCGAAATTGCCGACCCCGTTGCAGGATCTCTGCCGCCACTCGCTGCGCCTACAGGCGCGGGTGATGCACCTCGACGAATTGCTTTATCGTGGCGGCAAGTCCAGCCTTGAGATCGCGCCGCGCGCGGCGCCGGTCCACGCCCAGATCGAACAGCTTCGCGCCGCCTTCCCCGGCAAGGCCTGACGACATCCAGGCAAACCTGAACGAAAAACCCCGGCCACGAGGCCGGGGTTTTTGATTCCAGAGGCTTGCGTCGCTTACTTGCGTGCGCCAATGCTGCCGAAACGGGCGCTAAACTTCGACAGACGACCGCCGCGATCGAGCAACTGTTGGGAGCCCCCAGTCCAGGCCGGATGGGTTTTGGGGTCGATGTCGAGGTTGAGCGTGTCGCCAGCGTTGCCGTAGGTCGAGCGCGTCAGATATTCGGTGCCGTCGGTCATGACGACCTTGATCAGGTGGTACTGGGGGTGGATATCGGGCTTCATCGTCGTTTCCTTCGATTCGTATGGAGCGGCGCGCGTCGCGTGAACCATGCCGCCGGGCGCTCGCGCGACCGAGAAAAGATCATTCCCAAGGGTGGGGTGGCGCCCCTATAACGCAGGCGGCCCGGGGAAACAAGTTTTATGGCGCGCCGGCCCGGCCGGCCGCGAAGGGATCAGGCATGACCGACATGACCGCGGGGGCTTCCGAGACCCCCCAGCCGCGTACATCATTGAAGGCGCTCAAGCCTTTGCTGCCCTACGCGGCTCGCCACAAGGGCTGGATCGCCGGGGCGCTGGTGGCGCTGACCGTCGCCTCGGGGGCGACGCTGACCCTGCCGGTCGCGGTACGCCGGATGATCGATTTCGGCTTCTCGACCGAAGGCGCCGGGCTGATCGACCGCTATTTCCTGGGCATGGTGGTCGTGGTTGGCGTCCTCGCCGTGGCCTCCGGGTTTCGCTATTTCCTCGTGATGACGCTGGGCGAGCGGGTCGTGGCCGACCTGCGCTCGGACCTTTTCGCCCATCTCGCGCGCCTTGACGCGGCTTTCTACGACACCGCCAAGACCGGTGAACTGGTGTCGCGCCTCACCGCCGACACCACGCAGATGAAATCCGCCTTCGGCTCATCGGCGTCGATCGCGCTGCGCAATCTGTTCATGTTCGCCGGGTCCATCGGCATGATGGTCTACACCAGCCCGAAATTGTCGATGGTGGTGCTGGTGGCCATTCCGGTCATCGTGCTGCCTCTGGTGGCCTCCGGGCGCACGGTGCGGAATCGCTCGCGCCATGCGCAGGATACGCTCGCTGACGCCAGCGCCTTCGCGGCCGAAGCCCTCGGCGCGACGCGCACCATGCAGGCCTTCGTCGCCGAAGAAGCGACCATTTCCCGTTTCTCCCGCGCGGTCGAGAGCGCCTACGCCGCCGCCCGCGCCGCCATGGGCGCCCGGGCCATCCTGACTTCGGTGGCGATCTTCCTCGCCTTCTCCAGCGTCGTGGCGGTGCTCTGGCTCGGCGCGCAGGACGTGCTCGCCGGCCGGATTACCGGCGGCCTCCTGTCGCAATTCGTTCTGGCCGCGGTGCTGGGCGCGAGTTCGCTTGGCCAGTTGTCCGAAGTCTGGAGCGACCTGTCGGCGGCGGCGGGCGCCGCGGCGCGGATCGCCGAACTGCTCGGTGTCAGGTCGTCGATCGGCACGCCAGCCAATCCCGTGTCCTTGCCGGAGCCCGCGCGCGGCGAAGTGTCCTTCGACAACGTCAGCTTCGCTTATCCCACGCGGCCTGATGCGACGGTGGTCTCCAGCCTGTCGTTCAGCGTCAAGTCTGGCGAGACGGTCGCCATTGTCGGGCCTTCCGGGGCTGGCAAATCGACAGTCTTCCAGTTGCTCATGCGATTTTACGATCCGACCGGAGGGCGGGTGCTGCTTGATGGCGTCGATGTGAAATCCGCCGACCCCTCCGAGGTGCGTGGGCGCATGGCGCTGGTGCCGCAGGATCCGGTCGTGTTCGGCGCGTCGGTTATCGACAACATCCGCTATGGGCGGACCGATGCGAGCGACGCGGACGTGATCGCGGCGGCGGAACGGGCGGCGGCGGACGAATTCATTCGCGCGTTGCCGCAGGGCTACCGGACGCGCATCGGCGAACGCGGCGTCACATTGTCCGGCGGCCAGCGCCAGCGTCTGGCGATCGCCCGCGCCATTCTGATGAACGCGCCGATCCTGCTGCTCGACGAAGCGACCTCGGCGCTCGACGCGGAAAATGAAACGCTCGTCCAGCGCGCGCTCGACAACGTGATGAAGGGTCGCACCACGATTGTCATCGCCCATCGCTTGGCGACGGTGCTCGGCGCCGACCGCATTCTCGTGATGGAAGATGGCAAGGTCGTCGAGGAAGGCACGCACGCCAGCCTCGTCGCCAACAAGGACGGGCTCTACGCCCGTCTCGCGCGCCTGCAGTTCGAGACCGGCGCGGCGGCGCTCGAAAGCGCCAGCGCGGCGGAATAATCAATCCTTTCGCGAGCGAAACTCCATCGCCTTGAACAGCGATTCAAACCGTAATCCCAGTCCGGCGAAGAACTCTTTCGCGCCTTCGTCGCGATCAACAATGGAGATCACCAGCGTGACCTCCGCGCCCGCCGCCTTGCAGACCTCGATCGCCTGCGCGGCGGAGCCGCCGGTGGTGGTGACATCCTCGAGGATGGCGATCTTCTTGCCGGCGAGGCTCTCGCCGCGGGCAAGGCCCTCGATCTTTTTCTGGGCTCCGTGACCCTTGGCCTGCTTGCGCACGATGAATCCACGCACCGGCTTGCCGGCGGCGACTGACACCGCGCAGACCGATCCGGTGATCGGCACCGCGCCAAGCTCCAGTCCGCCAACAAATTCGGCGCCAGTGGCGACGATGCGGTCGAGCATCATGGTGGCGATGATGGCCGAGCCCGCGGGGTCGAGCATCGAGGGCTTCATGTCGAAATAATAGTCGCTGACCTGGCCGGAGGCGAGCTTGACCTCACCGCGTCCGAACGAGCGGCGATAGATGATGTCGGCGAGCTGCGCGCGCGCGGCGGCGGTGGTCATGGCGCGATCCTTGTCGAGAGCTGAAACAGCTCCGGGCGACACAATCAGCAGGCTCGCGGCGGGTCAACCGGACGGGCCTATTTGCCGCCTCTTATTCACCGCTGTTGCGGCGCGCCGGCGCTGGCGCCAAGCTGGGGGACAGGCGGGCGCGGCCCGCGTGGACGCAGGGATTGCCGATGACCGCTCAACCCGGCCTTTATCTCGAAGACCTCGCCGTGGGCATGCGGTTCCACGCTGGCCCCATCGCAATCTCCGCTGACGACATCAAGCGTTTCGCAGGTGAATTCGACCCGCAGCCCTTTCACCTCGACGAGGCGGCGGCCATGGGCACATTCTTTCAGGGGCTGGCCGCCAGCGGCTGGCACACGGCGTCTCTGACGATGCGCCTCCTCACCCTGGGTGGCGGTGCTCCCTTCGCGAGCGGCGTCATTGGCGCCGGCATGACCATCGAATGGCCTCGCCCGACGCGGCCGGGCGACGAACTGAGCGTCGAATCCGAAATTCTGGAAATCGTTCCCTCGCGCTCGAAACTGGGTCGCGCCACAATGACGATCCGCACGACGACCACAAACCAGCGCGGCGAAGCGGTGCAGATTCTCACCGGCAAGCTTCTGGCATTCGCGCGGTCGACGGTCTGAACCGGGACATTCCGCTTGACAGGATGCGCGGGCGCGAAGCTACGTTGACCTTAACGCAATGCGACACGCGGAACCAACAATGCTTGAGAATATGACCATCGTCGTCACTGGATCGGCGCGCGGCGTCGGCGCGGACATCGCGGCGGCCTGCGCCGCCGCCGGCGCGCGCCTCGTGCTCGCCGACATATTGGTGGAGCAGGGCGAGGCGACCGCGCGCGCGCTCGCCGCGAAAGGCGCCAGAGTCCGCTTTCAACGCGTCGACCTCGGCGACCCCTCGTCAATCGAGGCTTTCGGCGCTTCGGTGGCGCAACACGAGGGGACGATCCATGGGCTTGTCAATAATGGCGCCATCGCGACGAATGTCGGCGGCAAGGTCATGGAGGAAATCGACATCGATCTGTGGGATCGGGTCATGCGCGTCAACATCCGCGGCACATGGCTGATCACGCGCGCCATGAGTCCATTGTTCGACGCTGCGGGCGGGCGCATCGTCAATGTCGCCTCCGATACGGCGCTGTGGGGCGCGCCGCGCCTGCTCGCCTATGTCGCGAGCAAGGGCGCGGTCATGTCGATGACGCGCTCGCTGGCGCGCGAACTCGGCCCGCGCCGCATCGGCGTCACCGCCATCGCGCCGGGCATCATGCGCAACGAGGCGACCGAATACGTGCCGGCCGAGCGCCATGAATTCTATGAAAACGGACGCGCGGTTCCAGGCCCGCAATCGCCTGGCGATATCGTTGATGTCGTGACGTTCCTGCTGTCGCCCGGCGCGCTGGCGCTGACGGGGCAAACGCTGCCTGTCAACGCCGGTTTCGTCTTCAACTGATCGTTCCGGACGCCGATCAGGGTTTCGGAATCTGGATCAGTTCGTCGAGTTGCTCCTTCGAGAGCGGTTTGGCGAGAAATTTCTGTCGCGTGGCGCTGGCCATCAATGCGTCAAGGCCGACGATGCGGTCGGGATCGCGCGCCGAACGCGGCTGGAACTCGAGGGCGGCGCGCCGCGCCCGCTCGACGGGAACGCCGGTGCTCTTCGACCACAGGCGGATCGCCTCGGGGTCCTGGTACATCCAGTCGAGCACCTCGCGATAGGCGCGGGTAAAGCGCATGAAAACGTCGCGGCGTTCGTTGAGCAACTTGAGACCGACAATATCGACCCGCACGCTCTGCTGGCGCAGCGAGGGCGCGTCGTTGCCGTTGCCGATCATGCGGATCTTGCCGTCATCAAGTTCCTTCAGACCGAAGGGCGGCGTCGCGAAACCGATGTCGATCTGGCCGGACATGACCTGCGTCAGCGTCGCCGCCTGATCGCCGGTCGCGACTGGTTTCGCCTTGACGCCAAGCTCGTCGATGATCGCCAGCGTGGTCATGTTGCTGCTGGAGCCCGCTGTGGAATAGCCGATGGTTTGTCCCGCGGTCGCGTCCGTGAGGGTCTTGAGCGGCGATGCCGCGCGCACGTAGTAATAGAGATCGCTCGCGCCGATGAAGTTGTTCCCGAAAATACGGATTGGCGCGCCCTTGGCGTAGGCGCCAAGCACGCCGGTCGTGCCGACGCCAACGCTCATGTCGGCCGAGCCGGACACCACGGCCTGGATCGTTTCGCCCGCGCCCGCGGTCCCATAGGCCTCAACGTCGAGACCGTATTTCGCGAAGATGCCGCCTTGCTGGCCGACCCGCGGTCCCTCGACCGCCCACAGGCCGAAGCCTCCATTGGCGAAACGCAATTTGTCCGCGGCGTTCGCTCCTCCAATGCAACTCACGGCCACAACGCCCGCGAACAGCAGGTGGCGCGGCGTGGCAATCCAGGCTCCCGTCATGGCGTCCTCCCCGGTATTTCAATCGAGTACAGCCCATTGCGTCGATTTTGTCACGGATGCGGGCATTGCGAGCGCGGGGCGCGCCGGTCCACAATGGCTGCAATCGAAACAAGGAGCGCAAGGGCGGAACATGCAATTCGGCGTCATGGATCATCTGGATCTGAGCGGCGGCGGCTCGATCCAGACGCATTACGAAAATCGTCTGCGATTGCTGGAGTTATATGATCGCGCCGGGTTTTACGGCTACCATGTGACGGAGCATCATTGCACGCCTCTTGGCGGCGGCGCCTCGCCCAGCGTGTTTTTGTCCGCCGCCGCGCAACGCACGAAGCGCCTGCGGCTCGGCACGCTGGTTTACGCGTTGCCCGCGCATCATCCGATCCGCCTGACCGAGGAAATCGGCATGATCGACCAGATGAGCGGCGGGCGCGTCGATCTTGGCTTTGGCCGCGGCTCCGTGCCCATGGAGCTCGCCTATTTTGGCGTCAATCCCGACGACGCGCGCGAAATTCACGAGGAGACGCTGGAGTGCGTGCTGCAAGGGCTTTCGAGCGGCCGCATCGATTTCGAGGGCAAGCACATCAGGATCAATGACGCGCCGATCTTCCAGCGCCCCGCGCAATTGCCGCATCCGCCGTTGTGGTATGGCGTTCACTCGATGGAGAGCGCCGAACGCGCGGCGATCCGCGGCTACAACATCGTCTGCAACGAGCCGGGCGAGGCGTCCGGCGGCTATATCGACATGTTCAGATCGGTATGGTCGAGGCGAAACGGCGACGCGCCGCCACCGATGCTGGGCCTCGCGCGGTTCGTTTATGTCGGACGAACCGACGAAGAGGCCAACGCCGTCGTGCGCCGCGCCTATCTGTCATTCGTGAAGAGCTTTCGCTGGCTGCACACGAAGCACGGCGTCGTTCCACGTCTGAGCGGCCGGGAGGCGACGTTCGATGAGCTTGTCGAGACGGAACGTGGCGTCGCGGGGAGCCCGGAAACAGTGGCGCGCGTGCTGCGCGATCACATGGCGCGGGCCGGCGCGAATTATTGCGTCATGCGGCTCGCCTTTGGCGACATGACCTATGACGAAATGGAAACGTCGGTGAATCTGTTCACGCGCGAGGTGATGCCGGCGCTCATTGATGCCTGAAGCCCGCGAATGAAAACGCCCTCGCCGGGTCTCGCGAGGGCGTGATGTTCTCCGGGACGAATTCCCGCGTTCAGAGCCCCTCGAACAACGCCGTCGAGAGATAGCGCTCGGCGAAAGAGGGGATAATGATGACGATGTTCTTGCCTTCCATGCCGGCGCGCGCACCGATCTCGATGGCCGCGGCGACGGCGGCGCCCGAGGAAATGCCGACCGGAATGCCCTCGGTGCGCGCCAGTAGGCGCGCGGTGTCAAAAGCTGTCTGGTTGCCGACGGTCACCACTTCGTCGATGATCTTGCGGTCGAGTATGCCGGGTATGAAGCCCGCGCCAATGCCCTGAATCTTGTGAGGCCCGGGTTGTCCGCCGGACAGAACCGGCGAATCCTCGGGCTCAACGGCGATCATCTTGACCGATGGCTTTTTCGCCTTGAGCGCCTGGCCGACGCCGGTGATCGTGCCGCCGGTGCCGACGCCGGAAATCACGTAATCGACGCCGCCGTTGGTGTCGTTCCAGATTTCGTTCGCCGTCGTGTTGCGGTGGATTTCCGGGTTCGCGGGATTCTCGAACTGCTGGGGAATGATCGCGCCGGGCGTTTCGGCGACGATTTCATTGGCCTTGGCGATGGCGCCCTTCATGCCGGCGGGGCCGGGCGTCAGCACCAGTTCCGCGCCGAGCAGGGCCAGCATCTTGCGGCGCTCGACGGACATGGTCTCGGGCATGACGAGCTTGAGTTTGTAGCCGCGCGCCGCGGCGACGAAGGCGAGCGCGATGCCCGTGTTGCCGGAGGTCGGCTCGACAAGGATGGTCTTGCCGGGAGTGATCTTGCCGGCTTTTTCCAGCGCGTCGATCATGGCGACGCCGATGCGATCCTTGACGCTGGAAATCGGATTGAAGAATTCGAGCTTGGCAAGAAGGTTGGCCTTCACGCCCTTGTCCTTGCCGATGCGGTTGAGGCGAACCAGCGGCGTGTCGCCAATGGTGTCGGTGATGCTGTCGTAGATGCGGCCGCGACCGTTGGTCTGGGTGGTGGACATGGCTGTCTCCCTGTTTGCTCGTTCCCGATGCTAGCCTATTCCATTTTCTTGTCGATATATAAATTGTACTACATATTTCAAATGTTGAAATCGGCTTTCGCGTCGATATTTCCAAATACCGCGCCAGCCTGCGCCCTGTTGCACAATTCGTCCACGTGAATCCGGTCCAGCGCCGCCAGAAAGCTCTGGCCGGCTTCGCCGACGATGGGCGCGATGACCTCGTCGATGAGTTTGGAGGCGCCATCCGAGTCGGCGTCCGGGTCCGCGTGGGCGGCGCGCACGATATCGCCCGCGCTGATCTTGCGGCGTTCGCGCGCCAGTTCATAGCCGCCGCGCGGGCCGCGCACGCCCTTGAGGATATTGGCGCGCACCAGAGATTGCAGAAGGGTTTCGAGATGGCGGGGCGGCAGGTTGTGGCGGGCCGCGAGCGCCTTGGCCGCGACCGGCGTCGGTCGCGCGTGGGCGGCGACATCGACCACGGCGGCGATGGCGAGAAGCGCGCGGCGCGGCAGCAGCATCATGGCTTTGCCACTCCGCCGGTCGAGCCGAAGCCGCCGGCGCCGCGGGCGGAGGCCTCGATATCCCCTGCTTCGACGAGGCGCGCGCGCGTCACCGGGGCGATCACCATCTGGGCGATGCGGTCGCCGCGCGAAATCTCGAAGGCTTCCGCGCCGTGGTTGATGAGAATGATGCTGATTTCGCCGCGATAATCCGCGTCGATCGTGCCGGGCGAATTGAGCACGGTGACGCCATGTTTCAGCGCGAGGCCGGAACGCGGACGCACCTGCGCCTCGTGATCGCCGGGCAATTCAATGGCGAGGCCCGTCGGCACGAGTTCGCGCGCGCCAGGTTCGATGATGATCCTCGTGTTGGCGGGAATGGCTGCGACAAGATCGAGGCCGGCGGCCTGCGCACTCTGATAGGCGGGCAGCGGCAATCCCTCGCCGTGCGGCAGTCTTTTCACCCTGACATCAACGCTCAAGTGCTGGCTCCCCCGATCATGCCCGCAAGCACTCCCATGAGCCGCGCGGCGACATCTTCCTTGCGCGCTTTCGGCCAGGACTCGACCCCGGCGGCGCTGACGAGATGCACGGTGTTTTCCTCGCCGCCCATGACGTTATTCACTGGACTGACATCGTTGGCGACGATGAGATCGCAGTGTTTTCGCGCCAGCTTGTCGCGCGCGTGGGCGATCACGTCGTCGGTCTCCGCGGCAAAACCGACCACGAGCCGGGGCCGCTGTTGCTTGCTAGCCGCCACGGTGGCGAGAATGTCCGGGTTTTCGACAAGTCCGAGCGTCGGCGGGCCGGCGACGCCCTTTTTGAGCTTGGAGGCCTGCGCCGTTCCAACGCGCCAGTCGGCGACGGCGGCGGCGGCCATGAAGATATCGGCGGGCATG
>CAISJZ010000376.1 GCA_903885755.1 uncultured Hyphomicrobiales bacterium | reverse complement strand
CCGCCTCGCCATCCTCGACGCGGGTCGGCACCCAGCGGCCCGCGGCGATCATGTCGGGACGCGAAACCTGATCGATCAGGCCGCCGCACGCGGGACAGCCAAACGTGACGCGGCCGCGCGTCGCGTCGGCGGGCGCCTGCATGGCCTCGTATTTGAGCACATGGAACGCGCCGCAATGCGGGCATGGAACGTAGTAATAGCGCCGGTCGCCGGCGTCGAAACTTTCGGTCGCCAGACAGTCGCCGGCGAGGCCGGGCGTCGAGACGATTAATTCCTTGGCGAGATCGCCATAGGCTTTCTGGCGGGCGCGGCCCTGTTGCAACGGCGAGCCGCGACCGTCGACGTCCTTCAGGTATTCGCTGACCTCCTCCGCTATCAGATAGCGGACCGAAATCATTTGCAGGCCCTTCGACGAGGAGGCCGTGACGATCTGGTCGAAGCCGCCCTGAAACCGCTTGAACGCCGAGGTCGAGGCGAGCTCGTCGCGGCTGTTCTCGGGCCGCACGCGATGGCGGATTTTCGGGCTCGCGTCGATGGTCGGTTGCAGTTTGACGCGGGTGTATTTGATGGCCTCGTCGAGCGAGGGCAGCATGGTCAGGATGGAGCCTGGCGCGCGATCGACGATGAACCCGAACCAGTTGACGCCGATTTCCGACTTGCCCGTTTGCGCGGACCAGCGACAGGTCACCGAGCGCGCCGGATGATCCGGGTGCAGGCAATCCATGGGCTGGCGCAGATAGGGCACGCGATCGGTGCGCCAGTCGCCGGGGAACGGCGAACCGGATTCGGGACTGACCTTGCGATAGCGGTCGGCCCATTCCGAAACGGTCAATTCCTGTTCGGGCGTCGCGGCGGCGATCAGCGCGTCGAACAGAACTTGTCGACCTCGAGGGAGGCCGGGGAATTCCTTGCGCACCTCCTCGCCACGCGCCGCGAGATCAAGCGGGGCGTCGGTCATGCTGACTTTCGAAGCGGGCGGCCGCGTCAGGCCGTCGCGGACAGTCCATGGTCGGTCAGAACACGGACGAAACCGTCAAGCGCCCGCTTTTCAAGCGCGCGCAGATGGGGGCGCACGAGGCGACCCTCGCCGCCAAGCGCGGCGGCGATGACTTCCGCCGTGTCGTTGACCGCGGCGGCGAATTCGGCGCGCATCACGGCGATGGCGGTATGCGCGGCGGCCTCGACGTCGCCCTTGAGCGTCAGCACGCCCTGGCGCTGGGCCAGTTCAAGTTCGCGGATCTGGCGATCGACGCGGATTTTCGCGCCGGCCTCGTCGGCGCGGGATTTGATGGCTGGCGCCTCGCCGGATGGACGGGCAATGCGGATATTCTCCGCGCGATGACGCTGCAAGGCGGCGAAATCGACGACGGTTTCGCGACCGCGCGTCTCGGGCTTCAGCGCGTCGGCGTGTTTCGAGACATAGACCGACAGCGTGTTGCGCGCGCACTTGTCGCCAGCGGCGGTCAGGCGTCGCGCGGCTTCCGCCAGTCCGACGAGATCGGGCGTATCGTCCATGCGTCTATCGACCCGTCCGCTAACGTCTATTTGTTTTCAATCGGGGCCACTAGAAAAACCCCGGACTGCGGCGGCGG
>CAISJZ010000375.1 GCA_903885755.1 uncultured Hyphomicrobiales bacterium | reverse complement strand
TTAACATAGCAACTGGATCACCCAATGGGGGCCGGCCAATCAGGCCAGTCCCATCGCGGAACCGGTCGCGCGGGTCGAGCGGCCTCCTCGCGGCCGGCTCAACTGATACATCAATCAATGGAATGACGGCTTCGCGGCTGTTTCCGACAGGAGAGGGATTTGCTGTGAAATTGAAGTCCATGTGGCTGGGGCTCGCCATGGTCGCCGCGGGCCTTGCTCAATCCGTCGCCGCCGCCGGACTTGATCAGGCGAAGGTGGGCGCGGCCAATTCCGCTACCGATGTTGGCGTCTATGTTGCCGCGAAAAAGGGTTTCTTTCGCGACGAGGGCATCGAGGTCGGGTTTATTTCCTTCGATTCCGCCGCGAAGATGATCGCGCCCTTCGCCTCTGGCGATCTCGATGCTGGCGGCGGCGGCACGTCGGCGGGCCTCTACAACGCTGTCGCGCGCGGCATCGACATCAAGATCGTCGCGGACAAGAACCACTCGCCATCGGGGCAGGGAATACAGCCGCTTCTGGTCCGCAAGGATCTCATCGATTCCGGCAGGTTCAAGACCCTCGCGGACCTCAAGGGCCTGAGGATTTCCACCGCCGCGCCGGGCAGCGCGGCCTCGACCACGCTTGACCGGGCGCTGCGCTTGGCGGGCCTCAAAATCACCGATGTCGAGCAGGTCTACATGGGCTTTCCCCAGCAGTCGATCGCCCTCGCCAACAAGGCGCTCGACGCGGCGTTCACCGCCGAACCCTCGGCCTCCGAGGCCGTGCGGAGCGGTTCGGCGGTGCGCTTCATGGGCGATGACGAGATCTATCCCGATCACCAATTGGCCGTGGTTTTTTATTCGGGAAACTTCATCAAAACGCGCCCGGACGTGGCCCGGCGCTACATGCGGGCCTATCTGCGCGGCGTTCGCTACTACAACGACGCCATCGCCGGGGGAAAGCTGGTTGGCGAACGCGGCAAGGAGATCATCGACATTCTCGCCGAAAATATTCCGATCAGGGACAAGGACGCCTATGCCGCGCTGATCGCGCCCGCCTGCGATCCCGACGGCAAGCTCAACATCGACAGTTTGCGGGAAGATCTCGAATTTTTCCAACGCTCCGGCGACCTGCAGGCCAAAGTCACGCTGGAGCAGGCGCTCGATCAGTCCTTCGCCCAGCAGGCGGTGAGGGAAATCGGGCCCTATGTACGTTCGCCCGCCAGATAGCGCGGCTCTCCGCCGCGCCAGGCGCGCCTTGTTCTCTCTGCCGCGCGCGGGCATGATGACCGGCGAAGCGGACGATAAAAACGCCGAGGAGGCAATTCGGGACCGCAACGCGAAAGGGTCGCCGCCATGATGAGCGAGGAACAGAACCGCCAGATCACGCGTGTCGAGGCCAACGCCCCCGCCGGTCAATTGCTGGCGTCCTACTGGCAGCCGGCGGCGCTGCTCGATGAACTCGAGGGGCCGCGGCCCCTGAAAGCCCTGCGCCTGCTGGGGCGCGATCTAGTTCTCTTCCGCGATGAATCCGGCAAGCTTGGCCTCATCGATCGCGATTGCCCGCATCGCAACGCCGATCTCGCCTACGGGCGGCTTGAGGATGGAGGCCTGCGCTGTCCCTTCCACGGCTGGTTGTTCGATGTCGAGGGCAAGTGCCTCGACACGCCGGCCGAGCCCGAGGGTAGCCGCTTGTGCGAGAACATTCGCCAGAAATCCTATCCCGTCGTGGCGCGCTCCGGCATCGTCTGGGCGTATCTTGGCGAGGGCGATGCGCCAGCCTTCCCGATGTTCGATTGTTTCATCGCGCCCGATTCGCACACCTTCGCGTTCAAGGGCCTTGTTGAATGCAACTGGCTGCAGGCGCTCGAGGTCGGCATGGACCCCGCGCACGCCTCCTTCCTGCATCGCTACGCCGAGGACGACAATCCGGAATCGGGCTACGGCAAGCCCTTCCGCGGCACGTCCGCCAATTCCAACTGGCCGATCACCAAGGTTTTGCGCGAATATCCGCGGCCGAATATCGATGTCGAGAATACCGATTACGGCCTGCGCATCGTCTCGACGCGCCAGATCGACGAGGCGCTGACCCATGTGCGCGTGACCAACATCGCGTTCCCAAATGCCTTCATCATTCCCTTGTCGGAACACATGACGATCTCGCAGTGGCATGTGCCCGTCGATGACGAACACAACTACTGGTACGCGATCTTCACCAGCTTCACCGGGCCCGTCGACAAAAAGCAGATGCGCGCGCAGCGCCTCGCCCAATACGATCTGCCGGAGTATCGTTCGCGCCGTAATCGCGCCAACAACTATGGTTTTGACGCCGACGAGCAGAAGCGCGCCACCTACACAGGCATGGGCTATGACGTGAACGCCCACGATCAATGGGCGATCGAATCGCAGGGCCGCATTCAGGACCGCACCCGCGAACATCTCGGTCAGTCCGACAAGGCGATTTCCGCCTATCGCCGCATTCTGCGCGCGCAGATCGAGGCGGTGGGCGCCGGCAAGAAACCCCTGATGGCGCTGAACGAAAGCGCGGCGGAAACATTGCGCGGCCCGGTCGCCGTCGATGGACTTGCGCGCGGCGTCGAGCCAACGATTTTCTGGAAGACGCTCGACCAACAGCGGCGCGCCGCGGCGCCGTGGCGATCGGACCCGCCCATCGCGGCC
Source organism: uncultured Hyphomicrobiales bacterium (assembly GCA_903885755.1). GTDB lineage: Bacteria > Pseudomonadota > Alphaproteobacteria > Rhizobiales > Beijerinckiaceae > Terripilifer. The sequence goes on along the minus strand of CAISJZ010000375.1, from coordinate 1,214 downwards.
GAATAAACAACATCGCGAGCGGGGCGGGGAGCTTCATGAGCTTTGTCGACAAGCATGGATTGTGGACGCCCACGCAACGCGACGCGGCGCGCGAGGTCGCCGAGCGCATCAAGGCCGAGGGGCTGGAGCAGGTGCGCTTTTCCTGCGCCGACGCGCATGGAATTCTGCGTGGCAAGACGCTTGTCGCCGCCGGCGCGGCAAAAGCTATGGAGAGCGGCGTGTCGCTCACCTCGACCATGCTGCTCAAGGACACATCGCATCGCAGCGTCTATCCCGTGTTCAGCGCCGGCGGCGGCTTTGGAATGCCGGAATTGCAGGGCGCCGCCGACATTCAAATGGTCGCCGATCCCACGACGTTCCACGTGCTGCCCTGGGCGCCGGGCACCGGCTGGGTGCTTTGCGATCTCTATTTCGGCGATGGCCGTCCCTTGCCGCTGTCGACGCGCGCCCTCTATCGCCGGGCGGTGGATGATCTTGCCGCGCGCGGCTTTGATTTTCTCGCGGGTCTCGAGGTCGAGTTTCATCTCTTCAAATTGCTCGACCCGAAGCTGGCGCCGACAGACGCGGGCCAGCCCGGCGCGCCGCCGGAGGTGTCGCTGATCTCGCAGGGTTATCAATATCTGACCGAGCAGCGGTTCGATCAGATGGAGCCGGCGGTCGAGATCATCCGCCGCGACATTCAGAAACTTGGACTGCCGCTGCGCTCGGTCGAGGTCGAGATGGGCCCGAGCCAGTGCGAATTCACCTTCGAGCCGCGCGCCGGCGTCGAGGCGGCGGACCTCATGGTTCTCTTCCGCTCGGCGGTCAAGCAGATCGCGCGCCGCAATGGCATGCACGCGACCTTCATGTGCCGGCCCAAAATCCCCAACGTCATGTCGTCGGGCTGGCATCTGCATCAGTCCCTGCGCGCCCGCGCCGATGGCGCCAACGCCTTCATCGCGCGCGACGGCAAGTCGCTGCTGTCGGATATGGGCCGCCGCTGGCTTGCCGGCCTTCTGACCCACGCGCGCGCGGCGAGCCTCTTCACGACGCCGACCATCAACGGCTATCGCCGCTATCGCGCCTTTTCCCTCGCGCCCGACCGCGCCGTGTGGGGCAAGGACAATCGCGGCGTCATGATGCGCGTCATCGGCGGCGCCGGCGACGAGGCGACCCATCTGGAGAACCGCGTCGGCGAGCCCACCGCCAATCCCTATCTCTACATGGCCTCGCAG
>CAISJZ010000374.1 GCA_903885755.1 uncultured Hyphomicrobiales bacterium | reverse complement strand
AGCTCAATTTCGATCAAATATGCTTCAAGGTCGTATTTTGGAATTGCATATCGCTCTCCCGTCGCGAGCGGGATCGTTTCCGGCAAGTTACGTCCATGCATTTCCGCCAGAACGGAAACGGCTTCCGCATAGCGCTCGAAAATTGGGCCTCCGGAATCGATTACTGGCTCGACGCCCAAATCCTCGAGTATCGCCAGACCATTTCCCGCATCCGCTCCGATAATTGCGGGAGCAGATAATCCGAGGTCGGATAATGCCTGGCCAATGGCCAGAAATGGCTTAATGTCCTCAGCCAGATGCGCCAGTTCCGAATAGGATTTTCCGTGCCGCAGAATCGGCCCGTCGGATCGTGGAGGCGATATCATCAAGATCGCCGTTTCGCTAGGTCTTGACAGACGCTCGTAGGCGCGCGTGGAAGCATCGCCAAGCATGAATTCCCGCCGTGCGTTCAGCCAACCCGAGGACTCCAGCAGTTCATGAATTGCGCGCGCGCGTCGAAGTCGTGGTCCGGCTTTACCATACCCGGTTAGCTCGACCGTTCTGACATTTTCGCCAATTTCGGTGGCAATCTGGAAGTGAATATCAAGACGGTCAGGTGAAATCTGGTCACCTGCTCGGTCAATCCATTCCACCAACACCAGCGCGCCATCCGATGCCTCGTCCCAACCCAGCTCGATCAGTTCATCAGGCTTCTGAATTCGGTAGAGATCGGCATGAACAATCGGAAATTTTGGTCCGTCGTAAACCTGCATCAGTGTGAAGGTCGGACTCGGCACCTCCAACGCCGGATCATTAATTAGAGTTCTAATGAGATAACGCGCGAATGTAGTTTTGCCCGAACCCAGGTCCCCCGATAAAGTGACAAGATCGTTCGCGCCGATGAAAGTGCATAATTCGCGCGCTAGCGATCTCGTCGCCGCTTCATCACGCAGCATGAGCCGCCAATTGGCCGCAGCCTCTCGACTATGATCCATTGTGGTCGAGACTCCTCAAGCTACCTCCGCGTCGCGCAGTCGAGCTTCCTGGGTCAAGGGAAAGATACAGGTGACCGTTGTTCCCTCGCCTGGCGACGATTGGATACTCACCTCGCCGCCATGCAAATCGACGAAAGCCCTCACGATGGACAGGCCGAGCCCAACGCCTCGATGACGCGATCCAGATGTATTGCTATGAAACCGCTCGAAAACTCGGTCAACGAGATCCTGAGGAATGCCACGGCCCTGGTCCGTGATCTTGAAAACAATCCGATCGTCTCGACGCATCGCCGCCAGAGTCACGGTCTGTCCCGGCGCGGAAAATCCGATCGCGTTCGAAAGCAGATTGAACAAAATCTGTCGCACCCGCTTTTCGTCCCCCTGAAACGATCCGATATTGTCGATCGCTATAATACGCAGATGAATCGACGATTCCGTCAATCTGTCTCGAACGCCTTGGGCAGCTGCTTCGATGGTGGCTCGTATATCGACGTTCTCGAGATTGAGCTCCATTGAACCGGCATCAATCGTCGCAAGATCAAGAATATCGTTGATAATCGCTAGGAGGGCCGCCGACGACTGCAGAATATAACCGGTATATTCGCGCTGTTTGGCATTCAACGTACCGACGGCGCCTTCCGTCAATAGGTGAATGAACCCAATGATATTTGTTAGCGGGGAGCGTAATTCGTATGACACGTGATGCACGAAATCGTTCCGAAGTTTTTCCGCGTCGACCAGCGCCTTGTTTCTATCGGTCAACGCGCGTTCGACATTCACTCCCGCCGTTACGTCCGAAAAAGTCATTAGCACGGCGCCATCGGGCAGGGGGGCCACGGCGCATTGGATGATTTTACCGTCTTCGCGATTGAGGCGGCGTTCAAAGCCGGTCCGCGCATCGTGTAGTCCGGAAACAATCGAACGAAGCTCGTCCCACGTCGCAAGCTTCGGAAGAAGCGGCGCGAACAACTTCACTACCTCGTCTATATGAGGTT
>CAISJZ010000373.1 GCA_903885755.1 uncultured Hyphomicrobiales bacterium | reverse complement strand
TCGCGCGCGCTGGCGCATCGACATGGCGCATGGCCACTATGATCCCGTGCCGGATCGCTCGAAACGCCCGCGCGCGTCCTGGCTGATCGGAGATGATGAAATCACCGCCGGTGGCGCGGACTATCTCGCGCTTGGCCACTGGAACCGCGCCATCAAGGTCGGCTCCGGTCCTGTTCCGGCCTATTATTCCGGCTCGCCCGATTACGCACGGACCGTCAACGTCGTGCGCCTGCGCGCTGGCGGCGAAGTCCACGTCGATCTGCATCCGCTGGACTGGTCATAGAATTCGCGTTTCACGGGAGACTTGAATGGCAAACGACAAGGCCCAACCCATTCGCCGCGTGGTCACCGGCCATGACGCCAGCAATATCGCGAAGGTTCTGATCGACGGCCCCGCGCAAAACGTCAGGGGCAATCGCCCCGGCCAGTTCACAACGCTGATGTGGTGCACCGACGGCGCGCCCGGCGCGATGCCCGTCGGCGAGGACGCCGAGGACATGGGCGCCCGCAAGCTGGGCACCTATCCCCCGGTCAACGGGACGCGGTTCATGATCTCGGAATATCCGCCGAATAACAGCCCGATCATGCATCGCACCGAAACCATCGATTATATCATCGTGCTCTCCGGCAAGATCGACATGGAGCTCGACAAGGGCGAGATTGTCACATTGAAGCAGGGCGACGTGATGATCCAGAGGGGGACCAACCACGCGTGGCGCAACCGCTATGCCGAGACCTGCCGCATGGCCTTCGTGCTGGTTGACGCCCTACCGCTCGGCTTTACCGAATTCCTGCGCTCGCGCGAAAACGAGCACGCCCAGCTCCATGCGACCGGAAGCCACACCGGCTGAAAGACCGATTGCATGCCGATCGCGAAAGACTAGTCTTGGGGGGCCGGCGAATGCCGCCGGCATGTTGGAGAGTACGTCATGACCTCGCAGAGCGAAATGCCGCTGGTTGCCCTTGGGTCCACCCGCCTTCTGCCGTTGGTGACGATCGAGCGGATCGCCGACGCAGTGCCATTGGCGCGCGCGCTTGTCGATGGCGGTCTTGCCACCATCGAGGTTGCTCTACGCACGCCGGTCGCCGCCGCCGCCATCAAGGAAATCCTGCGTCATGTGCCTGACGCCAAGGTTGTCGCCGGCAACATCCTGACGCCGCACGATCTTGCCATCGCCATCCACGCTGGCGCGCATTTCGCGGTCAGCCCGATCGCGACGCCCGCGCTGCTCGACGCGGCGGTGCGTTGTCCGCTTCCCTTCATTCCCGGCATCGCGACGCCGTCCGAACTGATGGGCGTCATTACCAAGGGATTTCATGTGGTGAAATTCTTTCCGTCCATGGCTTTTGGCGGGCCGGAAGCCTTGCGCGCGATGCAGGCGCCATTTCCCCATGCCCGCTTTCTGCCGACGGGCGGCACGAGCGAATCCGAACTCGACGCATGGTTCGCGCTGACGAATGTCGTGGCCGTCGGCGGCTCGTGGCTAGCGCCATCAGAGGATGTGCGCGCCGGCGCCTGGGACAAGATCCGGTCACGCGCCGCCGCGGCCGTGGCGCGGCTGCCAGGCTGATCTATTCAGCGGCGATCCCGCCCCGGGACAAGGGCGTGGCGAAATTGGTCAGTTTCGGTTCGCGCAGCACTTCCTTCATCGGCTCCAGGAAGAGAACGCCGACCTGATCGTCAATTCGCCACAGGAACTCCACTTCGGTCTCGCGTTGATCCTTCAAACGCAATGTGAAGCGCGCTGGAACGGCGACGCTCAGGGCGACTTCGACCCTCGCGCCGCCATTGGAAAAGTCCGTGATCTTTCCCGTCGCAATGGTTCGACCGCGCGAAATGATTTCCGCCTCTATCAGGCAAGCGAACCGCTCGCCCTTGCGGCGTTCAACATGAGTGGACATTGAACTCTCCATGTCCCAATTCAATTGTCAGGCGATACTTTATGGAATTGCGCTGGTTAAAGTCGCTTAAGGACAATCTGGAGAATTGTTTCCAACCACCGGAATTTTTCAGCGATCGCCAACGAAGCGCGAAACCGCCGCGTCTTATCAGGTTGGTTTATAGGGTCCCATCGCCTTGATCGCCGCCTCGACGAAGGACATGTCGACGATCTGCTCAACCCTTGTGTCCGCCTGCAGCCAGCCCTTCTGACGATACACCTCGCGATCTTCATCGAGGCTGGCGACATCAATGCGACCATCAGGATCAACGCCATTCGGCACGATGGAGCGATAGACGGCGGGATCCTTGATCGCGGTGAATTCCGTCAACACCGAAATTATCTCGTCGGCGTTCTCGCCGGCCAAACGTCCGCCTTTCAACCCGGCGAAATAGTACCGCACCGAGCGCAGATAGGCACGCATGAATCGTGTCGCGAGGTCGCTGTTGGCCGCCATCTTTTCGGAATAGAGGATTTGCGCGATAGCGTGCTTTGGTCTGACCTTGTCGTCGGTTGTCGCCTCGATCGCATAGCCCTTGAGAATGGATACCGTGGCCGAAGGTTCGGTGGTAATGCCGCCGTCAATTGAGCCATTCCCCATGGCAAGCACGTGGTCGGGATAGTTGAGATCGACCGTCTCGATGTCCGCGAACGTCAGGCCAGCCTGCCGGAGTATGATCGCCAGAGTGCCCCATGCGCTGTTGCCGGGCCCGTTCATCGCGATCTTCATGCCCTTGAGGTCGGACATGGTCTTGAATCGTCCGCTCTCCGCGTGTCGCTTGGCGACGATGCATTTGTTGACGCCGTAGCCCGGCTGCGACGAGGCCTTGTCCGCCACGACGCGCAAGCGAATTCCGCGACCGTACGAATTGTAGAGACCGGCCGAGACCGAACCGCCGCCAACGTCAAGCTGGCCGGCGGCGAGCGGCGCCACCATGTCTATGGCCGAGCGAAACTCATGGGTCAGGACGTTGATGCCCTCGTCCCTGAACCAGCCCTTTTTCTGCGCCAGAAAAACCTCGACGTCGCTGCTGGCGTTCACGATGCCAACGTTCACCTCGGCGGGCGACTGCGCGATGGCGGGCAGGGGAAACGCCGCCACGACGCCGCCCAGCGCCAAGCGCCGCCGCGTCGGGCGCCAGATGGAATCGCGCGTCATGGACAGAACCTCCCCAGGGCCAGTATTTGTCGGCCAGGAAAAAGACTATCCCGCCATCCGCGATCTGGCGAGCGGATTACGCCAGCACCGTCACATGCGTGCCGATCGAGGCGCGCGTGTAGAGGTTGGCGATGTCCTGATTGACCATGCGGATGCAGCCGGAGGAGACATTCGTGCCGATGGTCTCGGGCTCGGTGGTGCCGTGGATGCGATAGCCTAGATCGCGATGATCGCCGAACAGGTACATGGCGCGCGCGCCGAGCGGACTGCGGGTCCCGCCAGGCACGCCAAGACCTCGCGCGGTTGGCTGTAATTGCGCCCTGATTTCAGGGCTCCGCGCGACCATTTCGGCCGGCGGAATCCAGTCGGGCCAGTCGCGTTTCATATTGATTTGCGCGGCGCCCGACCACAGAAAGCCTTCGCGACCGACGCCGACGCCGTAGCGCGTGGCCCGGCCCGGCGATTCCACGAAATAGAGATGCCGCGATTTCGGATCGATCACGACCGAACCGGTCGGTTCGTTCCAGGGATATTCGACAGTCTGACGCAGAAATCGCGGATCGACCTGAGAATAGTCGAAGGACGAGATCGCGAACTTCTCGCCGGGATAGTCGCCGTAGATGGCCTTGTAGTCGGGGCGGTCGATGGTTCGCGTGACGGGGCGCGCGCCGCCTGTATCGGATGCCGGGGCAACCTCCGGGATGATCGAACTCGATCCCGCGCATCCCGCGAGCGCCGCCGCAAGCGATGATAGTCCACCCACGCAAACCAGCCGACGGCTCGTCATGACTCGTACACCCTGAAACCCGAAGGTCTCAGGATGAGCGAGAATGGTTAATTTCGTGTTTGGGCCGACCACGCGAGGCGAGCGCCGCCTCGCGCGATCTGCGCGTCAGTTGACCTTGAACTCGATGCGGCGGTTTTCGGCGCGACCATCATCGGTGTCGTTGGTGGCGATGGGCGTATCCGCCCCATGGCCGACCGCCGTCAGCCGCGCCTTGTCGGCGCCGCTCTTGACGAGTTCGTCGACGACGGCCTGCGCCCGGCGCTCGGACAGGGCCTTGTTGCGATCGGGATCGCCGGTGGAATCGGTATGGCCGGAAATTTCGAACTTCGACTCCGCGCAGCGGCCCAGTATGGCTCCGACCTTGCCGATCAGCGCCTTGGACTGATCGGAAATGGTGGCGCTCGCAGTGGCGAAGACGATCTTTTCGCTCGCGACGAGACCGCCAAGGGCGGTCTGGCACTGCGCCGCCGACAGCGGCCCGCTCGAGGGCAGGGCGCCGGAAGCGGCGATCAGGGCCGCTTTTTCGGCCGCTATCTCGGCCGCCGTCTTGACGCCGCCAGCCTTGGCCGCGAGAGCCTTGTCCGCGGCCGCCTTATCGGCGGCGGCCTTGTCAGCCAACGCCTTGTCCGCCGCGGCTTTGTCTCCGGCTGCCTTGTCAGCCACTGCTTTCGCGGCGGCGGCCTGGTCGGCGGCGGCTTTTTCGGCGGTCGCTTTTGCCGTGGCGGCGTCCGCGGCGGCCTTGTCGGTGGCCTCTTTCGCAGCGGCGGCGGCATCGGCCGCGGCCTTCGCGGAAACCGGAATTTCAGCGACCTCGTTCACCTGGCGAACGCCGTCAATTTCGAGAATCTTGCCCGCGAGCGCCATGCGCTTGGCCGCGTCGCCGGCGCTGATCGCCAGAAGCGCGTCCCGTCCCGACACATCCACCAGAGCCGGATCGCCCCCAGCGGTCTTGACCGCGTCCGCCGCCATCGGCTTCAGCAGCGCTTCGACTGGCTCGATTCCCAAGGCGCTGGAGCAAAGCCAGATGAGGCCCGCGATGACGCCGCCGCCCCACCAGGCCTTGCGGGGATGCGGCGAGGCGCCGGTCACGATCGCGCCAACCGCCCCGCCAACGACGTAGCTGACGAAGGCCAGCAGGGCCGTTTCCAGCCAGACCGCCGGGCGACCCAGCAGCCAATGCGCCGCCGCGGCGGCGATGCCGACCGCGAAGAGCCCGAATACCGGTGAAAACCACTTGAAATAGGATTGATCTGGCTCGGCGCCCTTGCTGGACATCGAACCGATCAGCAGGCCGACGCCGGCAATCGCCGCAAGCCAGCCCCAGTAATGAGAGATCAAGAAAAGCATGGTCGGTTCCCGCAATGAAAACAAGGAATGGCCGGGGCGCGTCACGCGCCACGGGTTAACGGCGGCACATTAAGCACAGAGCATTTCTTTAACAATCGTGGCGCTTGGTCGCGTCTATCGCCCGGCGCCGCTTTTTGAGGCGCCTGGAGACCGCGCCAATCAGGCCCGCTTCAGAAACGCGGTCTTCAATACCAGGCCCTTCACCTTGTCGGCGTTGCACTCGATCTCATCGGGATCGTCCGTCAGGCGGATATTCTTGACGAGCGTTCCGCGCTTGAGCGTTGTGGACGTGCCCTTGACCTTCAGATCCTTGATTAGCGTCACGGAATCCCCGTCCTTCAGTTCTGTTCCGTTGCTATCTCGCGTGGATTCGGTCATGGCGGCATTCCGGGGCATTGAGAGGGCTGGATTGCGCTATGGCATTTCAGGCCAGGAAAGGCCAGACGAGCGGACGGGGCGCGCCCTCGCCAATTTGATGGCTTTCGCGACGCATATGCCGTATGGGACTGGCTCGCCCCCGGAGCGGGTTCGCTCGCCCGCGGCTCAAATCGTCGGCGTTATCGATCCAGCCCGGCGCCTCTCATCCCGTCAGGTATCCACTCGTGACCTTTCCTGTAACCAGCCCCGTGCTGGCCCGCGCGCTCGCCGAGCGCAACTACAATGACCCCACGCCTGTCCAATCCGCCGTCCTGACCGGGCAGGCGGAGGGCCGCGACGTGCTCGTTTCCGCGCAGACCGGTTCGGGCAAGACGGTCGCTTACGGCCTTGCCATCGCATCGGACCTGTTCGGCGTGGACGGGAAGTTGGGCGTCGCGGGCAAGCCGCTCGCGCTTATTATCGCGCCCACCCGCGAACTCGCCATGCAGGTCGAGCGCGAACTGACCTGGCTCTACCAGTATACCGGCGCGAAAATCGTGTCCTGCGTGGGCGGCATGGACGCCAAGCGCGAACGCCGCATGTTGGCGGACGGCGCGCATATCGTCGTGGGGACGCCCGGCCGTTTGCGCGACCACATCGAGCGGAATGGCCTGAACGTCTCGGCGCTGGCGGCGGTCGTTCTGGACGAAGCCGACGAAATGCTCGATCTCGGTTTCCGCGAGGATCTTGAATTCATTCTTGAGGCCATGCCCGCCGATCGGCGCACGTTGATGTTCTCGGCGACCATGCCCAAGGGCATCGCGACCCTGGCGCGCCGCTATCAGCGCAACGCGCTGCGCATCGACGTCGCCAACGACGAAGGCGGCCACGCCGACATCGAATATCGCGCCATCCGGGTGTCGCCGCGCGAGACGGAAAAGGCCGTTGTCAATCTGCTGCGGTTCGTCGACGCGCAAACCGCGATCGTGTTCTGCAACACGCGCGAGGCGGTGCGTCATCTGCACGCGATGCTGCTCGAACGCGGCTTCGCCACGGTGCTGCTGTCTGGCGAATTGAGCCAGCATGAACGCAATCAATCCATGCAGGCTCTGCGCGACGGGCGCGCGCGCGTCTGCGTCGCCACCGATGTCGCGGCTCGCGGCATCGACCTGCCCAATCTTGGCCTTGTGATCCATGCGGAGCTTCCGCACGACGCCGAAGCGCTGCAGCACCGCAGCGGCCGCACGGGCAGGGCGGGTCGCAAGGGCGTCAGCGCGCTGCTGGTGCCAATCACGCGCCGCCGCCGTACCGAACAGATGCTGCGCGACGCCGGCGTTCAGGCCTTTTGGGGCGGCCCGCCGACCGTCGAGGAAATCCGCAAGCTCGATCAGGAGCGGATGCTTCTCGACCCGATGCTGACCGAGGCGCCGGCCGAGGAAGATATCGAGTTGGCGCGGTTGCTGCTTTCGGAGCGCACACCCGAGCAACTCGGCGCCGCGTTGATCCGCGTCTATCGCTCGCGACTGCCCGCGATCGAGGATGTCGTCGATCCCGGCAATGGCCCCGAGGCGCGGCGGGAGACCCGCGACGCGCGCGAGCCGCGCGAGACTCGCAATGCGCCCGTTCGTCCGCCCAAGCCCCAGAAAGAGCGCTTTTTTGGAAGCGCCGCCTGGTTCCGGCTCGACATTGGCCGTACGCGCAACGCCGATCCCAAATGGCTGCTGCCGATGCTGTGCCGCAAGGGCAATATTGAAAAGGCCGATATCGGCGTCATCCGCGTTTTCGAGAATGAAACGAAAATCGAGATTTCCGAAAAGGTCGCCCAGGATTTCGCCGCGAATATGCGCCGCCCGGGCGGCGAGAATATCCGCGTCGATCGGGCGCGAGATGGCGCCGAGAGCGCGCCATCGACCACCCCGCCGAGGCCGCCGAAGCCGAAATATATTTCAAAGGCCGACCGCAAGGAAAAATCCAAGCCGCGCGGTCCCGACCCATCATGATCAATCGAGCTTCATGCCGATCGCCTTGATCACCTTCGATCGGACTTCCGATTGGGCGGCGATGAAGGCCTTGAAATCCTCCGGGCTCTTGCTGATCGTCGGCTCAAGCCCCGCCGCCAGAAGTTTGTCGCGCAAATCCTGCGCGGCCATGGCCTTGGCGAGCGACTGATACAGCCTGTCGATAATGGGCTTTGGCGTGCCCGCCGGCACGACAACGCTCTGCCAGATGCCCATGTCGAAGCCGGGGAACATCTCGGCGAAGGTTGGAATTTCCGGCGCGAGCGACAGGCGCTTCTTGCCGGTGAGGGCGATCATCTTGATCTGCTTGTCCTTGTACAGCGGCAGTGAAACATTGACGCTTTCGTGGCCAAGCGCGATATCGCCAGCCATCAGGCCCGTGATCTGGGTGTTGCCGCCGCCATATTGCACCATGACGAAGTTGGTGCCGGCCATCATGTTGAGCAGCCCGGTGGCGACCTGCGAGGTTGGCGTGCTCACGCCAACCTGAAAGGAGCCGGGCCGGGCCTTCTCCATGTCGATGACCTCTTTCAACGTGTTGGCTGGATTCTTGAGATTCGCGATCAGGGCCGACGGCACATCGGCGATCTGCGCGACGGGCTCGAAATCCCTGACCGGATCATAGGCGAGCTTGCTGTAGAGAAACTGGTTCATGACCAGCGTGCCATCGATCGCCAGCAGGATTGTGTAGCCGTCCGGCTTGGCTTTCGCCGCGGCCTGCGCGCCGAGGATCGTGTTGGCGCCGGGGCGGTTGTCGACGATGATTTGCTGGCCGAGGTCTTCGCTCATCTTCTGGCCGACGAGACGCGCGAGAACGTCGGCGGGCCCGCCGGGCGCAAAGGGCACGATCATGGTGATCGATCGCGTGGGATAGGGTTCGTCGGCGCCAGCGGGCGTAAACCCCGCGATTGCCAATACGCCGATCAGGCCAGCAACAAGCCGCTTCATGATGTCCTCCCCCGCGGATTTTCGTTATCTGGCGTCGGGCGAGTTTCGCTTGTCCACGACCCGAACCGCGCTATGGGGAGCATATTGCATCACTGAATGCGTCTTGGCTATGGCCGCGACGATCCCGGCTCAGACGGGCGAATGCGCGCCGCCCGTGTTTTTTGCGAGCCAGGCGCTCCGGCGGGCGATCACCTCGCGCGACACTCGCTCTATCGCGTCGATATAGGCTGGCATGTCGCCCGTCAGCAGGACGCCGTTTTCCGCCACGATCGCGCCGTCGACCATGGTCATCGCGACATCGCCGCTCTGCGCGGCGTGAACGAGATTGTGGTGCAGGTTCTGGAAGGGACCCTCGACGATGAAGGGCGTCATGTGCGCATTGTCGCCGCGCACGGCGATGATATCAGCCTGCTTGCCCGGCTCCAGCGAGCCGATGCGCTCGGCCATGCCGATCGCTCTTGCGCCCTCGATTGTCGCCGAGCGCAGGATATCCCAGGAGTCGAGGGCGTCCGCGCGCATGGCGCGAAATTTCGCCAGCAACGAGACGACCTTCATTTCCTCGAAAATATCGAGATTGTTGTTTTCCTTTTCGCCATCCGACCCGATGCCGACAGCGATGCCCGCGGCGATCAGCGCCTCGACAGGCGCCGCGCCACTCGCCAGCTTCATGTTGCTCGTGGGATTGTGCGCGACGCCGACATTGTATTTTTGTAGCAGTTCAATTTCGAGAGGATCGAGCCAGACGCAATGCGCCAGTAGCACGGTTCGCGGCGACAGCAGACCGAGTTTCTCGAGCGCCTGCATGGGCAGCATGCCGTGACGCTTGCGCGCTTCGGGAATTTCCACCTGACTTTCGTTGGAGTGGGTATGCAAACCCACTCCATATGTATCGCACATGGCGACGGCGCGGCGGCAGGCCTCGGGCGTGAAATAGAACTGATGTTCGACGCCGACCCACACATTGATCCTGCCGTTGGCCGCGCCATGCCAGTCGCGGATCAACGTCTCGTTATCATCCAGCGTATCGAAATAATCGAAGCCCGCGGCTTCCCCGACATAGGGAACCATAACGACGCGAAGGCCGAGTTTTTCCGCGGCGCGCGCCGAGCCCGCCATGTAACGCCACATGTCGACCGCGGTCGTGGTCCCGGCCAGAAGGCTTTCGCCGTAACAGAGCCATGACGACGCCTCGGCGTCGCCGGGCGCCAAGACGCGATGCATGGGATCGATGTAAAGGCGCAGCCAGTCCCATAGGGGCAAGCCCTCGGCGGTGCCGCGCAGAAAGCCGGAATGCATATGCGCGTTGACAAGCCCGGGCATCAGCACCGCCTTGCCGAAGTCCTTGCTCTTGGCCGCGGGCGCCATCCGTTCCACATCGGCGGCCGCGCCGACCGCGATGATCTTGTCGCCTTTCGTCAGGACCGCTCCCTTGGCGATCACCGGATGGCCCGGCGCCATGGTCAGGACCGCGTCGGCCGTCAGAAGGTATTGCGACATATCCATGAGTTTCCCGTCGATAGCTGTTGGAAAGCCAGTTTTGTGCCACGTGGGCGCGCGGCGCGTGTTGCAACTGGCATGAAACTTGATGCAGATTGTCTGACTTCATGATGATCGGCAACATTCCCATGCAGCCTGACGCCTCCAGTTCACCGCCGCCGCTGCTGAGCCTCACGGGCATCGTCAAGCAGTTTCCTGGCTGTCTGGCCAATGACAATGTCGATCTAACGATCGGGCATAACGAAATTCATGCGCTGCTGGGAGAAAATGGCGCGGGCAAGAGCACGCTCGTCAAGATCATCTATGGCGTGATGAAGCCGGATAGCGGCGAAATCCGCTTCGAGGGAAAGCCTGTTGTCGTCCAGAATCCGGCCCATGCCCGGCGATTGGGCATCG
>CAISJZ010000372.1 GCA_903885755.1 uncultured Hyphomicrobiales bacterium | reverse complement strand
GGCATGGAGGCGCGGGCGCCCGAGCGCACGGAAACCAGCAGCGGATCATGCGTGTCGCCGAACTTGCGCCCGGCGAGCTTTTCCACGTGCGCCAGGGCCGCGTCGACCTGCGCGACGAGTTCGTCCGGGTATTTGCGCCCGTTGGCGTAGTACCAGACGCAGACCTCGGTCGTGACGGTGAAGCCTGGGGGCACGGGCAGCCCCAGATTGGACATTTCCGCCAGATTGGCGCCCTTGCCGCCCAGCAGATCGCGCATCTCGGACGCGCCCTCGGCCTTGCCGTCGCCGAACGTGTAAACCCACTTGGCCATGGAATGATTCCTCGTCGCGCCCATGCTGGCGGATGAAATGCCAAAAACGCCGCGATTCTCCGCGACGGGTCGCGATGGTATTGACCGAAAACCCCTCCGCGATCAATGCGACGGAAGGCTTGTTCGCGTTTCATGGAGAATGTTTCGTGACCAGTCTATTGACGCTGGGACAGGTTTTTCAGGCAGTCGCGCGAGCCCGTAGCGCCAGTCCAAAACTCAGCCAACCCACGCCGCTGAACAACAAATCCACGCCCAGAATTGTTCCCAGAACGATCTGGCTGTCGCCAGGCCAGCCCACGAGGATCACGACACCGAAGAGCGCCGTGACGAGGCTGGACAGAATCACCAGCGATCGCGGCGTCCCCGCCGGAGCATGAGAGGAGACAAACAGGCGGATCAGGCCGGTCGCAACGAAGCCCGCGCCGAGCAGCAGGGTGAAGACAGCGGCGGCCATGTCGGGCCGGGCGATCGTCACGATCCCTGCGGCGGCGTAAATGACGCCGGCGACGACCCAGAAGGCCAGACGCCCCCATTCGCGCGCGCCAAAACCTATCAGGACCTCGAGAATCCCCGTGACCGTCATGAAAAAGCCGATGGTCAGCACGGAAGCGACGGTCGCTGACGCGACCATGCCGATCGCAAAGAGTCCCAGTACGATCAGCAGGACGCCAAATCCGGCAAAGGAGCGCCAGCGCGGCGCGAGGCGACCCAGTGCCTCCTCGAAGGATTTGGCGATGGGTGTGGGGATATCAGTCATGCAAGCTGCCTCCGGACGGCTTGATAGCACGTTTTGGTCTAGCCGCCGGCGATGAGCCGCGCGGCCTTCACGACGTCGTCGGGCGTCCCGTATATCTCGTCGACGATCTTCAGGGCGTCCGGCGCGAACTTGGGCGAGACAGGGTGCCTGAGCCTCGCCGCATCCTTGAGGAATTCCGGATCGGACATGGTTTCCTCGAACGCGCGGCGCAAGAGTGCCAGGCGGTCCGCTGGAACCGCCCTCGAAGCCACGAAGGGGCGTCCGAGTTGTCCGGAGGCGGTCAACAAACGGATGGTTTTGCGGGACTTTTCGTCGGGCGCGATATCCACCATGTAGGGCGTATCAGCCGGCATTCCCTCGGCCGTGATGGGCGCCGAGCGCATCAGGGGATTGACCTTGTGGCCGTCGATCCAATCGGCGGGCAGGCTTGGCCAGGCGCCACAATCGCCGTCGAGTTCGCCGCGCTCGATGGCGATCCGCTGTTCGGCGCTGCCAGGATAGCCAAGCACCTGCTTCACGTTGACGCCAAAAATGTTCTTGAGAATGTTCTGG
>CAISJZ010000371.1 GCA_903885755.1 uncultured Hyphomicrobiales bacterium | reverse complement strand
CTGACCTGCACCCTGCTTTTCCAGTTCTGGAAAGCCCAGGCCACCCAGCTTGATCTGGCCCGCAAATCGGACGAACTCAAATCCGCGAACACGATGTTCGACGCCGTCATATCGAACATGAGCCAGGGCATCGCCAGCTTCGACGCGCGGGACAACCTGTTGTTCCACAATCCAAGCTACGCGCGCATGTACCGCATGACCGAGGCGGATCTGCCCGTCGGAACGCACATAACGAAGATTTGGGAAATGCGCGTCGCGAGAGAGGTCTTCTCGGAGAAAGGCCCCGCGGAATATGTCGCGAAAATCAAGCGAAGGCTGCGCGAGTCCGGGCCGTCCTTTCGCACGTCCATCGACCATTTGACCGATGGACGCTACATCCTCATCTCGCACCAGCCGACGGCGAACGGCGGCTTCATCACCACTCACGTGGACATCACGCAGCGCCAGACGGCCATCATCGAGCAGCACGTCCAACTCGAGGCCATCGTCCAGGAGCGGACAGCGGACATCCAGCAAAAAACCGAGGAGCTTCAGGTCGCCCTGGTCAAGCAGCAGGCGATCAACGAGCAACAGCGCAGCTTCGTCGCGATGGCGTCGCACGAGTTCCGCACGCCGCTGGCGATCATCGACAGCTCGGCGCAAAAGCTGTTCCGCCGCGCCGCCCATTTGACGTCCTCCGACATCGCAGAGCGCTCCGACACGATCCGCCGCGCCGTGCAGCGCATGACCGGCCTGATGGAATCGGTGTTGGCGATGGCCAAGTTCGACCACGGCGAAATCAAGGCGTCGATGCGGAACGGCGACCTTTATCAGGTGGTTTTCGACGTCTGTTTCCGGCAGATGGAAATGTCGGACAAGCACCGCCTTCAGTTCGATCTCGACGCGCTGCCGCGCTCGGCGCGCTTCGACCCCGCGCTGATCGACCAGGTCATGACCAATCTGCTCGCCAACGCCGTCAAATTCTCACCCGACGCGGGCATGATCGACGTGCGGACCTCGCTGCGGGCGGGCGTCGCGCGCATCGAAGTCGAAGACAAGGGCGTTGGCATTGATCCAGAGGATTTGCCGAAATTGTTCAAGCGGTATTTCCGGGCGAAAACCTCCGAAGGGATCGCGGGAACGGGGATCGGCCTGAACGTGGTGAAAATGATCGTCGACATGCACGGAGGCGACATACGCGTCGCGTCGGTCAAAGGCAAAGGGACGATTTTCACCGTCGAGCTGCCGATCGTCGACGCGGGCGGGGCGGAAGCGCCCGCCGGCGGCGAGGCCACAGCCGCGCTGCCCAAAGCCGCTTAGGGGTACAAAGCCATGATACTTTGCGTCGAAGACGAAGCCGACCTGCGCGCGGATCTCGCCGAGGAACTCCGCGACGCGGGCTATGAGACAGCCGAGGCGGCCAATGGCGCCGAAGGACTAAAGGCCATTCTCGACCTGGAACCGGACCTCGTCTTCTGCGACGTGACCATGCCGGTGATGAACGGGATCGCGATGTTCGAAACACTCAGACGGGAGCATCCGCGCCTCGCGGG
>CAISJZ010000370.1 GCA_903885755.1 uncultured Hyphomicrobiales bacterium | reverse complement strand
GAAGCCCGACGGCGCGACGTTGCCGCGGCCGCCCTTGGCGCGCGAGGAAATCGCGAGCTGCTTGAGAACCTCGTTCTCCATGAAGGGGAGAATCTCGCCGAAGCTTTCATTCTCGTAGTGATGCGCGTCGACGTCGACGATCAGAACGTCGTCGAAGCCCTTGTCGCGTGTCTGCTTGGCGGCGTGGGCCAGCAGCTTGCTGGTGTTGAGTTCGTCGACTTGTACGCGTCGACCGCGATCGGCTATGAGGTCCATGTCAATCCCTCCGTTTTTTAAAAGTGAAGGCGAGGCGGTCGGTTCAGATGCCCGACCAGCTTTGCCACATACCCAGTTCGAACACCTGCAGATCGACCGCTTTCAGCAATCCGCCGCAGACAATCATCGCATCGGTTCCAGTGATCGCGAGACGTCCCTCGACCACGGAAAACTTGTTTCCGGCTTCCGCATTGGCGCTGTAGAGCTTGCAGAGCGCCGCCATCAGCGCCTGAAAGGCTTCCGGCGTCAGCACGTCGAATTCACCCGCCGCCAGCTTGGACTCGAGGGCCGCGGCGAATGTCATCGCCTCGGCCGACTCGGGCGTTTGCCGGGACGGAACCTTCGTCGGAGCCGAGATCTTGCGAAGAATCTCGACCTTTCTGGGTTGCTCCGCCGGCGCCTTGGCCTTCGCCGCGCCCTTGGGCTTGATGCCTTCCATCATCGACTTGATGAAGTTGGCCTTGTCCTGGCGCGTCATGCCCTCGTCGCTGGCTGGCCGGGCGACCGCGGTCGCCTTCTTCCCAGACTTGGCCGCGGGAGTCTTCGCTTTCGCGACTTTAGGCGACGACATAAACGTCGCTTCCCTTCTGCACGACTTCGTACTTGCGCAGCTTGATCTTCGGGTCCTTCACATGGGCGCCGGTCTTCATGTCGTATTCGTAACCGTGCCACGGACAGACGAAGTTCATGTCATTTGTAAAGTGCAGGCCCATCGAGGTCTTGTCGGGGCGCAGGCGCTCCTCGACGTTGGCGATGGTGAGGCCCTCGCAGGCCGGACCGCCCTGATGCAGGCAAAAATTGCTGTAGGCGTAAAACGCGCCTTCATGCCTGAAAATGCCGATCTCGTCTTCGCCGATGCGCACGATCTGACGATCGCCATCCTTGAATTCGGACGCCTTTCCAACAAATTGCTCGGCCATGAGCTTATGCCCTCCCTGTGGCTCGACCGGGCGCCCGACCCTTGCCGGCCGGCGCGCTCATCGGGCCTAATAAGACTCAAGTCGTAGGCTTGTCCAAGACATATTTCATAGCGCAGCCCAACGATTTCCTTCGCGCGACGATGCTGCGACGCAGCAAATCAGCGCAGCGCGCGCGCGTGTGGACCCATGGCCGCGAGCGCCCTGGCGGTCACCCCGTCGAGGAACCGCCGGATGTCCTCCTCCCGCGTGAATGGCGTGGCCCGCGCGGGTCGCACGGCGTAAAGCGTACGGGTGATCCGCGGGCGATCAATGCGTCGTCCGACGAGTTCGCCGGAGGTCAGTTCGCGCGGCGCGAGGGAGAATGGCATGATCGTCGCCGCGCCGCCGCGCGCGATCAGCGCTTTCATCGCGCTCACCGAATGGACCTCGAAGGCGAGGCGTATTTCCAGCGAGAGTCGACGCGCTTCCCCCTGGACGATGTTACGGATGACGCCGCGCTCGCCAGCAATGGCCAGATCGTGGGTCAACGCTTCGGCGAGCGAGACCGGCCCGTCGCCGCCGGCCTCTCCCGGCGCCGTGACCAGCAGCAAGTCCTCTTCCAGAAGCGCGATGCGCTCGACGTCGGCTTTCTCCGGGACGTTCCAGGCGAAGGAGATATTGATCTGGCCGCGTTCGAGCGCGTCGAGCAAGACGACGCTGCGTTCCTCCACGAGGCTCAGATGCACGCCCGGCATTTCAGCGCGGGCGTCGATCATCAGGTTGGGGCCGAGCAGCAGCATCATGCTCGGCGGCACGCCAAGCACGACGTTGTCCTGACGACCCCCGCCGATCGCCGCGACCTCGCGCCGCGTCGTCTCCACGTCGGCGAGAATGCGCGCCGCGCGCTCCTGCAGCAGGCGACCGGCGGCGGTCGGCGTGACGCCACGCGAATGGCGCACCAGCAGATCGACGCCAAGCTCGGTTTCAAGCTGTCGGATCTGCACGCCGAGCGCCGGCTGCGCGACCTTCAGCTGTTCTGCCGCCGCCGTCATGTTGCCGGCCTCGACGACCTTGATGAAATAGGCGAGTTGCCGAAAGTTGATGGAAGCCTCCCCGCGCCGCGCGTCATGGCGGATTCATAAAACCATAGCGCGTCGCGCGGGACCGCGGTAGGCTTTCGTCAATTCAGGGGTCGCGCCGTCGAGCCGCGCCTCCGAAAATCGGGAGGAATCACATGAGCGGCGACACACCCGTTGATCGGCGTGGGTTCTTGAAAGTTGTCGGGGCGACCGGCGCGGTCCTCGCTCCCGGAGCGGCCGTCGCGCAAAGCCCCGCCCCCATGCCGCATGACCACGATCACGCGATGCCGGTGGCGGCTCCCACTGGCGCGGCGAAAAACGCCCTTGACGGCTGGCTGTTCTTCAATCCCGATGAGCTGTCGTTCGTGAAGGCCGCGCTGGACACGCTCATCCCGCCCGATCCGACGGGGCCCGGCGGCGTCGAGGCAGGCTGCGCCACCTACATGGATCGGCAACTCGCCGGCGCTTACGGGCGCGGCGCGCGGCTCTACATGCAGGGGCCCTTCGCGGAGGGGACGCCGCAGCAGGGCTACCAGTTGCCTCTGACGCCCGCCGACCTCGTGCGCATCGGCATCGCCGATGTCGACGCCTATTCGGTATCGTCACGCAAGAAATCGCTGCGCGATCTCGACGCGACCACGCGCGCGGCGGTGCTCACCGAAGTCGAGCAGGGCAAGGCTCAACTCGCGAATGTTCCGGGGCCCGTCTGGTTCAACCAGTTCCTGAACCTGACCATGGAAGGCTATTTCGGCGACCCCGTTCACGGCGGCAACCGGGACAAGGCCGCGTGGAAAATGATCGGCTTTCCCGGCGTGCCCGCCATGTACGGCAACATGATCGATGAGTTCCGCAACAAGCCCTACACTGGCGAGACACGCGGCATTCAGGATTTCGTCTGATCGAATATTCGCGCGCCAACGCAACGCGGCGACGGGGAGGAATTTGACATGGCCACGCAACTCAAGCCGGTGGATGTTCTGCTTGTCGGTTACGGCTGGACGGGCGGCATCATCGCCAAGGAACTGGCCTCGACGGGGCTCAGGATTCTCGCGCTGGAGCGTGGCGGTCCGCGCGATACAAACCCGGACTTCCTTGAGCCTCGCAAGGATGACGAACTGCGTTACGCGGTGCGCCACGAGTTGATGCAGGACGTTTCCCGCGAGACGCTGACATTCCGCAATAAATCCTCCCAGACCGCGCTTCCCATGCGCCAGCTCGGCTCGTTTCTTCCTGGGGAGGGCGTTGGCGGCGCCGGCGTTCACTGGAACGGAGTGACGTGGCGCTGGACGCCCTGGGATCAGGAAGCGCGCAAGCAGACCATCGATAAATATGGCGCGAAAATCATCCCCGAGGACATGCAGATTCAGGACTGGGGCGTCAGCTACGACGAACTTGAACCCTATTACGACAAGTTCGAGAAAACTTGCGGCGTGTCGGGCAAGGCGGGCAATCTGAATGGCCAGAAGGTCGAGGGCGGCAACGTTTTCGAGGGCGCGCGCAAGAACGAATATCCCAACCCGCCGCTGCAGCAGACGCAAGCTGGCGTAATGTTCGAGAAGGCCGCGAAAAATCTTGGCTATCACCCCTTCCCCTCGCCGGCCGCCAACGCGTCGCGGCCCTACACCAATCCCGACGGCGTCGCCTTTGGCCAGTGTCATTATTGCGGCTTCTGCGAACGGTTTGGTTGCGAGGCCAACGCCAAGGCGAGCCCGCATTTCACGGTCATGCCGATCGCGGCCAAAAATCCGAATTTCGAACTGCGCACCAACACGAACGTGATGAAGGTGCTGCTCGACTCCACCGGCACGAAAGCGACCGGCGTTGTCTATGTCGACGCGCGCGGGCGCGAGTTCATCCAGCCCGCCGATCTGGTGGTGCTCAGCGCCTACGCGCTCGGCAACGTCGCGCTGATGCTGTGGTCGGGCATTGGCAAGCCTTATGATCCCGTGACGAACACCGGCGTCGTCGGTCGCAACTATGCTTATCAGGCGTCGAGCGGCGCGACCCTGTTTTTCGACGACAAGACCTATTTCAACAATTTCATGGGCGCGGGCGCGCTCGGCGTCAACATCGACGACTTCAACGCCGGCAATTACGACTTCGCCAGAATGGGCTACATCGGCGGCGGCGGCATTGGTTGCTCGACCTCCGGCGGACGCCCGATCCAGGGTCGGCCCGTGCCGGCGGGCACGCCGCGCTGGGGCCTCGACTGGAAAAAGGCGACAGCCCAGAACTATTTGCACGCCGCCAACGTGTCGAACCAGGGCAGCAACATGGCCCATCGCGGCAATTACCTCGATCTCGACCCGACCTATCGCGATATCTACGGGCGTCCGCTGATGCGCATGACCTTCGACTTCCTCGACAACGAGCAGAAGATGATGAAAGCGCTGGCCGACGTCTGCGCGACGATTGGCAAGGAGATGGGCGCGCAAAAGGTCGAGGCGCGCACCAATCCGATTCCCTATTCCATCGTGCCTTATCAAAGCACTCACAACACCGGCGGCGCGGTCATGGGAACCGATCCGCGCACCAGCGTCCTCAACCGCTATTGTCAGGTCTGGGACGTGCCGAACGTCTTTGTCACCGGCGCTTGCGTCTTTCCGCAGAACGCCGGCAAGAACCCGACGGGGCCCGTTGGCGCGCTCGCCTACTGGATCGCCGATGCCCTGAAGAACCAGTATCTCAAGAGCCCGGGCGCGCTGGTGAAGGTTTAGACCTCTCATTTAGGTTGACAAAGTTGCCCAAGTTGCCTATATGGTCCTCATGCGCACCGTCAGGCAATCCTTCCCCGCCCAGCCAGCCAGCAGCCCTCTCGCGCTGAACGAAGAGCCGGGCCTTGGCTTCGCCGTGCCGGGATCGCATGGGCTCGCCGAAAGCGCGTTTCTGCCGGGACCGCGCGCGCGGGCGCTTCTGCGGGGCGCGCGGATGGCCGAGGAGGATTTGCGCATGTCCGGCGGCGCCTACGATCTCGATCAGGTTCGCGAACTTTTACATGGCGTGTCGCGGCAGGCCATCGACAAGCGCGTCAACGAAGCAACGCTCCTCGCCGTGCCCGGTCCGAGCAATCGCCGCCGCTACCCCGCGATCCAGTTTGCCGACGACGGTTCCATCGTCGAGGGGTTGAAGCCCGTGCTGCAAGCCTTGCCAACGAAAAATGGCTTCGCCGCGTTGAATTTCCTCATTCACCCGGATAGTCGGTTGGATCAACGCAAGCCGATTGATCTGCTCAAGGCCGGCGAGATCGATCTCGTGGTTGAGGCCGCGCGACGCGTGGGTGAGCAGGGCGCTTGAGCGCGCCGCCGCCGCCCGCCGATCTCGCGGCGCGCGAGCCGGAGTTCCTGCAAATCGCCGAGGACGCCATTCTTGAGCGGTTTTACACCGCGGCCCATGAGCCAATCCATTTCGACCGCGGAAGCAACGGACGTTTGAACGCGCCGGATGGAAGCTATGGAGTTCTTTATGCGGCCGCGGAGCTTCGCGGCGCCTTCGCCGAAACGTTTCTGCGCCTGCCCGGACGCACGCTGCTTCCCATCGATTTCGTGCGGAAAAAGGCCCACGTTCGCCTGCGCGTCACGCGCGTCCTCACCTTGATCCAACTGCATGGCTATGGCCTGGCGCGCGTAGGCGCCACGGCGGAGACCGTGCATGGCGGATTGCCCTATGATGTTCCGCGGGCGTGGTCACGCGCGTTGCGCGATCACCCATCGAGACCGGACGGCCTCGCCTATACCGCTCGGCACGACGACAGCGCGATGTGTTTCGCGCTTTTCGATCACCCGCCGCCATGCGTCGTCGAACATTCGCGCGATGTCGATCTCGACGCCGATTGGTTCTGGGCGCTCGCCGAGCGATATGGCGTGGGCATCGCGCCCTGACGCCTATTCCGCCGCCTTCTGCGTCTCGACGCGGAAGGGATGCGCGGGATAGGTCCCCAGAATCTTCACCTCGCGCGAGAAGAACGCCAGTTCCTCCAGCGCCAGTTTCACATTCCAGTCGTCGGGGTGCCCGTCAACGTCGGCGAGAAACTGCGTCGCGGCGAATTCGCCGTCGACCATGTAGCTCTCGAGCTTGGTCATGTTGACGCCATTGGTGGCGAAGCCGCCCAGCGCCTTGTAGAGCGCCGCCGGCACGTTGCGCACCCGGAACAGGAACGTCGTCACCGTCGGGCCATTGCCCGCCGCCGCGTTTCGCGGCGTCTTCGACAGGATGATGAAGCGCGTCGTGTTGTGCTTCTCGTCCTCGACATTCTCGGCCAGCGTCTGCAATCCATAAATCTCGCCCGCCAGCGCGGGCGCCAGCGACGCGCGCGTCGGATCGTTCCACTCCATCACCTCACGGGCCGAGCCCGCTGTGTCGCCGGTGACAATCGGTTTCAGCCCATGTTCCCTGATGATCTTGCGGCATTGGCCAAGCGCGTGAACATGGCTGTAGACGCTTTTGATCGTCTGGAGCGACGCGCCCTTGATCGCCAGCAGATGAAAATGGATCGGCAGGAAATACTCGCCGATGATGTGCAGACCCGCTCGCGGCAGGAAATGATGGATGTCCGACACGCGGCCGGCGAGCGAGTTCTCGATCGGGATCATGCCGAGTTCGGCGGTCCCGTCCGAGATCGCGGCGAACGCGTCCTCGAAGCTGGCGCAGGGCAGAGGCTCCCAGTCGGGATAGACGTCGCGGCAGGCGATGTCGGAATTGGCGCCGGGTTCGCCCTGAAAGGCGATGATCTTCTTGCTCATGACCAAACTCGCGACATCGGATGGTGGGTGGATCGTTTCACACGAAACGGCCCGCAATTCTAGAAAAAGGATGAATTGACCAATCGGGCGCTTCAGCGCCGCCGAAACACCACGCTCAGATTATTCGATGGCATCTCGGTGACCTCGGGTCCGGAAAACCCTTCCCGTCCCGCCAGCGCCGCGACCTCGGCGAGATCGCGCAGGCCCCAAGCCGGGTTGCGCGCCTTCAGGTCGAGGTCGAAGGCTTCATTGCTTGACGCGGTGGCGACGCCCGCCCGGCGATAGGGGCCATAGAGGTAGAGCGGCGCGCCGGGTTGTAGCAGCGCCGCCGCGCCGCGCATCAGCCCTTCGGTCGAGGCCCATGGCGAAATATGAATCATGTTGATGCAGACAAAGGCGTCGGCGGCCGTGACGGGCCACGGCCATGTGGCGGCGTCAAGCGCCATGGGCGCGCGGATATTGGGCAAATCGACGCTCGCCATCCAGGCCGAGATGCTGGCGAGCGCGGCGGGACTAGGGTCGCTGGGCTGGAACGTCAGACCCGGCAGGTTTTGCGCGAAATGCAGGACATGCTCTCCCGATCCGCTGGCGATTTCGAGAACGAGGCCCGTTGTCGGCAATACGCCGCGCAACACGTCCAGAATGGGGTCCCGGTTGCGAAGGGTGGCGGGCGCGTGATGGCGCTGGTCGGTCATCGCCTGGTTTCCACGCGCGGCGCGAGCAACGCCCGGGCGCGCTCCAGATCATGCGGCGTGTCGACGCCCAGTGGCGTCTCCGCGACGATGGCGACGTCGATGCGCATGCCATCTTCCAGCGCGCGCAACTGTTCCAGCTTTTCCCGCAGTTCCAGCGGCGAGGGCGGCAGCGCGACGAAGCGCTCCAGCGCGGCGCGGCGATAGGCGTAAAGGCCGATGTGATGGAACAGCGGCCCCTCGCCATGCGGCGCCGTGGCGCGTGTGAAATACAGCGCCCGCTGGCGATCCGGCGCGCTGGCGCTCCCCACGACCTTGACCACGTTGGGGTCCGTGCGTTCCTCCGGCCGCGAGATCGGCGCGGCGACCGTGCCGATCTGGACCGCGGGATCATCCAGCAGCCGAGCCGCCGACCGGATCGTTTCGGGCTCGACGGTCGGCAAGTCGCCCTGCACGTTCACGACAATGTCATGGCGCCGGTCCGGATCGAACAGGCCGAGCGCCTCGAAGATCCGGTCCGAGCCTGACTGGTGGTGGTCGCCGGTCATGACGGCGTGACCGCCGGCTCGCCTGACCGCGGCGATGATCGCGGCGTCATCGGCGGCCACCACCACGGTCCCGAGGCTGGCTTCCATGGCGCGGCGCCAGACGTGGACAATCATCGGCGCGCCGTGAATCTCCGCGAGCGGCTTGCCGGGCAGGCGCGTCGAGGCCATGCGGGCGGGGATCAGGACGATGGGACTGGGCATTGCGCGACAATTTAGCCTTGGGTCGCCGCTTATACGTGTTGCCAAGCAGGGCGCAAAGCGGGTAATCAACGCCCGATTTCTCTCGCGCCTCCGAATCCGGCCGGCGTGGATTACCCGACAGCGGAGCCCTCAGGCATGGATTCCTTCGAGTTCAACAAGATCGCCGGCGCGGTGCTCGGCACCCTGCTTTTCGTGATGGGCCTCGGAATCTTCTCCGACTCGCTTTTCGCCCATGCCAAGCTCGTCAAGCCCGGCTATGACCTGCCCGCCGCCGCCGAGGGCGGCGCGCCCGCCGCGGCCGCCGTCACGGCGCCAAGCGTTCCCTTGCCCGAACTGCTGGCCAAGGCGGACCCGACCAAGGGCGCCGCGCTCGCCAAGCAGTGCGCCACCTGCCACACGCTGGAAAAGGGCGCCGCGCCAAAGCCGACCGGCCCCGATCTGGCGGGCGTCGTTGGCCGCAAGATGGGCTCGACGAGCTTCGGCGGCTATTCCGACACGATGAAGGGCATGGGCAAGACCTGGACCTACGAGGACCTCAACACATTCATCACCAAGCCGAGCGCCTTCGTAGCTGGCACCAAGATGGGTTTCGCCGGCGAGAAGGACCCCGCCAAGCGGGCCGACATCATCGCCTTCCTGAAGTCGATCTCGCCCGACGCGCCAGCGCTGCCGAAGTAATCCTTGGGAGTTCGACTGGAGTTCAGCGCCGCCCCTTGGGGCGGCGTTTTCATTCGTAGCGCACGACGCTGGTCAGGCCGCTCGCGCCCGGCGCGAAGAAGGCCGGCAACGCGGTCGGCAGGTCGTCGAAGGCGATCTCGCCGGTGATGAGCGTGTCGAGCCGGTCGTCGCCCAGAAGCTCCAGCGCCTTGGCGAGGCGGCGGGCGTGGCTCCAGCGGGGCCTGCGCGAGGGCGCGACCTCGCCCACCTGCGAGGCCACCAGCCGCAGTCGTTGGCTGTGGAAGGCGCCCCCCAGCGGGACTGCCGGGGCGTCCGCGCCATACCAGCTCAACTCCACGATTCGCGCCTCCAGCCCG
>CAISJZ010000369.1 GCA_903885755.1 uncultured Hyphomicrobiales bacterium | reverse complement strand
GACGCCGACAAAGCAGCAAACGACGGTTCCAACGGCTTCAATGACGTTAATGAGAATGTTGAGATCGGTGCGTTCGAACAGGATGAAGATCTGGTCGCAGAAATGAATCCGCAGGTTGCGCACCGCGCCAGCCAGCGCCGCGAGCGGCAGGACGGCGATGGTCATGGCCTGGAATGGCTGGGAAATCATCAACTCGACCATGGGTTTGGTCACGAGCATGAGGCCAGCGGCGGCCGGCGCGACAAGCCCGAACAGAATGGCGCCACCCATCGAGAGTTGCTTGATCGCGCCTTCGCGCGAACCGTCCACGAGATGTTTGACCGCCAGCGGGAATGCGGCGGCCGTCACCAGCATGGCGACAACCGACGACAGGCGCTGTCCGAGCCCCCAGCCGACCGAAATGAGACCAACCGCCTCGGTTCCCTCGACGTGCTCCACCACGAGACGGATGCCATTGGCGCTGATCCAGGCAACGGCGCCGGCGATCAGCAGCGGCGCGCCAAACAGGATGGCGCCTTTCATGATGGCGCGATCGGGGCGACCGATGGCGGTCGAGAGCTGGAGTTCGCGCCAGATCCAGAGGAGGCCCGCGGTTTGCGCGATTGCGAAGCCGGCCAACGCGGCCTCGGGCGTTGGCGCGACGAACTTCACGAGCGCCAGCGCGAGGCCGAAGCCCACCACCGGGCCGACGCTCTGGCCAACGGTGTAAACGGCGATGCGTCCCGCGCCGCGCGCCCGTTCGCACAGATGCGAGGTGATGGTGCGCGAAATACAGCAGACGATCGCGCCGGAGACCATCGCTGGCGTCAGCGGCACGTGCAGGGCCGCCAGCAGCAGTATGGCGAGGATGGCCTGCGCCGGCAGGCCGTAAAGGATAATCGCGTTTTCAGAGGACTGGAATCGCGCGCGCTCATCCACGCCGTCGAAGGATCCGGCGTAGCGTAGCGTGTATTGCGACCACCAGGCCAGGCAGGCGACGTAGATGAGTTCGTGCGAGGCGAGGATATACGTCAGCACGCCATAGGCGTCGGCGTTGAGCCAGTGCGTCCACACAACGGCGGCGATGAACTGGAACAAGGGCCCCAGAAGTTGCGCGGGCAAATAAAGAATTGTGTGCCGGATCAGCATCAGGCGGCCCCGGCGTCGGCGAGCCGCGCGATGAGGCGCAGGACTTCAATATGGTCG
This sequence comes from uncultured Hyphomicrobiales bacterium, assembly GCA_903885755.1. Lineage (GTDB taxonomy): Bacteria > Pseudomonadota > Alphaproteobacteria > Rhizobiales > Beijerinckiaceae > Terripilifer. Next base: position 427 of record CAISJZ010000369.1, on the reverse strand, counting down.
CGTTCGGCGAGAAGCATCCAGCGATCGAGATTGTCGAGCGCGGCCTTTGACCCGACGGCGCGCCATTCAGGTCGCGACACGAGCGCGGCGATCCTGTCGGCGGCTCCAGCAGGATCGTTAACGTCGAGGAACAGGCCGGAGTCCCCCAGCACCTCGCGAAACACCGGCCTGTCGGGCGCGAAGATCGGCAAACCGCCATATTGCGCCTCGAGCAGCGGCAGGCCGAGGCCCTCATCGTGGGATGTCGAGATCAAGGCGTCCGCTGATTGCAACAATTCGCGCCCGCGTTCGAGCGGCTGGTAACCATGAATGACGACGCCGGGCGTCGCGGCGAGCCTGATCGCGTCATCGCCCCAGCCGGGGCGGCCGACCAGATCGAGGCTGGCGTCGGGAAATCCGCGAGCGCGCAGGGCGGTGATGATCGCGG
>CAISJZ010000368.1 GCA_903885755.1 uncultured Hyphomicrobiales bacterium | reverse complement strand
TGACCCAGATCTTGCCATCCAGATGCTGGTTCAGCGTGACCATGTTGAGCTGGGTGTCGTCCTTGTTGCGCTCGCTCGACACGGGATAATAGGTGAAGGTCTCCGTCTTCGGATCGAACTTGGCGATCGAGGCTTGATACATCATGCCGATCCACAGGTTGCCCTGCTTGTCCGGGTTGATGTCGAGATTGCCCGTCGGCCATTCTGGCTTGAACTGGGTCATCTTGATTTCGGAGGCCACGCCCGTGACGGGATCAAGCTTGCCGAGATACTGCTCGCCGAAATTGGTGTAATAGACCGTGCCGTTCTGCACGATGACGTCATGCGGCTCGATGGTCTTGCGCGGCAGATCATATTCGGTGATCACCACATGCGTGCCGCGGCCGGTGACGCGCGGCATGGTCTTGAGGTCGTAGGACCACTGCGGCCCCTGGCTGAGATTGATGGTGGCGAGATAATCGGCCATCTTGCGGAAGCGCTTTTCCGGATCGCTCGATCGGGAAAATTCCTTGCGCGGTTGCGGCTTGATGGGCTGGCTGACCTGCGCGTACATCGACATGCGCGTCTGGATGTCGATGAAGCCATCGGAGTCATAGGATGACTTCACGATGCGCTCCAGCGTGTGACAGCCGACGCAGTTGATCAGCTCGAGCTTCTGATCGTCCGTGCCGGTCATGCTCGTCATCCACTCGGCGTTGGTGAGCTGCTTGGCCAGATTCTTCGTTTTCGCCAGCTTGATGTCGTTGGTCGCGCCGGCGCCGGCGAGATCGACCGATTTGGCGCCATCGAGCTCATATCCCGCGGCGCGGATCGAGATGGCGTATTTGCCGGGAGAAAGCTTTGACGCGGGGAAGGCGTACTTGCCCTTGTCGTCTGAAATCACGCTGATCGTGACGTTCGACCCGTCCTTCTTCGCGCTGACGATGACGCCTTCCAGCGGCCCCTCTCCCGCGGCGGTGACGGAGCCGCTGAGCGCGGCGGCCGATTGCGCTTGCGCGAGACCGACCGGAGTCGCGTAAACGAGCACCGCCGCGGCGGCAGTGCCCATGGCGAGCGTAAGCGCGAGTTTTTTCATGATCCCTCTCCCGTGATTGTTTGTGATCGTTTTCCGGCGTGCGTGGCCGTCGCCTCGCGGCGACGGACCCGCATCGGCTTCAGGTCACTCGAGCGGCTCGACCTTGACGAGCGAGGCCGTGTGGTTCGAGCCGACCCAGAAAGTCGGAATCGCCGTCGTGTTGTCGACAAAGGCCGAGCGCATGTTGGTCTCGGTCGGCATCAGATATTCCGTCGACTTGCCGGTGCCCGGATTGAACCGGACGGCGCGGTCGGTGGTCATGTTGCTGACCCAGATGTCGCCGTTCTTGTCCTGCGCGGCGCGATAGGGCGCCGTGTATTCCGTCGGCAGTTTGTATTCCGTGAACTTTTCTTCCTTGGTGTCGAAGACCGTCACGGCGTTGGCGCGATAGAGCGTCAACAGAATGTTGTCGTGGTCGTCGATCGCCATGCGGCGCGCGCGACCATGCGCGGTCGGCGTGTTGAACCACTTCACCTCGCCTGTCCTGGCGTCGATCTTGCCGAGATGCCCGTCGCCGAACTCGGCGAGCCAGGCGTTGTTCCTGGAATCGGAGATCAACTGGTAGATGCCAAAGGGCCCCGCGCCGGCGAGCTTGTCGGTCGGATGGAACATCTCCCACTTGTCGGTCGCCAGATCGAGGCGCAGCACGTTGTTGGTGCCGACATCCTTGGTCCAGACCTTGCCATCGACATCGTGGCGCAGGCCGACGAAGTTGAGCTGGGAGCGGAAATCGTTCCACTGCTCCGGCACGGGATGCATCTTCATCTCGCCGGTTTTCGTGTCCATTTCGCCAAGGGCGCCCTGATACATCGTGTCGAACCAGAGCTTGCCGTTCTTGTCGAATTCGATGTCAAGAATGCCAACAGGCGCGTCCGGCTTGTATTGCTTGACCGGATATTCCGTGTGCTGGAGGGTCTTGGTGTCGAACTTGCCGATGAACATTTCGCCGAAGTTCGAGTACCAGACAACGCCGTCCTTATCGAGAATGACATCGTGCGGCTCGATCGTCGGCCGCGGCAGTTGATATTCCGTCACGATGGCTTTTGTCGCGGCGCCCTTGGGCCGCGGCATTGTCTTGAGGGGATAGTCCCAGTGATCGGTCGCGCTCAGATTGATTGTGGCGAGATATTCCGCCGCCTTGCGGTACTGCTCGGGCTTTCCCGCGCGGGCGGGATCGAGCATCCGCTGCGGCTTGATGGTCTGGCTGACGGGCGCGTAGCCCTTCATGCGGGTGATCGTGTCCATCCACTCGTCAACGTCATGCGACGAGCGCACGATGCGTTCCAGCGTGTGGCAGCTCGTGCAATCCATGAGAAAGTCTTTTTGCTCGACCGTGCCGGGAATGCTCATCAGCCATTCCGCGTTGTTGAGCTGGGCGGCGAGATTGCGCGACTTCTTGAGTTTCAGATCAACGGTCGCCGCCGCTTCGGCGGTGACGTCGGCCTTGGTCGCGGCGCTGTTTTCATAACCGACGGCGCGAATGGTGAGATTGTACTGACCGGGATCAAGCCGGCCCTTGGGAAATGCGAAATGCCCCTGGGCGTCGCTGGCGACGCTGACGGAGACGACCGAGCCCGGTCGTTTCGCGGTGACGATCACGCCTTCCATCGCGCCTTCCTCGGCGGAGGAAACCGTTCCGCTGATCGCGGCGGCCTGTTGCGCGGACGCGGGACATGCGAATCCGGCCGCCACGAGCATCGCGGCGCCAACCGTCGAAAGCAGTTTGTGTCTGATCATGCGATCCTCCCGCCACCCGGCTTTTCGCCGGTCTGGTTTCAACCAATGTGAAGAAGCTGCGCCATTTCGCGGGCGCGCGCAAGAGTTCGCGACGATGGTGCGGCGCCGCAAGATCAGTGTACCAACCGATGTGTCAGCCAGCCCGCAGCAAGCGCGCCGCTTCCTCGCGCTCGAAGAGATAGAGCAGCAGCCGCAGGGCGTCGCCGCGTTCGCCACGCAGATCCGGATCGTCGCGCAACGCGGCCGCGGCTTCCTCGCGAGCGTGCGGCAGTAGGCCCGCGTGGATGGCGAGATCGGCAAGACGAAAACCGGGCGAGCCCGACTGGCGCGCGCCCAGCACATCGCCCTCGCCGCGCAGCTTGAGGTCTTCCTCGGCGATGCGAAAACCGTCCTCGGTCTCGCGCATGATGGCGAGGCGCGCGCTTGCGACGTCGCCGAGCGGCGCCTTGTAGAGCAGCAGGCACGACGACTTGCCCGATCCTCGCCCGACCCGTCCGCGCAATTGATGCAACTGCGCGAGGCCGAAACGCTCGGCGTGTTCGATCACCATGATGGTGGCGTTGGGCACGTCGACGCCGACCTCGATAACAGTTGTCGCGACGAGCACGCTGGTCTCGCCGCGCGCGAAGGCCTCCATCGCCGCGTCCTTGTCGCGGCCTTTCAACTGGCCATGGACGAGGCCGACGCGGTCGCCGAAAATCTGCCTGAGATTCTCGAAGCGGTCTTGCGCGGCGGAGACGTCAAGCTCTTCGCTTTCCTCGACGAGGGGGCAAACCCAATAGACCTGGGCGCCCGAGGCGATGGCGCGTTTCAGCGCCTCGATCACGTCGCCGATGCGCTCGATCGGCATGGCGCGGGTGTCGATGGGTTGGCGCCCCGCCGGCTTTTCGCGCAGGGTCGAGACATCCATGTCGCCGAAATAGGTGAGCACCAGCGTGCGCGGAATGGGCGTCGCCGTCATCACGAGAATATCAACGGCGGAACCCTTTTCGCCGAGCGCGAGCCGCTGATGCACGCCGAAGCGATGCTGTTCGTCGACGACGGCGAGCGCGAGATCGCGGAAGCGCACTTCGTCCTGAAAGATCGCGTGGGTGCCGATGAGAATGTCGATGTCGCCGGCGACAAGGTCCGCCAGAGTGCGCCTGCGTTGCGCGGCGGTGTCGCGGCCGGTCAGCAGCGCGACGCGCATCCCGGCGCCGCTGGCGAGCGGCCCGAGGCGTTCGAAATGCTGACGGGCGAGAATTTCCGTCGGCGCCATCATGGCGGCCTGCCGTCCCGCCTCGACCGCGCTGGTCATGGCGAGCAGGGCGACAAGCGTCTTGCCGGAGCCGACATCGCCTTGCAGCAGGCGCAACATGCGCTTGTCGCTGGCCATGTCGGCGCGAATTTCGGCGAGCGCGACGCGCTGTGCGCCGGTGGGCGAGAAGGGCAGGGCGGCAAGGATTTTTTCCGCCGTTGCGCCCGTGCCTGTCGTCGCTCGGCCATTCTCGTCTTTCATGCGCGCGCGCACCATCATCAGCGCGAGCTGGCTCGCCAGCAGTTCGTCATAGGCGAGGCGCGCGCGGGCCGGCGCCGTCGGCGCGATGGCCTCGGGAGAGTCCGGCCCGTGAAGCCGCGCCAGCGCCTCGGCGAAGGATGGCGAGGCGCGCAGCTTCAGGCCGGCGGGATCGCGCCATTCGGGCAGGGCGGGCAGGCGCTTGAGCGCCTCTTCGGCGGCGCGGGCCACATTGCGCTGATACAGCCCCTCGGTGAGAAAATAGACCGGCTCGACCGGCGGCAGACGCGCGAGGCCGGCGGCGTCCAGCACCTTGTCGGGGTGGGTCATCTGCAGATGGCCCTCGTAGAGTTCGAGCCGCCCGGAAATCCAGCGAGTCTCGCCGATCGGCAATGACTTCTCGATCCAGGCGACATTGGAATGAAAGAACACAAGCTGCATGTCGCCGGTGTCGTCCTCGACGAGCACGCGGTAGGGCCCCTTGGAGTAGCGGCCCGAGGGCGGGCGATGCTCGACCACGCGCGCCTCGATCAACACCACCGCGTCGCGTTCGGCGTCGCGGATTTTGGGTCGGTTTCGGCGATCGACCGTCTGGTATGGCAGATGAAACAATACGTCGATCAGGCGCGCGCCATCCGCGCCGCGATCCAGCAGGCGGTCAAACAGCTTGCCGGTCTTGGGGCCGACGCCGGGCAGGCTGGCGAGGGGCGCGAAGAGCGGATTGAGGATCGCGGGGCGCATGGTTTCGTGTAACCGCGCGAAGGGAAGGCGGCAAGGCGGGGGTGGGGTTGACCGCCTTTCCGCGGCGCATCACCATTGACGCAAGACGCGACGGCGTTCGTTCGCGCAAAATTCAGGGTAGGGCGTTCAATGCCGGGTCGCAGACAATTCATGGCGCGCGCGGCCAGCGCGACGGCGGGGCTCGTATTCTGTTCCTGCGGGATGCGCCGGGCCGCCGCCGCGACAACGCCGCTGAGTTTTCCCGCCGTGCCGTTTCCCGTCAAGATTGGCGGGTCGCGCGTGAAGACAATCGACACCCACGCCCATTGTTATTTTCAGGACGCCATCGATCTGATGGGCGCCGACGCCAAAACGGTGCTGCCGCCGGTCAAGGGCGTCGCCGAACATTTCATCGTGCTTGAAACGCGTCTGGCTGCGATGGACGCGCAAGGCGTCGACATGCAGGCGCTCAGCATCAACCCGTTCTGGTATGGCAAGGACCGGGAGACAGCCGCGGCGATCTGCAACCTCAACAACCGGCGCTTTTCCGAACTGTGCGCGCTGAGGCCGGACCGGCTCGCCGCCTTCGCCAGCCTGCCGCTGCAATTTCCCGATCTTGCCGCGACGACGCTGGAGCACGCTGTCAAAAATCTTGGTCTGCGCGGCGCCGCGGTCGGCGGCAGCGTGGCGGGCGAGGAGTTTTCCGATCCGAAATTTTTCCCCGTTTGGGCGAAGGCCGAGGAGCTCGGCGCGGTCATCTTCATCCATCCGCAGACACAGCCTGAAATGGCCAGGCGCTACAAGGGCAATGGCTGGCTTTCGAACACGATCGGCAATCCGCTCGACACCACGATCGCCTTGCAGCACCTCATTTTCGAGGGCGTTCTCGATCGCTTTCCGCGTCTGAAAATCCTGGCAGCGCATGGCGGCGGCTATCTGCCATCCTATGCCGAGCGCGGCGATCACGCCTGTTTCGTCTCGCCGAAAAACTGCAACGAGGCGATCACGCTCAAGAAGAAGCCAAGCGAATATCTCAACCAGTTGCATTTCGACGCGCTGGTTTTCTCGGCCGAAGGGCTCCGGCATCTCGTTGCGCAAGTCGGCGCCGGGCAGATCGTGCTTGGCACCGATCATCCCATTCCCTGGGAGGAACATCCGATCGAGCAGGTCATGGGCACGCCAGGCCTGAGCGACGCCGAACGCGTCGCGATCCTTGGCGGCAACGCCACGAAACTGCTGGGGCTGGCGTGAGAATGTCGCGGGTTATATTCGCGGCGGCGATCATCGCCGGCGTCGCGCTCGCGGGCGCCGCCAGCGCCGGCGACGCGGCGCGCGGGCAGGAAGTGTTCAAGGCCTGCGCGGCCTGCCATGGCGAGCGCCCCGGCGATCTCGGCCCCAGTCTTGTCGGCGTCGTCGGGCGCAAGGCCGGGTCGCTCGAGGACTTCCGCTATTCCGGCCCCATGTCGCGCGCCGGCTGGACGTGGGACGAGGCAAAGCTCGCTGCTTTCATCCACGATCCGCAGGGCGTGGTGAAGGGGACGAAGATGCCATTCGACGGGCTCGCCGGGGATCGCGATGTCGAGGACGTCATCGCCTATCTCGCGTCGCGCAAGTAGGCGGGCGGGTTCTTCCCGCGGCAACTTTCCGTCCGCGCGATGACGCGATAAGGTGGGGAATGACGCGGCCCCAAGCCGCCAAGCAACACACCGGAGGATGCGCGATCCATGCTGACCGCTGAACAGAACCGCATGTTGACCGAGGTCGGTCCCGACAAGCCGATG
>CAISJZ010000367.1 GCA_903885755.1 uncultured Hyphomicrobiales bacterium | reverse complement strand
CTGAATGATCGCGATCACAAGGGCGCCGACCAGCGTGCGGAAGACCGACCCCTCGCCGCCTTTCATGGGCGTTCCGCCGACGAGAACGGCGGCAACCGCGTCATAGTCATAGCCAACGCCATAGGACATGCTGGCGCTATCGTAGCGGATCGCCAGCATGACGCCGGCGAGGCCTGCCAGAACGCCGGCCCATAGATAGGCGCCGGTTACCACGCGCCAGGCGCGCGCGCCGGTGGCGATAGTCGCTCGATAGCTCGAACCAACCATGAAGACCTCGCGCCCGAACACCGTGAAAGACAATAGCGCCTGTGAAATCAGCGTGACCGCGATGAGAAGTATGAATTCGACGGGAACGCCCAGCATGGCGCCCTTCAGCGGTCCGTATCCAACGACCGCGTTGGCGTAGATCGTTCCGCTTTCCGCGAAAGCCTCGGCGACACCGTAAACAAGCGAGAGCGACGCGATGCTGATGATGATCGGATTGGCGCGAGCGACACCGATGATAAATCCCTGCGCCGCGCTGACAGCGCCCCCGAACATCAACGCGAACATGAACGCCAGGGGAACGCCATGGGCGTTGACCGCGACAATGAAAATCATCGCCGAAGCCCCGACGGTGGCGCCGAGGCTGAACGACATAATGTTTCCGCTGATCGTGATCAGCGTCATGCCGACCGCGACGCAGCCGATGAATGACACCGTCGTCAGCAGCGACATCATGCTGGGAAAGGATAGGAACCCAGGCGTTGTCAGGGCCAGCGCGACAAGCGCCGCGAGGACGACCCATCGGATCGCCGACGCGGCGGAAATCGACCAGCGCCAGCCACCGCCCTGTTCCGCGAGGACATTCATGCCGCGGCCGCTTCCGTTGTCAGGGGATGGGTAATGTCGGCGAGAATGCGCGCCGATTCGATGTCGGCTCCGGCGCGACGGGCGACGAGCCGGCCTCGATACATCGTATGAACAACATCGGCCATGCCAACGACTTCCTCCAGGTCGGAGGACGTCATGATGAGCGTCCAGCCGCGCGAGCACAGATCACGCATGAGCGCGTAAATGTCCGCGCGCGCCCCCACGTCGACCCCGCGGGTTGGCTCGTTCATCAACAGAACTCCAGGTTTGAGACGCGCAAGCGCTCGCCCGAACAGGAGCTTTTGCTGGTTCCCGCCACTCAGCGTTCCGGCGCGCGAGCCCAATCGCGATGGATCCATGCCAACCTTGCGCGCGATTTCGCGCGCGACAATTCGCATGCCCGTCCATGAGACCACGCCCGCCGTCGCATGAGCGCGAAGGTCGCCCGCCATCACGTTGTCGAGCACCGTAAGATCGGGAAAAAGCCCTTCCGCGGCGCGGTCGTCCGATACAAAGACGATGCCGCGCGCGGCGCTCTCGGGCGGCGCGCCCAGCGTTAACGGCGTCTCGCCGACGAGAACATGGCCCGTCGCGGCATGTTCAAGGCCGGCAAGCGCTCGATTGACGAGGCTTGCGCCCGATCCGATCTGGCCTGCGATGGCGGTAATCCGGCCGCGCGGCGCCATCAGGCTCAAGGGATGAACGCGGCCGGGAATCGCGAGATTGGAAATCGCCAGGCCCGCGTCGATGTCGTCGCCTTGCGCGCGCGGCGGATACATGTCGCCAAACGGACGGCCGAGCATCTGCTCGATCAACCCGTCGCGATCAATATCCGACACGCTCTCGGTCACGATATGCGCGCCGTTGCGCAGCACGGTCACTGTGTCGCAGAGCTCGAACACCTCGCCAAGCCGATGGCTGATGTAGATGATTGAATGTCCGTTCGCGCGCAGGGATTTCAGGATGCCCATCAATCGCTCGATCTCGACGTCTGAAAGCGTCGCCGTTGGCTCGTCGAGAATGAGGACGCGCGCGTCGCGCGCCAGAAGTCGCGCGATTTCGACGATTTGGCGTTGGCCGATCGGCAGGCCCAGTACCGGCTCATCAAGATCCAGATCGCTCGCGCCAAGCGTGTCGAGAGCGTCGCGCGCGCGGGCGCGAAGATGGCCAATGCGGTAAAATAGAGGCGCCTCGGCGCTCCCAAGCCAGATATTGTCAAGGATTGACAGGCGCGGGGCCAGGCTCAATTCCTGCGCGACCAGTCCAAGCCCAAGCGATTGCGCGTGCTGCGACCCGCGAATAACGATGGCCTCGCCATTGACTTTTATGGCGCCCGCGTCTGGCTGGACCAGCCCCATCAGCATCTTGACCAGGGTCGATTTGCCCGCGCCATTCTCCCCGCAAATGGCGCGGATTTCG
>CAISJZ010000366.1 GCA_903885755.1 uncultured Hyphomicrobiales bacterium | reverse complement strand
TCTCGGCATGGACGGAAGCCTGTCCCGCGCCGTCGCCGACGCGCAGCAGCGCGGCGCCGGCAAGGCCTGAGGAGAAGTCATGGATCGTCGACGCTTTCTGACTGCCTCGACCGCGGCGATGGTATCGGCAAGCGCGAGCGCGGCTCGCGCGCAAGTGACGCCAACCGAAAAGGCGCCGCTGATCCTCGGCCCCGATCCAAACACCCATGAGCCCAGGTTCAAGGCGCCCGCGGGCTCGATCGATACGCATACCCATGTCTTCGGGCCTGTCTCGAAATATCCATACGCGGCGGAGCGGACCTATACGCCTCCCGAGGCGCCACTCGAAATGTTCAAGGCGCTGCACGCCAAAATCGGCGTCGAGCGCGCGGTGCTCGTCAACGCGACCGTGCATGGACGCGACAATCGCCCGGTGATCGACGCCATCGCCGCCAGCAACGGCGCCTACAAGGGCATCGGCACGATCGACGAAAAGTTCACCGACAGGGAGCTCGAAGACCTCGCCCGTGGCGGCCTTATGGGTTGCCGCTTCATCTTCATCGCGCGTCTTGGCGGCATGCCCGACCTCGGCGAATTCGATCGCCTGATGGATCGCATCAAGGGCCTCGGCTGGGTGGTCGATTTCTATGTCGACGCCAAGGCGCTTGAATTGATGGCGCCGCGGCTGGCCAAACTGCCCATGCCCTATATTCTCGATCACATGGGCGCGCTCGGCGTCGCCGACGGGATCGATCATCCGAATTTCCAGAAGCTGATCGCGCTGCTGAAATCCGACGAAAAGTGCTGGATCAAGCTGTCGGGGCCCGAACGCGCATCGGCGGCGGGCGCGCCATACGACGACGTGGTCCCCTTCGCGAAAAAGTTCATCGAGACGGCGCCTGATCGCCTGCTCTGGGGGTCGGACTGGCCGCATCCCAATCTCAAGGTCATGCCGAACGACGGCGACCTGATCGATCTGGTTCCGCGATTCGCGCCGGAGGAGGCCACGCGGCGCAAGCTTCTGGTCGAAAATCCGGAGCGTTTGTTCAAGTTTCCGAAGATCGGCTGACCCGTCGATCCACATTCCCAGCGAGGCAAATCACCATGGCGCGCGCACCAACGATTCTTCCGCCCGATCCGAAACCCAACAAGCCGAAATTCAAGGCGCCGCCGTTGAGCTGCGACGCGCATACCCACATCTTCGGGCCCGACGCCAAATATCCCTACGCCGCGGACGCCAGTTATATCCCGCATGATTGCGGGCTCGACATGTTCAACTGGTTGCATGAAACCATTGGCATCGAGCGCGCCGTTATCGTCAACGCTTCCTGCCACGGGCTCGACAATCGCCCGGTGACCGACGCGATCGCCGCCAGCAAGGGCCGCTACAAGGGTGTCGGCAACGTCGACGACAGTTTCACGGAAAAGCAGATCGACGAACTGGAGAAGGCCGGCGTCCATGGCTGCCGCTTCACCTTTCTCAAGCGGCTCGGCCGCACGCCGGACATGAGCGCCTTTCATCGCGTCGTCGACAAGATCAAGGGCTTTGGCTGGCATGTCGTGATCTATCTCGATCCCGAGACCGTCGCCGATTTCGCGCCGATTCTCTCGGCGCTGCCGGTCAACTACATCATCGATCACATGGGCACGGTGAAGGCCTCAAAGGGCCTTGACCAGCCGAATTTCAGGGCGCTTCTGGATCTGGCGAAGCGCGACGAGAAATGCTGGGTCAAGGCGACGGGCCTTGAACGCGCCTCCGCGACTGGCGCGCCCTTCCACGACGCCGTTCCCTTCGCGACCGCGCTGATCGACGCCATTCCCGATCGGGTTCTTTGGGGCACTGACTGGCCGCATCCCAATGTGACGACGATGCCGAACGATGGCGACCTCGTCGATCTCATTCCGCTGATGACGCGGGACCCGGTGAAACAGCACAAGCTGCTCGTCGACAATCCCGCGCGACTGTACAAGTTCTAGTCGCTTATATCCCCTCCCCGCCAACGGGGAGGGGAGACGCGACCATTAAAACCAAAACATTCGTCCCCGGAGGAAACACCATGCCGCATGACGAGGTTCGCAGCCATTGGCACGAGCCGAAGGCCGGCGAGAACGCGGGCTTCGGCAAGTTCAGGCGCCCGGCAATGCCCTACGACCGCTTCATGGAGGCCGAGGGCATACCGGTGTTTCGCGGCATTGGCTGCAAGACCGCGCGCGATTTGCCCATGGCGCCCTGGAAGCGGCTCGGCGGACGCGGCTCCTACATCCAGCTCTTCGGCACCGAGGGACTGTGGGGCATGTATGTCGTGGAAATACCCGCCGGCGGCGCGCTCAACGTCGAACATCATCTCTTCGAGAAGCAATGCTACATCATCGAGGGGCGCGGCTCGACGGAAGTCTGGCGCGAAGGCCAGACGAAAAAGCAGACATTCGAATGGGCGAAGGGATCGCTTTTTTCCATTCCGCTGAATGCGTATCATCGCTTCGTCAACGCGACCAACGCGCCGGCGATCATGCTGTGCGGCACGTCCGCGCCAAACGTCATGAACCTCATCGACAATCCACGCTTCGTTTTCGAATGTCCGTTCGACTTTTCCGACCGCTATTCCGGCGAGGACGATTATTTCAAGAGCAGCGATGATCTGGAACCCGACCCTGTTCGCGGTCTGGCCATGCGCAAGACCAATTTCATGCCCGACATCATTGGCTGCGAACTGCCGCTCGATAACAGGCGCTCGCCCGGCTATCGCCGCATCGAGCCGGAAATGGCGGGCCAACGCTTTCATCTCTGGATCGGCCAGCATGAGACCGGCCGCTATTCCAAGGCCCACGCGCATGAATCCTGCGCGATCCTGATCTGCGTGAAGGGCGCGGGCTATACTTACACGTGGCCCGCCGCGCTTGGCTCCAAACCATGGGAAGGCGGCCACGCGGACAAGGTGCTGCGGCAGGATTACGAGGCCGGCGGCATGGTCTCGGCGGCGCCCATGTCTGGCGACTGGTATCACCAGCACTTCGGCGTCACGCGCGACCCGCTGCGTTTGACCGCCTGGTTCGGCCCCAACAATCATCCCGCCCGCAAGCCGGGCTTGCCCGGCGAGGCGATGACCGACAAATGGGCGATCGACATCAAGAAGGGGGGCGTCGCGGTTCCCTATCACGACGAAGACCCCTTCATCCGCCGAGAGTTCGAGGACTACATGCGCAGGGAGGGCGTGGCCGTGCGCATGGAGCCGAAACTCTACGAGAAGCCGACGGAATAGGCGTCATTTAGGCGGATGGAAACTTCCGCCTCGTGTCACGCGTCGCCGGCGTGCTATGCTTGCAGCGAAATAATCGTCGCCGTGACCAACGGCGACGCTTCAGCAAACGGGAGACGCGCAATGGCGATCAAGGATATCCTCGTCCACCTCGAAGCCGGCGAGGCTGGCGCGGCCGCCACGGAATTCGCGCTGTCGCTCGCGGCCCAGACCGGCGCGCACCTCACGGCGGCGGGCATCGCCATTCAATATCTGCCGCCGTCCACGGTTGAGGACGCGGGCAGTTACGAGGCCTTCGCCAGACTGACCGAGGAAAGCCGCGACGCGGCCGAAGCCGCCTACAAGGCCCTCGCCGCCTCCGCACCGGCTGGCGTCGAGACCGATCTCGTCGTGATTGAATCACTGGCGCAGATCGCGCGCGACCGGTTTGGCGAACTCGCGCGTCACTTCGATTTCTGCGTTGTCGGGCAAGGCAATCCGGATCTTGGCGACGAGGAACGCCTGATGTCGCAGGGCGCCCTCTACAATTCGGGCAAGCCGGTGTTCATCGTGCCGTTTATCCACAAGGGGCCCGCGAAGCTCGGCAAGGCGATGGTCTGCTGGGATGGCGGCATCCCCGCCGCCCGCGCCATCGCGGGCGCCATTCCGCTGCTGAGCAAGGCCGGGCAGGTTGAAGTCGTGCAGATCATCGAGGAAGGCCAGAAGCCCGAGGAACTGCCGGGTTTCAACATCACACGCCACCTGTCGCGGCATGGCGTCACCGCGACGCTGAGGAAATTGCCGCCGTCCGGCGATATTGGCGGAGCGATCCTGTCCCATGCCGCGGACAGCGGCGCGGATTACCTTGTGATGGGCGCCTTTGGCCACTGGAAGCTGACGGAGTTCATTTTCGGCGGAACGTCGCGAACGGTTCTGGCGTCGATGACCGTCCCGATCTTCATGGCGCACTGAGCCCGCCAGGCTAGGCCTTCGCCTTCTTCGTCAGAAATGGCGCCATGCCCTCGCGCGCCAGTTCGTCGGCGCGTTCGTTCATGTCATGGCCGGCATGGCCCTTCACCCAGTGCCATTCGATGTTATGGCGCTCCCGAGCCGTGTCGAGCCGCTTCCAGAGATCGTCGTTCTTGACCGGCTTCTTGGCGGCGGTCTTCCAGCCGTTGCGTTTCCAGCCATGTATCCAGCTCATGATGCCATCGCGCAGATATTGCGAGTCCGTGTAGAGATCGACGTCGCAGGCTCGGCTCAGGGATTCCAGAACCATGATCGCCGCCATGAGCTCCATGCGATTGTTGGTGGTGAGCAGTTCGCCGCCACACAGTTCCTTGCGGTGCTCGCCGAAAACGAGGATCACGCCCCAGCCGCCGGGACCAGGATTGCCCGAGCAGGCGCCATCCGTGTAGGCCTTGACCCGGTTGGTCATCGCGACAGGCCATAGTCGCGCGCGCTCGTCGCGTGCTGGTGAAAACGCAGCTTCTTGACGTATTCGATCGGGTCTTTCGGTTTCACCAGCGCGCCTTCGGGGCGGTTCAACCAGTCAACGAGGCGCGTCAGCAGAAATCGCAGCGCCGCGCCGCGCGAAAGAATCGGCAGGGCCTCGATCTCCGCGTCATCGAGCTTGCGCACGCGCTCATAGCCATTGAGCATCGCCATGCCCTTGGTGAGATTGAACGAGGCGTCCGCCTCGAAGCACCAGGCGTTGAGGCATATGGCGAGGTCATAGGCGAAGGCGTCGACGCAGGCGAAATAGAAGTCGATGACGCCGGACAGTTCGCCCGACAGGAAGAAGACATTGTCGGGAAAGAGATCGGCGTGGATGACGCCTTGCGGCAAGCCCCTCGGCCAATGACGCTCCAGATGCGACAGTTCGGTCGCGAGCGTCACCGCGAGCCCGGGGAGCACCTCGTCGGCGCGCGCCTCGGCGGCCTGGAATAGCGCCGGCCAACCACCGATGGAAAGGGAATTGGGGCGCGACAACGGGAAATCCGACCCGGCGGCATGAAATTTGGCCAGCGTCTCGCCCACCATGGCGCACTGGCGCGCGTCGGGCTTGCGCGCCCACATGCCCTCCAGAAACGTGACGATCGCCGCCGGGCGCCCGGCCATGCGCCCGAGACATTCGCCCATGCGATTGTGCACGGGCAGCGGGCATGTGACGCCGCGCCTGGCCAGATGCTCCATCAGCCCAACGAAGAAAGGCAGATCGGCTTCGTCGACGCGCTTCTCATAGAGCGTGAGGATGTAGAAGCCCGCCTGCGTGTGCAGCAGGAAATTGGAGTTCTCGACGCCTTCGGCGATGCCCTTGCAGGAGAGCAGCGCGCCGATGTCGTAGCCAGCGAGAAAGGCTGCGAGATCTTCGTCGCTCACTTCGGTGTAGACGGCCATTGTCTTTCGATTCAGCGCGCGCGGTCGCGCTTTGCGACCGGATCGGTTCGTGTTAGCCACGCCGGCGGGCGGCGTCAAACCGGCGCGTTCGGCGGGCGGATATGACGTGACCCTGATTCCCTCATGGCTGTGGATCGCCTTCACCATCGTCGCGTCGAGCGCGCAGACCGCGCGCAACGCCATGCAGCGCGACCTCACACGGACCGTGGGAACGCAAGGCGCGACCTACGTACGATTTCTCTTCGGATTTCCCTTCGCCATTCTGTTTCTGTTGATCCTGCGCGTTGTCACGGGCGAGCCCTTGCCCATTCCCGATGTGCGTGCCTTCTGGTGGGCCTTCGGGGGCGCGGCGACGCAGGTGGCCGCCACCGCCCTCATGTTGATGGCGATGCGCGACCGCTCGTTCCTCGTGACCATTGCCTACACCAAGACCGAGGCGGTGCTGGTGGCGCTGTTCAGCATCGTCTTTCTCGGCGAAGTGCCGACGCCGATGGTCGCGTTGGCGATTCTCATCGCGACCGCGGGTGTGCTGCTCATGTCCTGGCCGCGCGGCGCGGCGGGCGCGGAGGCCGAAAAGCACAGCTGGCGTCCGGCGATCATCGGTCTTGCCTCCGGGGCGTGTTTTGGCATGTCGGCGACCTGCTACCGCGGCTGTGTGCTGGCGCTCGAGTCCCGATCTTTCATCATGACCGCGACGATGACCATGTTCATTGGATTGCTGATCCAGAGCGTCGTGATCGTCGGCTGGCTGCTGGCGCGGGATCGCGCCCTTCTGGCCAAAATACTGACCAACTGGCGGCCATCCCTGCTGGCCGGCATGATGGGCGCGGTCGCATCGGAATTCTGGTTTCTGGCCTTCGCCATTTCCAGCGCCACCAAGGTGCGCACGCTCGCGCTGGTCGAGGTGCCAATGGCGCATGTGGTCTCCCGCCGCGTCTTCAAGCAGGGAATGAGCGCGGCTGATCTTTGCGGAACCGGCCTGATCGTGCTCGGCGTCGGCCTGTTGATCCACGGTTGAAAGGCATTGAGACCGGTCCGGCGAGGATTGGCGCGCGGGCTATCAACCTTTATGAAGATGGCCCGACCCGGCAGGCGCCGCGTCGCCGTTCCAGGACCCTGCCTTGACCACGCCCAGTGGATCGTTCGACCCCGCGAAAACGCCGTCGCTATTCTGGGCGGTGTATCCGTCCGTGATGCTGCCGATGTACATGGCGGTGCAGGATCAGACAATTGTCGCCAGCGCCTTGCCATCCATCGCCGCCTCCATGGGCGACGTCGAACGCATTTCCTGGGTGGTCGTGGCCTATCTCGTGGCGGCCACCATCGCGGCGCCTGTCTACGGTTATCTTGGCGACGTGTTCGGTCGTCGCAAGCTTATGTTCTTCGCGCTCGGCATGTTCACCATCGCGTCCATTCTGTGCTCGCTCGCGCCAAGCCTGATGCTGCTGGCGATAGCGCGCGCGCTGCAGGGGCTCGGCGGCGGCGGACTCATGTCCCTGTCTCAGGCGCTGATTGGCGAGATTGTCCCGCCGCGTCAGCGCGGCCATTATCAGGGCTATCTGGCGACCGTCGCCACCACGGCGGCGGTGCTGGGTCCGGTGGTTGGCGGTTTCCTCACCGACAGGTTCGGCTGGCCATCGATCTTCTGGTTCAACATGCCGCTCTGCGCCATCGCCTTCGTGCTGGTGCTGCGCCTGCCGTCACGACAGTCCGCGAGGCGCGCCGATTTCTCCTTCGACTTCATGGGACTGGTGTATTTCGTGACGTTTGTCGTTCCCGTGCTGCTGGCGCTGGAGCAGGCGCGTCGATTCAACCTGCAATCGGTCTCGATGATTGTTGCCCTGCTCGCGCTGGCGATCGTGTCGCTCGTCCTTCTGCTGCGCCAGGAGAAGCGCGCGACTTCGCCGTTGCTGCCGATCGAGATGTTTAAGCGGGCCGCGATCTGGAAATCCAACGGGCTGGCGATTTGCCATGGCGCGGCGCTGACCTCCCTGGTCGCGTTTCTGCCGATCTATTTTCGAGTCGTGCATGGCGCCAGCGCGTCACGGACCGGCATGTTGCTGCTGCCGATCAGCATCTTCATTGGCCTCGGTTCGATCATTACGGGCCGAATCGTGACGCGCACCGGCCGCACCATGATCATGCCGACGATTGGCCTTGCGGGCGCGACAATCACGTTTGTCGTCTTTTCATTGACCCTGAACAGTCTGTCGCTCAGCGATCTGATGGTCGTGCTGGGCGTCGCCGCCTTCTGCATGGGCACGGTGATGGCCGTCGTGCAGGTGACGGTGCAGACCGAGGCGGGGCGCAAGTTCATCGGCGCGGCGGCGGGCTCGGTGCAGTTTTCGCGCACAGTGGGCGCGGCATTTGGAACCGCACTGATGGCGAGCGTCCTCTTCGCCTCGCTGGCGGCGACCGATCCACAGGCGGCGAGCCTGTTCGCGCAAATCGTCAACTCGGGGCCAAGCGCGCTCGATTCGCTCGACGCCGCGCGCCGCCTCGTGGTCGAGGGTGAAATCGCCTCGGCGTTCCGCGCGGCGTTCCTGTTGCTAGTTGTCTTTACCGGCGCTGGCGTCTGGCTCGCCGCGACCAATCCGTCGCGGCGCGTCTGATCCTCAGCTCGACAGGAACACTGGCAGGTTCGCGCGCGCAAGAATGTGGCTCGTCGCGCCTCCAAAGATCATCTGTCGAAGGCGGCTTTGTGTGTAGGCGCCCTTGACGAGGAGGTCCGCGCCAAGCGCCGCCGCGCCTTCGAGAATGGCTTCGCCATGTCCTCGCACCTTCGCGCTGCGTTCGACCGCTTCGGCGCGCACGCCATTGGCGCGCAGATTGTGCGCCATCTGTTCGCCGGTGGGGCCATCGACCTTGTGCTCGGGAATGGTGAGCACGATGACCTTGTTTGCCTTGCGGAGGACCGGCATGGCCATCGCGGTGGCGCGGGTTGTTTCCATGCTCTGGTTCCAGGCGATGACAACCGTATCGCCGAGCACGGTCGGCGCCTTGGGCGGCGCGAGCAGGATAGGCCGACCGCTCTCGAAGAGCGCGGCTTCCGCCGTCGCCATGCGGGCGTCGCCGCGCTCCGCGCCGGGCCGGCCTAGCACGCAGATATCGAACAGCCGGGCGTAGCTCGATACATGGGTGTCGCCGAAGGATGAATCGCCCGCCCAACCCCAGGAGAGCGTGTCCGGAGCCGTTTCGTGCGGGGGCACCCCTGCCTTCGTCATGAAATCGAGAAACTGGCGATGAGATTCGTCGGCCATTTCCTTCCAGGTGTTCTGGTCCGCGACCGTCCAGCTCACCGGCATATCGAACGCCACGAGATCGGGCAGATCGGGTCCGAGCGGCATCCCCTCGATATATCCGCCAAAGCGCCGGGCGAACAGCAAGGCGGTCGCGAAGACCGAATCGATCGTGGAATGCAGCTCCACGGGAACCAGAATGTTCTTCATGCCCTACCCCTCATGAAGCGCGCCCCCCGGCGCGCGGTTTTCATCATACACGAAAAACGGCCACGCGGCGTGAGGGCAAGCGGGCGGGCGGGCCGCTTTATTTATCGCCATCGCGCGAGCGCGCCAGGAATTTCGCGAAGGCGGCGAGCGTCGCCTCGCTGACATGATGCTCCAGCCCTTCGGCGTCCGATTCCGCCGCCTCGCGCGGGACACCGACCGCGACCAGCAGATCGACCACGAGCCGATGGCGCGCGCGCACCCGGCGGGCGAGTTCATCGCCTTCCGGCGTGAGAAAGACGCCGCGATAGGGCTTCGAGGTCGCCAGGCCCTCTCGCGTCAGCCGCGCGATTGCCTTGATGGCGGATGCATGGGACACCCCGAGGCGGCGCGCGACATCCGTCGGCCGCGCCTCGCCATGGTTGGCCAGCAGATCGGCGATCAGCTCGACATAGTCCTCGCGCAACGCCGTTGACTGCGCCGTGCGCGTCTTGCCGAATCGCCGGGCTTGCGTGGTTTCCGTCGGCAGTTCGCTCGGGGGCGCGGCTCCGTGCGCGCCGATCTCGACCGTCATGTCGCTCTCCTGATTCAGGCCGCGATGGCGGAGGCGACGAAACGTCGGATCGATGGTCGCGTCAAGCCGCTGTCCCGACATGCCGCCTCAGCCGCCAAGGCCGGGAATGTCGATTCCCGCCATGCCAAGGAGCAGCGCGACGTTGAGCAAGAGTATGATCGCGGCGGCAAGGAGCGAAATCGCCATCATCGGACGGGCTGTCGCGAATTCCCCCATGATGTCGCGCCGAGAACAGAAATACAGGAGCGCGAGCATCGGAACCGGCAGGACCAGACTGAGCGCGATCTGGCTCATGACCAGCGCATCGGTCGCGCCATAGCCCATCGCGACAACGACGAAGGCCGGGATCATCGTCAAGCCGCGTCGCAGCCATAACGGAATCCGGAACCGGACGAAATCCTGCATGATGCCTTGCCCGGCCATCGTGCCGACCACCGAACTCGACAGGCCGGACGCGAGCAGGGAGATCATGAATATAGTCGCGGCTGCGCCCCCGAGCAGCGGGATGAGGGTGCGATAGGCGGTCTCGATCTCGGCGACCTGGGAGTTGTCCGCGTGGAAAACCGCCGCCGACATGCACACCATCGCCATGTTGACGAGGCCGGCGACGCCAAGGGCGATCAGCACCTCGATGTTGGAAAATTTCAGCACGCGCCGGATCTCGGCGGGCAAGGACACTGGCACGCGTGCGTGGGTCAGATCGGAATGCAGATAGATCGCGTGAGGCATGATCGTCGCGCCGATGATGCCGACCGCGATCGCCACCGATCGCGCGTCGGTCAGTCGCGGCGTCGCCGCGCCGAGGAAAGCCTCGCTCCAGACCGGCGGCGCGATCCATAATTCGATGATGTAGCTCGCTCCGATGACCGCGATGAAGCTGGCGATGATGGCTTCCATCGGGCGGAACCCGGCGCCCTGCAGCGTCAGGATGGCGTAGGTCGCCGCGCCCGTCAGAAACAGACAGTTCATGAGCGACCAGTTGAACAGCAGACTCATGCCGATCGCGGCGCCAAGAAACTCGGCGAGGTCGGTCGCCATGGCGCCGATTTCGCTGACGACCCACATGAAATAGACGAGAGGGCGCGGCAGGAATTCGGAGCAAAGGCTCGCCAGGGAGCGCCCGCTGACGATACCGAGCCGGGCCGACTGCGCCTGAAACAGCATGGCCGCGACATTCGCGAACAGCACCACCCACAGCAGCATGTAGCCGTATTTCGCGCCGGCCTCGATGTTGGTCGCGAAATTGCCGGGGTCCATGTAGGCGATGGAGGCGATCACCGCGGGGCCGACAAAGGGCAGAAAGGCGCGCGCGCCACTGGTGCGCCCGTCAATCGCCGCGCGACCCGCGATCACCGTTCTGTCGGACCACGCGCCCAATCCCGAGGGAGCGCCAATCAAGGGCGAATCCGTCATCCCGACCCCAGAAACGCTAAAGTGTAACCTCGGTTACAAAATAGGGCCGAGGCAAAATTTCGTCAAGCCCGGTTGGATACGTCCACATGGCCGCCCGAATCCGGTGTGACTTCAGGTCAAATTCCGGGCGCGGCGTTGGATTTTCGCGCGACCGAAGCTCAAACGTGCGGCGAAAGTCGATTGGCGCGTTACCCGCGCGTATGCGCGGTGGCGATTTCCCGTCAGCCAATGGTCGCGGAACCTCTTGAAATAACGGCGGTGTTCGCTTCTGGTCGGCGGCCCGATTAAGGATCGGACGCAAATGCGGGCGGGCACAATTGAACCTAGCGCCGCATTCCGATACGAAGGCGCCCGAGATGAATTTTAGCGACGCCGGAAGCGGGCGTCGCGGTGCATTGCAGGGGCGATAATGCGTATCGGTATTGTGGGCGGCGGACCCGGCGGACTGATGACCGCCCGGATCGTGGAAAGTTTCGCCAAGGGGCAGGCGGAAGTTACCTTGATCGAGGCGTCCGAGCGGCTCGGCGGCAAGGTCGTCACGCGACAATTCGAGAAGGCTCCGGTAGTTTATGAGGCGGGCGTCGCCGAGCTCTATGATTATTCCCATCTCGGTCCCGACCCGGTGAAGGAACTCATCCTGGGCCTGGGTCTGGAAGTCCTGCCGATATCCGGCCCCGCCGTGGTGCTGGGCGAAAAAATCCTCGGGGACGACAAGGATATCGAACGCCTGTGCGGCCCGGCCACCCTGAAGGCGCTGGACGATTTCTATAACGAATGTCGCCGGCTGTTCTCGCCCGACGAATATTATGAAGGCCACAGCGGCGACGACAACAGCCATCCCTGGGCGGGCAAGACCTGGCGGGACGTTCTGGATGAAATTCCCGACGAGACGGCTCGAAAGTATGTCGTTGTCGCGTCCAAGAGCGATGTCGCCACCGAGCCGAACCTCACCAGCGCGCTCGATGGGCTCAAGAATATTTTGATGGATGATCCGAACTATCTTCGGCTCTACTCCATCGTTGGCGGCAACGAACAGTTGACGAAAAAGATCGCCGAGGCCCTGACCGAGACCAGGGTTCGCCTGAATACGGCCGCGACCCGCGTTGCGCGCAATGACGACGGGTCCCTGCGCGTGACGGTTCGCCACGACGGCAAGTATGAAGACCTTGATTTCGATTGCATTGTTCTGGCCCTGCCGAACTATTGGCTGGAGCGTCTGGAATGGGGCAGCCGGGACCTTCGCCTGGCGATGGACAAGCATCTGGCGCACTATGATTATCCCGCGCATTACCTGCGCGTCAGCATCCTTTTCGAGAAGCCGTTCTGGCGCGACCAGATTCCGGGCGATTTCTTCATGACCGACGCCTTCGGCGGTTGCTGCGTCTATGACGAGGGCCGTCGCCATCCCTGCGAGCCCTATGGCGTGCTGGGCTGGCTGCTCGCCGGCAACGACGCCATGGCGCTGGGCAACATGACGGACGAGACTCTGATCAGGATGGCGCTCGATTCCCTGCCCGACAGCATGGCCGCCGGCCGCGCCACGATCATCGAAGGCAAGGTTCAGCGCTGGATCGGCACCATCAACGGTCTGCCGGGCTGCAATCCCGTGCATTCGCTGAAAACGCGCCACATGCCCGAGCCCGTGTCGCATTCCGGCCTGCTGGTCGTTGGCGATTACATGTTCGATTCCACGCTGAATGGCGTCTATGATTCGGCCGACTACGCGACCGATCTGATCCTGACGCAGATGCGCAAGCTGAAATACGCCGATCAGGTTGGCCTGCATGTGCCCACGGGCGATGACGGCGCCATCGCGGATGGGTACTTCGATTCCTATTCGGGAGAATGGAGCTACGAGGACGCCTTCGAGGATCTGTTCAACGCCGAATACACCGTCGATCTCATCGAGGCGGTCTGGGGCGCCAAGGCGCCTTACAAGCTGCTCGATTGCGGCAGCGCCAACGGTCTCACTCTCGAACAGTTCGAGGAACTCGGCATCGAGGCCTGGGGCATCGAGAACAGCGAACATATTCATGCCAAGACGCCGGACGAGTGGCTCAAGCGCAATCTTCTCGGCGACGTTCGCAAGATGCCGTTCGAGGACAAGTCGTTCGATTACGTCTATGTCACATGTCTCTGCTATCTCCCCGAGGAGCAGATCGACGAGGCGATCCAGGAATTGTTCCGCATCTGCCGCTACGGCGTCCTGACGATGGGCGTCGTCACCGACATGACCCAGGAAGTCATCGAGGACTATCAGCTTCTTGTTGGCGTTCGCACGCACTGGACATTGTGGGAATGGTCCGAGGCCTTCGTTCGTAATGGTTTCCGTCTCGCGATTTCCGATCCCGCGGTGCTGGACGAGGTCTGGCGGGTGGAGCAGGAAACCGACGAGGATGACTGGAACTGGTATCCGGACAAGGAGAGCATGCGTTATTGCTTCTTCAGCAAGCCGGAAGTCGAGCACCGTCGCCTGTCGGCGCCAACGCCGGCCGAAGCCATGCCGCGCACGCCAATTCCGCACGCCCGATGAACGACAAGCCGCCATCGCCTGCCGGGGAGGCCGAGGAAGTCGACGAATCGCTCCTCGATCTCCTTGACGACGACGAGGAAGAAGAACCTCAGCGCATAGCTGTCGGCGATGTTCGCTACATGCTGCGGTTTATAACGCCATTCATGGGCGCGCATCTGCGTCGCCTCGCGGTGATAGCGGTTGTCCTTGTCGTTGATACAGCTTTCAACATCAGCTTTCCCCTGGTCCAGCGCTGGGTGATCGACGAAGGTCTCGTCGCCCATAACTGGGACGTTGTCGCCAAGACCATCGCGTTTCTCTGCTTCGCGGCGATCGCCGTCTCCGGCCTTGGATTGCTGCTCGATTGGCAAACGTCGCGTGTCGCCGCCGCGCTTGTCGCCGACATTCGCGGTCGTCTGTTCGATCGCATGCAAATGTTGTCGCTGAGCTATTTTCAGAAAAACGAGACCGGCGCGATTTTGTCCCGGTTTTCCGGCGACACCGTCGCGGTCGAGCACGGCCTCGTGGCCGCGACGCATGAATTGCTCGTGCCGCTGATCGAGGTCGTCTATTCGACCGTCATCATGTTCATGTTCAATTTCTGGATGGGGCTTATTGGCGCGCTGGTTTTGCCGCTGTCCCTGTTCGCGCCGAAATTCTTCGCCAAGCGGGCGTTTCAACTTGGCTATGACAAGCGGTTGCAGGAAGCGCGCCTTATCGGCGCCGTGCAGGAAAACGCCACCGCTCAGCCCGTTGTGCGCGCCTTCGATCTAGCGCCGCGCGCCCGTTCGCGATTTGGCGCGCTCGGCGCCTCATGGTTCACCACGGCCTTTCGTTTCAACTTCGCCGGCGCGCTCGTCGAGCGATCCGCGACGACCGGCGTTTACGTCATTCATCTCGCGATCTTCGCCCTTGGGGCGCTATGGGTCTGGCAGGGCCAGATCACGGTCGGCACGCTGGTCGCCTTCGAGAGCATGTTTCTATACATGGGCGAGGCCCTGACCTGGCTGACCCAGGTGGTGCCGACGCTGGCGCAGGCCGCCGGCAGCATGCGCCATCTCGATGAACTGCTGCTGGAGCCGCCGGAATCGGCGGATCCCGTCGGCGCCGTCGACCTGCCCCGACTGGAGCGCGACATCGAATTCCGGGATATCGGCTTTGCCTATCCCGGTGGTCGCTTTCGCATCGACAATTTCAATCTGACGATCCCGCGCGGAGGCACCTACGCGATCGTCGGCGGCAGCGGCTCTGGCAAAAGTACGATCCTGGGGCTGCTGCTTCGGCTGATCGAGCCGGACAAGGGATCGATTCTGCTCGACGGGCGCGACCTGCGCGAGGCGACGCGCTCATCCCTGCGCGCTCAATGCGCGATCGTGTTCCAGGACAGTTTCCTGTTCAACACGACCATCGCGGAAAACATCGGCATGGGCCGCGAAGGCGCGACGCAGGCCGAGATCGAGGCCGCCGCTCGTGACGCCGAAGTGCATGACTTCATCAGCGGGCTGCCCGAAGGCTACGAGACGCGCGTGGGCGAACGCGGCGGCAGGCTTTCTGGCGGTCAACGCCAACGCATGGCGATCGCCCGTGCGCTGGTGCGCGATCCCGCCATTCTGTTGCTCGATGAAGCCACGAGCGCGCTCGACGCCGAAACCGAGGCGGCGCTACTGGCGACGCTCGAGCGGATCGGCAAGGAACGCACCGTGATTTCCGTGACGCACAGGCTGCAATCGGTGGTCACCGCCGACATGGTGATCGTCATGGAAAAGGGCAAACTGCGCGAGTTTGGTCGTCACGACGATCTTCTGGGCAGGAACGGCGTCTATGCCCGCCTGTGGAAACGGCAGTCCCGCGTCTCCGCCTGAACGCGCTTGACCGCTATTCCGCCGCGTCGCGCAGGGCGGCGCGCATGGTCGAGCGAAGCGCGTCGATGGATTCGAGCCCGCCGCGTGTCTCGAAGCGCCAGAACGTCCAGCCGTTGCAGGCAGGCAGGCCCTGCGCGAGCGCGCCGATCTTGTGGATCGAGCCAACGACGGTCCCAAGCTTGATCGATCCATCCGGGCGCACGACCGCCTGATGGCGGCGACGTTCGTCGGTCAGCAAGGCACCCGGCGCGATCAATCCGGCTTCCACCACGCTCGCGAAGGCAACGCGCGGTTCCGAACGCTTGGTTGGCGCGGCGGAGACAACGTCCGCCGGCAGCGGTTCGACCGCGTCGATCCGCGTCCGCGCCGCCTTCGCGTAGATTTCGTCGCGTTCGAAGCCGATAAAGGAACGACCAAGCCGTCGCGACACGGCGCCGGTCGTGCCCGTGCCAAAAAAAGGATCGACCACGACATCGCCAGGATTGCTCGCGGACAGCAAAACGCGCGTCAGCAACGCCTCGGGCTTCTGCGTCGGGTGGGTTTTGTGACCCTCCGAATTTTTAAGGCGTTCGCCCCCGGTACAAATCGGCAGGTACCAGTCGGAGCGGACCTGGCAATCCTCGTTGCCGGCTTTCAGCGCCTCGTAATTGAAGGTGTAGCGCTTGGATTTCGAATCGCGCGCGGCCCAGATCATCGTTTCATGGGCGTTCGTGAAGCGTCGACCGCGGAAGTTCGGCATCGGATTGGCCTTGCGCCAGACGATGTCGTTGAGAATCCAGAACCCAAGATCCTGCAGGATCGTCCCGACGCGAAAAATGTTGTGATAGGAACCGATGACGAACAGGGTCGCTTCCGGCTTCATGGCGCGCCGGGCCGCGGTCAGCCATTCGCGCGTGAACGCGTCGTAATCGGTGAAGCTCGCGAATTTGTCCCAGTCGTCATCGACCGCGTCGACAACGCTCTGGTCGGGACGCGAAAGGGCGCCTTCAAGCTGCAGATTGTAGGGCGGATCGGCAAAGACGAGATCGACACTGGCCTCGGGCAGTCGCCTGAGCCCGGCGACGCAATCGCCAACGATGATTTCGTCGAGCGGCAGCCGCGCGGGAGGCGCGGGACGGGGGACCGTCGAAATCCCGGTACGCGAGACCTGAATCCGGGATTTCGAGCCGGTCACCCCGGCACTCACGCTACGCATTGAACACAACCGGGTAAGCAACTGACGAATGTGACTGTGCCGGACGCGGGTAAAAACATGGTT
>CAISJZ010000365.1 GCA_903885755.1 uncultured Hyphomicrobiales bacterium | reverse complement strand
CGCCGGTTTTCGCAAGCCCTCTCAAAAAAAAAGAGGCCCGGCGCGAGCCGGGCCCCGAAATATCCTGAAAAAGTATCGGCTCAGCCCGTCGTGACCGCCGTCTCGACGTTCGAGGGGTCGACGCCGCCATCGAGCGCCGCCTTGAGCTTGTCGCGGTCGAGTTCGTTCTCCCACCAGGCGATCACCACGGCGGCGACGCCGTTGCCGCAGATGTTGGTCAGGGCGCGGCATTCGCTCATGAACTTGTCGATGCCCAGCACGATCGCCATGCCCGGCACCAGTTCGGGCCGCACCGCGGCGAGCGTCGCCGCGAGTGTAATGAAACCGGCGCCGGTGATGCCGCTCGCGCCCTTGGAGGTCAGCATGGCGACGACGAGGATGGTCATTTCCTCGCCAAACGTCAGCGGCACGTTAAGGGCCTGCGCGATGAACAGGGTCGCCAACGTCATGTAGATGTTGGTGCCGTCGAGGTTGAAGGAATAGCCAGCCGGCACGACAAGACCGACGACGGATTTCGAGCAGCCAGCGCGCTCCATCTTCTCCATCAACTGCGGCAGCGCGCTTTCCGACGAGCTGGTGCCCAGCACGATCAACAGTTCATCCTTGATATAGCGAAGGAACTTCAAGATCGAGAACCCCGCGATTCGCGCGATGATCCCCAGCACGATCACGACGAACAGAATGGCCGTGACGTAGAATGTCGCGATCAGGCCGGCGAGATTGCCCAGAGCCTGCGGCCCGAACCGGCCGATGGTGTAGGCCATGGCGCCGAAGGCGCCGATGGGCGCCGCCTTCACGATGATCGCGATGACGCCGAACATGGCGTGGGCGAGATCGTCGATCAGCGAGCGCACTGTGTGGCCGCGCTCGCCGAGCGCCATGAGCGCGAATCCGAACAGGATCGAGAACAGCAGCACCTGCAGAATATCGCCCGCCGCGAAGGCGCCAACGGCGCTGTCGGGAATGATGTGAAGCACGAAATCGACCGGCTTCATTTCGCTCGCCTGTTTGGCGTAGGTGGCGACCGCCGCCGCGTCCGACTTGCCGGAGAAGCCGGCGCCCGGCTTCAGCACATCGGCGACCAGCAGCCCGAGCCCGAGCGCGAAGGTCGAGACGATTTCGAAATAGAACAGCGCCTTGATTGCGACGCGGCCAACCTTGCTGACCTCCTGGATGTGGGCGATGCCCGCGACCACGGTGCAGAAGATGATGGGCGCGATGGCCATGCGGATCAGTTTGACGAAGCCGTCGCCGATCGCCTTCATCCAGTCGTTTTTGGCGAAGTCCGGATACAGCCACCCCACGATAACGCCGAGCACGAGCCCTATCAGAACCTGGATGTACAGCACCTTGTACCAGGGTTTTGGCGGCGCCATGGCCGTCCCGCTCGAAACGCTCGTCATTGAATCCTCCCCGACGGATACCTTCCGGCGACAGAAATATGTCGCCTCCCCAAGTTCGTCATATCAGGGGGCAGGCAAGCGGGAAAGGAACCGGCATGCGCCTTTCGTCGCAGAAGGCGGAACAACGCCAATCGCCCGATTGTCGCGAAGCCCGTCGTTCAGTTGTCCGTGCCGACCCAGTCGCCGGGCGCCGGATCGCCGGTGGCGAAGCGCACCTGCGATTTTGTCGTTCGGTATTCGCCGGAGAAAAATGGCGCCAGCCTGGCCGTGATGCCGTTTTTCAGAAGATCGCTCTTTTCATAGGCGTCCATGGCCGCCTCGCTCGCCCACAGGCTGATGGTCGTGCCCGCGTCCGGATCGTCGAGATCGCGCGTCAGCCAGCGACCGCAAAGCCCCGCGATTGGCCCGGCTTTCTCGATCGCGTCGGAATAGGCGCGCTCGAAATCGATCCATGAGCCGGGTTTCAGTTTGCCGTGGATGATGCGCAGAAACATGGCTTCCTCCCCTGGTTCTCCCGCCGTCCAACGGCAGCTTACTCCTGTCCCGCCAATTGTCGCGATAATTCCCAAGATCCGGCGAGGCTCGATTTGTGAGGCGCCGGCCTTTCGTGTTAATCTAGGCGCCATGATCCACCTGTCCGCGCATACCGAAGCGCTCGCCAAGCGACTGGCGGACGCGCAGAACGTTACCGTCGAGGAGGCCATCCGGCTGGCCCTCGAGGAGCGCGCGCGCGCCGCCGGGGTGGCGGACGAGCCGATCAGCGCCAAGAAACGACTTCGGGTCGAATCGATGCTCGCCATCGGGGCGGAAATCGCCGCGATGCCGATACTCGATCCACGATCTCCCCAGGAGATCATGGATGATCTCGATTCGCTGTGATGGTTGTCGACAGCTCCGCGCTCATCGCTATTTTCGAATTCGAACCGGATGCCGCTGTTTATGCAGCCGCGATCAACCGTGCGGATCGTCTGCTCATTTCCGCCGTGAATGTTCACGAGACATGGACCGTAATGCGCGCCCGCTATGGACCGGTTGCTGCCGGAGCAGTCTGGAAGTTCCTTCGGGAACAGAATGATTTTGAAATTATTCCCTTCGACGAAGCTCAGGTCCACGCGGCGGCTGATGCATTCGAACGGTATGGCAAGGGCCTCAATTCCAAGGCCAAGCTCAATCTTGCGGATTGCGCGGCCTATGCGCTGGCTCGGACCCTGAATTCGCCCCTGCTGTTCAAGGGAAATGATTTCGCGAATACCGATATT
>CAISJZ010000364.1 GCA_903885755.1 uncultured Hyphomicrobiales bacterium | reverse complement strand
TGGCAAGACAATCGCAACAAACACCATGCCAAAGCCGACTGGCAATTCACAACCGCAGACGCCCGCGTTAAGCTCAAACAGCTTTACCCGCAGTTCCAGTGAATCGGGGCACTAGGCGATTTGACGGGTTAACGCAATATTACCAGACGATTTGTCCCGCTGTTTCGAAGGGATGTCGCTTTTATGCCGCACGTCCGTTGGCCGCGGAGGCAACGAAAAAAAAGCCCGGCCAGAGGCCGGGCTTTCCATCCAGAGGACTGGATAATCTCAGTACTTGGCGACAACCGCCGAAGCCGGCGCGCCGAACTTGTAGGCGATGCCAACCTTGACAGCGTTTTCGCTCACACTGTGACGGATGGTCTGGCCCGTGAAAACGCCCGCACCCGCACCGAATACGTCATTGTAGGCTGAGAACTTGGTGTATCGATATTCAACGCGACCGATCCAGTTCGTGTTGAAGGCGTAATCAAGACCGCCGCCAACCGTCCAGCCAGCCTGGGTGGTGTTGGTCGTCGCGTTGAATGGCGCAGCGGTGTCTGAATAATTCATCTGGAGACCGCCAAAGGCGAGACCGCCCGTGGCGTAGAGCAGAACGTTGTTGATCGCATAGCCGAGACGACCGCGCAGCGACCCCTGCCACGGAATGTTGTCCTTGACATTATTGGTCACGTCGGTCGGGTTGATTGAGCCATTAATCGAAGTTGCGTCGATATCAGCTTCCACGCCGAGGACGATCGCGTTGCTCAACTGATAGTTATAACCGGCGTACAGGCCGCCTACGACGCCCGAGCCATTGTAAGGGAAGCGCAGGTTGGGGACGGGGGTGGTGTTCCGGGCCGCATCATTAGCCCAGCCGCCGCCAATGTCGGCGCCGACGTAGAACCCGGTCCAGGTGAAGATCGGCATGGCGACATAGGGAGCAGCCGCGGGAGCCTTGCGGCTCGGAAGGTCGGCGGCGAAAGACGCCGTGGTGAGGCCGGCGAGAGCCGCGGACGACAGAAGAATCTTGCGGAGCATTGTTAGGCGCCTCTTGAAAGCGGGTAGAGCGTGTTCGTTTACGCTGGCAGCAATTTACCAAACTGACGGCCGGGCGCAACCTTGGCGGCGGCATTGAAATTGATTTCGATCAAGGTGTTTCCGTATTGCAACACATCTTTCAAGTCTCTGAAAAACTGAATTTTTATTGTGTCAATTTCGGGATGAGCCCCGGCGGCGACCAAATTGCCTCGTTTCCGCCGCCCCGGTTTTTCCCACAGGGTTAGCGAATCCTTTCATAGGGGGAGCCGGGTCCAATGACCTGTTGACCACGTTTCGGCGCCGTGACAGCCGTTATTTCCGTTTGCACTCGAGCCCGGCGCGTCTAATGTCATGCCGACGTTATCAAGGACCGCGCGGCCGCGACTGTCGGCCAGCGCGATTGTCCATCAAGGGGAGACGCCTTTCATGAGTTTCAAGCTTGCCACGATCGAAACAGCCAGGGGACCACGGGCCGCCATCCTCGTGGGCGACCGCGCCATCGAGGTCGCCGCCGTCACCGGACGCGAGGACGACCGCACCGTTCACGATCTTCTGTCGGCGTGGGACGCCGCCCTGCCGAGGCTTGAAGCTCTGGCGAAGGAAGCGGCTTCGAAGGGACAGCCCCTGTCGTCCGTCAAGCTTCTGGCGCCGATCACCAATCCCGGCGCGATCTATTGCGCCGGCGCCAATTACGCCGACCACGCCGCCGCGATGGCGGCCCGCTCCGGCCAACCCGCGCCCGCCGACCCGCATACGCTGGGTCTGCGCTCGTGGCACTTCATGAAGTCGATGAACGCGCTGGCGGCGCCTGGCGCGACGGTCGCGATGCAGCCGCACGCAAAGAAAATCGACTGGGAGGCGGAGCTTGCCGTGGTCATCGGCAAGAAGGGTCGTAACATCTCCGAGGCCGACGCCCTGAACCATATCGCCGGCTACACCATCGCCAATGATCTGTCGTGCCGCGATCTGGGCACCCGCGAGGCGATTCCCCCAACATCCGGTTTCCGCCACGACTGGGTTGCCCACAAGAACTGGGAAGGCTCGTGCCCGCTGGGGCCGTGGATCACGCTCCGGAGCGACGTGAAGAACGAGCGCGATCTCAAGATCATTCTGGAGATCAACGGCGTCGTGAAGCAGGATTCCAACTCCGGCAACATGATCTTCAACATCAACGAACAGATCGCCGATCTCTCGAAAAACATCACGCTGCATCCTGGCGATGTCATCCTGACGGGAACGCCGTCCGGCGTCGGCGCCGAGCGCGGCGAGTTCCTCAAGAAGGGCGATGTCATCAAGATTCGCATCGGCGATCTCGGCGAACTCGTCACCGTGATGGGGTAGGGCGCGCTAAGACCACGTCTAGACCACGAAAAAGGCCCGGTCGCGTTTCGCGGCCGGGCCCTTGTATTTCGGGAGGGTCGCGACTTACGCCGCCGGATTTTTGTACTCGTAAATCTTGACTTCCATCGGGCCGATGGCGGCGCATTCGGCCGTCAGCGTGTCGCCGGGCTTGACGGGGCCAACGCCCGCCGGCGCGCCGGTGAAGATCACGTCGCCGGGGTAAAGCGTATAGAACGACGACGCCAGCCAGATCAGCTTTGAGATGCTGTAGATGAGATCATTGGTATGCGCGTTGTGGCGCAACTGGCCATTGCAGAACAGCTTGAACGGCACGTCGTCCGGATTCGGAACCTCGTCCTTGGTGACGAGCCAGGGG
>CAISJZ010000363.1 GCA_903885755.1 uncultured Hyphomicrobiales bacterium | reverse complement strand
TCGATTCAAGAACTCATCGGACAGACACTTAGCTATCTCCGGACGATCCCCTTCGACGTCGTCAAGATCGACCGCTCCTTCGTGGTGGCCATGGCGACGAGCTCGCGCAGCGAGCCCATCGTCGCCGCCGTGGTCGCCCTGTCGCGCAGCCTCAATTTCACGACGGTCGCCGAAGGCATCGAAACGATGGACCAGTTCGAGCGTGTCCGCGCCGCTGGCTGCACCACCGTGCAGGGGTTCCTCTTCGCCCGTCCGAAGCCGGCCTCCGAGATCGATTTCGCCGGCATCGACCAGGAGGCCGTGCGCAAGGCCGCCTGAGGTCTCGCCGCCGCTTCGCGGGGCGCCACGTCCGCGCCCCGCCCCTCCCCGCGACAACGCCGCGCCGGATTTTCCTTGCCCTCGCCGAAAAGCCGGTTATTTGTCCGCCAGACGTTCGCGCCCGCGCGCCCGAAAGAGCCGCGCCAATCCGGAGGAAGCCCCGCCCATGCGTTACATCGACTGTTTCAACCACTATTTTCCCAAAGGCATCTGGGACAAGATGCTGGCGACCCCCGGCGCGGCGGCAGACATTGGCGCGCGCATGCGCGGCGTCCCCGCCATCTACGACCTCGACCGTCGCAAGCAGGTCTGCGACATGTTCCGCGGCAAGTATGACTATACCCAGGTCATCTCGCTGGGCATGCCGCCTCTGGAAGCCCTCGGCACGCCCGAGCAGGTCGAGGAGTTCGCCAAGATCGGCAATGACGGCATGGCCGAACTTTGCGTCAAGGAAAAGGACTATTTCTGCGGCTGGCTCGCCTCCCTCCCGATGAACTCGCCCAACGCGGCGAAGGAACTGGAGCGCGCGTTCAAGAACGGCGCCTGCGGCGTGCAGCTGCACTCCAACATCAACGGCAAGGCTCTCGACGAGCAGGAATTCCGTCCGGTGTTCGAGGTTGCAGAGAAGCACAACAAGATGGTGTTCCTGCACCCCTCGCGCGGCGCCTTCGACCTGCCGGACTACAAGACCGAGAAGAAGTCGAAATACGAGATCTGGTGGACCTTCGGCTGGCCCTACGAGACCTCGGTCGCCATGGCCCGCCTCGTGTTCGGCGGCGTGCTCGACGACCACCCGAACCTCAAGGTTCTGGCCCATCACCTCGGCGCGATGGTGCCCTACTTCGAGGGTCGCGTCGGCCCGGGCTGGGACCAGCTCGGCAACCGCACGACCGACGAGGACTACAAGACCCTGCGCGCCAACATGAAGAAGAGCCCGCTGCAGTACTTCAAGGAGTTCTACGCCGACACCGCGGTCTTCGGCTCGAAGGCCGCGACCGAGTGCGGTCTGGCCTTCTATGGCGCCGACCAGTCGCTGTTCGCCTCCGATTGCCCCTTCGACCCCGAAAAGGGTCCGGGCTACATCCGCGAGACGATCGCGATCATGGAAGGCCTGAAGATGAGCGAAGCGGACAAGGAAAAGATCTGCTTCAAGAACGCGCAGAAGCTGCTCGGCATCAAGTAGGCCGCGTTCCCGTCGCATGAAAACGAGACACGCCCGGCCGGAAGCCGGGCGTTTTTTCGCCGCAACTCAGGCCGCGACCGGCGGATAATTCACCACGCTATCGTCGGCCATCAGCAGTGGCGGCGCGATGAAGGTCGGGTCCTGCTGTTCCTTCTCCAGAAGCGACGCTAGCAGGCGCCGGCCCTGAATCGGCGCCGCGTCGACCTTGATGGTCGCCATCGGCACGGCAGGATCGCCCTCCTCGCGCAGGCGCGCCGCCTGCAATTCCACGATGAACTTGTCCTCGTCGAATGTGTGCTGGATTCCCTTGCGGATGGACTCGGTGACCTCGGGCTCGTCGAGACGGAAATTCCGGCAATTCCCCCAGAAATAATGCGTCGAATGCTCGGTTTCCGGCGTCAGCAGATGCAACGCGCGGATGAGGTAGGCTTTCTCGCGCGGCGTCCCGACGGGATAGACGCCGGCTTCGGTCATGTGCATGCCCGGCGGCATGTAAATGGCGATCTGCCATCGGTCGATCTTTCCCCAGTGCTTCAGAACATGCGCGAAAAACGGCGGCGGCTCGATATCGGGCATTTCGCGATGGGCGCGGATGATGCGGCCGCGATCCAGTTTCACCTGCACCGGCGAGTCGGCGACGGCGCCATTTCCGATTGTTTCCTTGTGGACGTAGGTTTCGTGCGAGAGATCGAGGAGGTTGTCGGTGACGAGCCGGTAGTTCGCCTTGATGTGATGATAGCCGTTGCTGGGAATCCACTTCGGGTCGTCCATCCAGTGCACGTCGGGAACCAGCGCGGGATCGCTCAACGCGGCGTCTCCCAGCCAGATCCAGATCAGGTTGTAGCGCTCGACGATGGGATAGACGCGCACCAGCGCATTGCCCGGCACGCTGTCCTGGCCGGGGACGTGAACGCATTTGCCGTCCGCGTCGAACCCCATGCCATGATAGCCACAGCGCACCTCGTCGCCGTGCAAGGTCGCGACGGACAATGGCGCGCGGCGATGCGGACAGCGATCTTCCATCGCGACCACGCGACCCGCTTGCGTCCGCCACAGGATAACCGGCTCGTTGCACAATCGCCGCGCCAGGATTTCGCGCTTGATCTCGCTCGCGAAGGCGGCAACCTGCCAGGTGTTCTTCATCCACATGATTGTTTCCTCCCTCTTGGCCACGTTTTTACGGCAGGGCGCGGATCGGGTCCATAGCGCGAAGCGCGACGCCAGGGCGTCTTGCGGCCCATCCGCCGATGAAGCATCCTGCTGGCAACGCTTCCCCGCGCGGAGGCGACCCGGAGGAAACCATGCTGCAATTGATCAGGGCGCTCGCGCTGTCGGCCCTCGCCGGGCTGGCCCTCGCCGCCACGCCCGCCAGCGCCCAGACAAATCCGCTCGCCGGGCAAACCATCAAGTTCTATGTCGGCGCCGCGCCTGGCGGCCCCGTGGAGCTCTACGCCCGCATCCTCGGCGATTACATGTCGCAGGCGCTTGGCGCCAATATCGTTGTCGAGACGCGGCCCGGCGCCAATGGCGTCGTCGCCGCCCAGTTCGTGCAGGACCAGCCCGCCGATGGCCACGCGGTCTGGGTCGCGACCCAGTCGATGATCGAGATCAACCCCTTCGTCTATGCCGACCTGCGCTGGAAAATCGACGACTTCATTCCCGTCATCAAGGGCGTCGAGGCGCCCATCGTGCTCGTCGTGAACCCCGAGGTTCCCGCCAAAACCCTGCCCGAGGTCATCGCCTGGGCGAAAGCCAATCCGGGCAAGCTGTCGATCTCGTCCTACAGCCCCGGCACGCCCGGCCATTTTCTCGGCGTGCAGATGAACGAACGCTTCGGTCTCGATTTCGCGCAGGTGCCCTACAAGGGCTCGGCGCCACAGATCACCGACACGCTCGGCGGCTACTCGAAAATCGGTTTCTTCCAGACCGCGCCGGTCATTCCGCAGCTGAAGGCCGGCGCCCTGCGCGCCATCGCAGTCACCGGCGCGACGCGCTTCTCGCCCATGCCGGATACGCCGACGTTCACCGAACTCGGCTATCCCGATTTCCTCGCCACCGTCTGGTATGGCCTGCTGATGAAGAAGGGTACGCCGCCCGACATCGTCGCCAGAATCATGGCGGCGGCGAAAGCCGCCCACGCGGATGCAAAAGTGCGCGCGGCTCTCGATCCCCTCGGCCTCGATGTCGTCGCCGTCACCGGCGATAATTTCGGCAAGGCCATCCACGCCGGCGCGGACCATTGGGGCGCCATCGTGAAAAAGACCGGGTTCAAGGCGAGCGAGTAGAACCGAAGGCGGTCAGGAACTCTCGCGCCAATCGGGCGTGCGAGGCGCGCATGTCGCGGGTTGGAGGCAAAGCGGACATTGTCCGCCCATGCGGCGACTCGCGATTTGCCCCGGAAGCGACACTGGATCGAATAAGGAAAAGATACCAACTTTTGACCTTCGATGGCATCACTGGCAGATACGTGAAACTAATTGGCCAGGTCTTTCTGAGGGCGGTCCGGGGGATCTACAAATGCGACTTCGAAATTTGCTCGGCTTGATTGCTACTCGTCGGCAATTCCGTTTCTCCCGTTCATTTCCGCTTAAACCTGCGATTTTCTCAGTGTGGTTGTTGCTTTCATTCGAGGCTTTCGCTCAATCAATAGCTATGCCGAAATTCGAATGGGACGAGGTAAATTCAAATTTAGGTCGAGCCGCTTCTTGGAAACAAGACTCGCTAACTTACAACGTTATCGGCAGCGAGGCTCTCATCGGCAGGCCATTAGTCTCGTATATTTTTTCAGAACTCGAGGCCGCCAGCGGCATTTCTTTTTGGGGCTGACATAGATAGCTGAAGAAGGCTATTTTTGTCAGATGGATAGGAAACGGCGACGCAGTCGGCTTCCTCCAAGTATTCAATTGGAGCTGATCCGGCAGTTTGTAGCGGGCGTTCCGGCGCGGATGGCGGCGGA
>CAISJZ010000362.1 GCA_903885755.1 uncultured Hyphomicrobiales bacterium | reverse complement strand
TGGTCTTCGCGCTGGCGCAGGGCCTGTTCTGGGCGGGCGTCGCCTCGACCTTCGCCATGGCGCTGGGCACGGCGATCACCACCGGCGTTCTCGCCGCGCTCGCGGTCTTCGCCAAGAGCATCGCGCTGCGCGTTACTGGCGCTGGCTCGCCGCGCGGCGTTCTCATCGCGCGCGGGCTGGAACTCGTCGCCGCCTTCGTCGTGATGTTCCTCGGGATCGCGCTGTGTCTTGGCTACACGGCGGCGGGGCTCTAGATTCCCGACGCGCCGCCATCGGCGCGCGGATCGTGCGCCGCCTCGATGCGTCCGTCACGCGCGTGGCGGATCAGGCCGCCGGCATGGCCGAAAACATCGGCATGGGCGTCCGCATGGATGGCGATCTCATGCCCGGCCCGCTCCAGCGCGCGAACGAGCGTCGGATCAAAGCGGTTCTCCAGCGCCAGCAGCGATGACGCCGCGCCCCAGGTGCGACCAAGCGCGAAGCGCGGCGCGTCGATGGCTTCCGCGAGGCCCATGCCGAACATGTATCGGGTGAAGACTTGCGCCTGCGTTTGCGGCTGGCCATCGCCGCCCATGGTTCCATAGGGCATGACGCGGCCATCCGCGAAGGTCGCCAGCGCCGGATTGAGCGTATGAAACGGGCGCCGGCCTGGCGTCAGCGGGTTCAGAGATTTTTCGTCGAGAGAGAAGGCAAGACCGCGGTTCTGCATGAGAATGCCGGTCCGCGGCAGGACGCAGCCCGAGCCATATTCCCAGAACAGGGACTGGATGTAGGAGACCGCCAGCCCGTCCTTGTCGATGGCGCCCATCCACACCGTGTCGCCCTTGGCCGGCGGCATGGGGAAAGGCGCCGCGCGGCTCATGGAGATCGCGCCCGCGGCGCGATCAAGCGCCTCGGGGGTGAGGAAATCATCGGGGTCGCCCTTCAGGCGGTCATGATCGGTGATGAAGGCGTCACGCACGGCGAAGGCCTGCTTGGTCGCCTCGACCAGACCGTGGATGTGCTCGAAGGACTCCGCCTGTCTGACGCCAAGGCGGGCGAAGACGCCGAGAACGATCAGCGAGGCAAGCCCCTGTGTCGGCGGCGGAAAATTGTAGAGCGCGTGTCCCTTCATCGCGAGCTTCAGCGGTTGGCGCCATTGCGCGCGATACTGGCGCATGTCCTCGCGGGTGACCGGACTTCCGATCCTGTCGAGGTCGTATGCGATTTCGCGGGCGACATCGCCGCGATAGAAATCGTCGAGGCCGGCGTCGGCGAGTTGTTCAAGCGTCGCCGCCAGCGCGGGGAACTTGCGGATGGCGCCGGCCTCGGCTGGCTTGCCATCGATCAGATAGGTCGCGGCGAATCCGGGCAGGGACGCAAGATCGTGGGAATCCCGGGGTTTCGTGCGGGCTTCGGCGGCGGAAACAGGCAAGCCCTCGCGCGCGTGTCGGATGGCGTTGGCGAGCAGTTCGGGCAAGGGCATGCGCGCGCCCATGGATCGAGCCAGTTCATGCGCCAGCGCCCAGCCGCCGACAGCGCCGGGCACGGTCAGCGCCGCCAATGGCCCGCGGGCGGGGACGGCTTCCAACTCCCGGTCCCGGTAGCGCCTGATCGTGGCGTGGGCGCCGGCGAAGCCGCAGGCCTCGATGGCGCGCACCTTGCCGCGCGGGTCATGGATGAGCCAGAAGCCATCCCCGCCAATCCCGTTCATGTGGGGATAGGCGACGGCGATGGTCGCGGCCATGGCCAGCATGGCCTCGATGGCGTTGCCGCCCTGGATCAGGATGTCGCGCCCGGCGTCCGCCGCCAGCCGGTGGGGGGCGGCGACGGCGGCGCTGGAAAAAACCTCGGTCGAGCTCATGCGGCGTCCTGTTGCGGCGGGTCCGGCCTTGGTATAGGTGCAGGCGCCGGCCGCGCAATGGCCGGGTGGAGTACTTCCGTGGCCGATCCCAAACCGATCAACTGGCGCAACGCCCTCACCATCGTCAGCGTGGCGGTCCTGGTGGGCACCGAGCTTGTCGGCGTGTCCTGGGCGGCGGGTTGGGCGTTGGGCGGCATCTTCCAGCTGCCGCGCGCCTTCGGCATCGCTTTCGAGGTCGCCGGCGGCCTGTTCGGCATGCTGCTGCTGTTCTACTTCGTGCGCGCCGCGCTGAAGGTGGAGCCGATCCGCGGCTGACGCGCCTATTCCACGAACGGCTCCATTCCCATCGAACGCAGGAACGGCTCCGCGGAGGGGGCGGTAAAATAGCGCGTCAGTTTTCGCGCGAGGTCTGGCTCATTCGCGTTGGCGCTGACGCCCGTGGCGAAGCCGATCCAGGTCTGCAACTCCGCGGGAAGCAATCCGACCATTTGGACGCCTTTGACGCCAAACATGCGCGAGGCGACGACAACGACCATGTCGGCCTCGCCAGTCGCCACCACCTCGACATTGTATTCGCCCGGCATGGGCCGCAGCCTGGTTTTCATTTCGTCGGTAATGCCGAGGCGCTTGACCAAACTGGCGAAGTAGATGCCGCTCGCGCCCTCTTCGGGATAGGCCACAGATTTGGCGTTGAGCAGCGCCTGTTTAAAGCCTTCGACGGTGGAGATGTCAGGCCTCGGCGCGCCCTCGCGGATGCCGACGCCAAGACCGATGCGCCCAATGACGGCGCGGGTATCCGGCAGAACCTTTCCCGCCTTGATGAGATCGTCGAGGGTCGGCGGATTGAGCACGGCGATATCGAAGGCCTCGCCGCCCAGAACCCGTTTTTTCACCGTGGGGTTGACGGCGAAATCGATTGTAACCTTCACGCCGGTCTCACGCTCGAAGCGTCCGCCAAGCTCGCTGACCGCGGCGCGTCCGCCATTGCCGCTGAGTATCTTGAGTTCGGCGGCGCCTGACGCGGCGCCGGTCGCGAGAATGGCGCCATTGGCGATCACGAACCTCGCCGTCCGCGAATAACGCCTCATCAATCCGCCTCCGCTCGACCCGTTTACGCGCCATTCTTATCAGGCGTTTCGCCTCCCGGATATGGCGCGGCGCGCCGCCACTTTTCAATCGCGGCGGCGCGTGTCACGTTCGACCGGTTCAAGATTCGATTAAGGGGAGAAACACATGAGGATGGCGCTCGCCGGATGCCTGATGCTCGCCTGCGCGCCCGCGCTGGCCCAGAGCCCGCCGGAAATTCCCTTCGACTCCGTCCCCGATTTCTTCAAGCTGCCGACCGATATGTATTTCGGCGAGGTCTCGGGCGTCGCGGTCAACTCGAAGAAGCATATTTTCGTGTTGCATCGAGGCAACGTCACCGGCGCGGCCTATCGCGCGCAGGCGACCCAGTTGCTCGAATTCGGGCCCGATGGTCGCTACATCCGGGAGATTGGCAAGAACCTCTATGCCTGGGCCTTCGCGCATGTCGTCAAGGTCGATGGCGAGGATAATATCTGGGCCGTGGACAAGGGCTCGGACATGATCGTCAAATTCAACCCGCAAGGCCGTGTGTCCATGGTTTTCGGTCGCAAGGCGGAGGCCTCGGACGAGGAGTCCGAGCCCTACAAGCGCAATGGTCAGCCCAAGCCGACCCATTTCGAGAACGGTCGTTTTCGCCAGCCGACGGACGTGACCTGGGACCCGCAAGGCAATGCCTACTTCTCCGACGGCTACTGGAATTCGCGCGTTGGCAAGGTCGACAAGAGCGGCGACTGGGTCATGTCGTGGGGCTCGCCGGGTAAGGCCGAAGGCCAGTTCGACACGCCCCATTCGATCGCCGCCGACGCAAAGGGTAATATCTACGTCGCCGATCGCGGCAACCGGCGTATTCAGGTCTTCGATGGTCAGGGAAAATTCGAACGGGCCATCAGCATCGATCTGCCGTTGCCGCCGGACGCGCATCCGGCCATCGGCAACCAGCCGCCGACCCTGCAGGGCTATCAGGGCAACATGACCCAGATGCCCGGAGCGCCGTGGGCCGTTTGCATCACGCCGGGACCGACGCAGTATCTCTACACCGCCGATTCCTTTCCCGGACGCGTCTACAAGTTCACACTCGACGGCAAGCTGCTGGGCGTCTTCGGCAAGTCCGGCAAACAGCTCAAGCAATTTGGCTGGATTCACGAAATCGCCTGTCCCTCGGAGAATGAACTTTACGTCGCCGAAGTGCTGAACTGGCGCGTGCAGAAGCTGATCCTGCATCCCGAGAAAATGAAGCCCGCCGGTAACTGACGCGATCTACCCGACAAAAGAAAAGGCCCGGTTTCCCGGGCCTTTTTATCGCTCAGGGTGTCCGCGGCGCTCAGTGCGCGTCGGCCCAGACCTTCTTCTTGGTGAAATAGAGCAGGCCAGAGAACAGGATCAGGAAGATCATGACGCGAATGCCGGTCTTCTTGCGCTGCTCGAGGGTCGGCTCGGCGACCCAGGCGAGGAATGTCGAGACGTCGCGCACGTAGTTCTGCACCGTCTTCGGCGTGCCGTCGGTGTATTCGACCTGCCCGTCCGACAGCGGCTTGGCCATGCCGATGTGACCGCCGGGGAAATAGTCGTTGTGGTTCGGGTCCTTCGCGTCGGTATAGCCTAGGGCGACCAGCGAATAGATGTAATCGACGCCGCCTTCCTGATACTGCGTGAAGAGGTCGGTGATGAACCAGGGGAAGCCGCGCTCGTAGCCGCGCGCCTTGGCGAGTACGGACATGTCGGGCGGGGCGACGCCGAGGGTCGCCTTGGCGGCCTCGGGGTTCGGGTAGGTCGCCGGCCAGTAGTCGGCGGGGCGGCCGGGGCGCTCGAACGGCTTGCCGTCGTCGCCGGGACCATCGGTCACGGTGTATTCGGCGGCAAGCGCTTTCACCTGCGCCTCGGAGAAGGCGGGCCCGCCCGCGTCAGCGAGGTTGCGGAACGCCAGCAGGTTGGCCGAATGGCAGTTCGCGCAGACAGTGCGGAACACCATGAAGCCGCGCTGCAACTGCGCCTGATCGAAATGGCCGAAGGGGCCGGCGAAAGTCCAGCTCTGCTTGGTCGGCGTCCTGGTTTCGTGAGCGCCGCCTTCCTGCGCCAGCGCCACGCCCGAGACGGCGAAGCCGGTGGCCAGAAGGGTCGCCAGACCGAATGTCTTGAAACTGTTCATTGTCATGTCCCCCGGCCTCAGTGGTTCGCGCCGGCGGCGCTCTTGGCGAGCACCGCGTCCGCGATCGACGCCGGCGGCGTCTTTGCCGTTTCGACGATGCCGAGAACAGGCAGGATGATCAGGAAGAAAGCGAAGTAATAGACCGCGAGGATCTGCGCGGCGATGGTGAAGCCGCCTTCCGGAGGTTGTGCGCCGAGGTAGCCAAGACCCAGGCAGCACAGCACGAAGGCCCAGAAGAAGACCTTGAACACCGGGCGATACTTGCCCGAGCGGACACGCGAGGTGTCGAGCCAGGGCAGGAAGGCCAGTACGATGATCGCGCCGAACAGGGCGCAGACGCCGAGCAGCTTGTTCGGGATGGCGCGCAGGATCGCGTAGAACGGCAGATAATACCATTCCGGCACGATGTGGGGCGGCGTCACCAGCGGGTTGGCCATGATGTAGTTGTCGGGTTCGCCGAGATAGTTCGGGGTGTAGAAGATGAACCAGGCGAAAACGATCAGGAACACCGAGACCGCGAAGCTGTCCTTGATCGTGGCGTAGGGCGTGAAGGCGAGTGTGTCCTTCTCGACATTCTTGACGTCGATGCCATCCGGATTGTTCTGGCCGACGACATGCAGCGCCCAGATGTGCAGCACGACGACGCCGGCGATCATGAACGGCAGCAGGTAATGCAGCGAGAAGAAGCGGTTCAGCGTGGGATTGTCGACCGCGAAGCCGCCCCACAGCCAGGTGGTGATGGCGCCGCCCACGAGGGGTATGGCCGAGAACAGGTTGGTGATGACCTTGGCGCCCCAGAAGCTCATCTGGCCCCAGGGAAGCACGTAGCCCATGAAGCCCGTGGCCATCATGAGGAGATAGATGATCACGCCGAGAATCCAGAGCACCTCGCGGGGAGCCTTGTAGGACCCGTAGTAGAGGCCGCGCAGCATGTGGATATAGACGGCCACGAAGAACATCGACGCGCCGTTGGCGTGCGCGTAGCGCAGGAACCAGCCCCAGTTCACGTCGCGCATGATGTGCTCGACGGAGTTGAAGGCATAGTCGACGTGCGGCGTGTAGTGCATCGCCAGCACGATGCCGGTCACGATCTGCGCGCCGAGCATGAAGCTCAGGATGGCGCCGAAGGTCCACCAGTAGTTGAGGTTGCGCGGCGTCGGGTAGGCGACGAAGGACGAATGCACCAGACCCATGACGGGCAGGCGGCTTTCGAACCACCGGCCGAGGGCGCTTGTCGGAACGTATGTGGAAGGTCCGCTCATGTGAATGTCTCTT
This sequence comes from uncultured Hyphomicrobiales bacterium, assembly GCA_903885755.1. GTDB lineage: Bacteria > Pseudomonadota > Alphaproteobacteria > Rhizobiales > Beijerinckiaceae > Terripilifer. Next base: position 4,243 of record CAISJZ010000362.1, on the reverse strand, counting down.
GCATTGGGCTCGGACGAAGGGGCGCGATGGCGGGCTGGCCGCTCAGCCGATCGTCAGCTTGGTGTCGGAGGCGAAGGAATAGGCGGGAACGACGAGGTTCGCCGGGGCGGGGCCCGAACGGATGCGGCCGGACGTGTCGTAGACCGAGCCATGGCAATGGCAGAGCCAGCCGTCATACGCGCCGTCATGGCCTTGCGGGATGCAGCCAAGATGCGTGCAGACGCCGATGACGACGAGCCATTCCGGCTTCTTCACGCGGGCCGAATCAGCTTGCGGGTCCTTCAACTGATCGAGACTGACGTTCGTGGCCTCGTCGATTTCCTTTTTCGTGCGGTGACGCACGAAGATCGGGTTGCCGCGCCACTTCACCGTGACAATCTGGCCTTCCTTGATGCCGGAAAGGTCAACGTCGACCGGCACGCCCGCGGCGATGGTCGAGGCGTCCGGGTTCATCTGGCTGATCAGCGGCCAGGCGACCGCGCCCGCGCCGACGGCGGCCGCCGCCCCGGTCGCGATAAAAAGCATGTCCCGGCGTGTCGGTTCGTCCATCGTCGATGCATTTGCCACGAGAAACCCCTCACATCCTTTTCCGACCAGGCCGCCGGCCTGGGCCGGATCGCGCCTCGAATGTTTTCAACAGGCGGCGATCCATTTTGACCGTGCCTAGAAGCCGCGGCGCCGCGCCGCAATGCGACTCATCGCCGCTTGCGACAGGTATAGGCCCTGACCGCGTCTCCGGACCGCTGGGCGGTACGCGAACACAACGCGCCTCACCGCCCGGAATTGCCTTTGAGCGGCGGCTATTTCGCACCCTTCGCGGAGCTTGTCCATAGCCGGAAGGGCGATCCCGGCGCGCTCCAGTGGATGACGCGCGCGGGCGCCGGTGATAGGCGAGGGCCATGTCGCTAACGCTCGCGCTTTTCCAGCCGGATATTCCGCAGAACGCGGGCACGATGCTGCGCGCCTGCGCCTGCCTTGGCGTATCGGCGGCCATCATCGAGCCGGCGGGCTTTCCGACCACCGACAAGCATTTTCGCCGCGCCGGCATGGACTATCTCGACCATGTGGACATCGCGCGCCACGCCTCCTGGCGGGCTTTCGAGGCCTGGCGGGGGCCAAGCGGACGGCGGCTCGTTCTACTGACGACGCGGGGAGAGACAGCCTACACGGATTTCGCTTTTCGGCCGGACGATATTCTGATGGTCGGGCGCGAATCAGCCGGCGCGCCGGAGGACGTTCATGCCGCCGCCGATGCGCGAATCATCATTCCGGTGCGTCATGGCTTGCGATCGCTGAATGTCGCGGTCGCCGCCTGCATGGCGCTCGGCGAGGCGTTGCGCCAGACCGGCTGAGGCTCCCCGCTAGTCCACGGAAATGCCGACATCCCTGACGATGGGCTGCCAGCGCGCCAGTTCGGCCCTGAGGTAGGCCTTTGTCGCGTCCGGCCCAATTCCCGCGATGGGGTCGAAACCGCCAGCGGCGAGCATTTGCCGGAATTCATTCGTCCCGACGGCCCGATCGGTCTCGGCGTTGATGCGCGCGGCGATTGCCGCCGGCGTCCCGGCGGGCGCGAAAATGCCGAAAAAACTCTCCGCGATCATTCCGGGCAGGCCCGCCTCGACCGCGGTGGGGACGTCCGGCAGCGATCGGTGGCGGGCCGGCGAATCGACCGCGAGAATTCGCAGGTTGCCGTTGGTCCGCAACGCGACGACCTGTCCCGTCAGATTGGGGAAGAACAAGGGCACCTGATTGCCCATGACGTCGGCCTGCGCCGGCCCCATGCCGCGGTAGGGCACTGGCGAGATCACGAGATTGCCCGCGAGCCGCTTGAACAGTTCGCCCGAGACATGGCTGATCGAGCCGCCGCCGCCATGGGCGTAGGACAGCTTGCCCGGATTGGCCCGGGCGAAGTCGATCAATTCCGTCAGGGTCTGGAATGGCGTCGCCGCGCTGACCGCGATCGCGGTCGAGGTCTTGGCGAAGATCGAGCAGACCTCGAAATCGGCGATCGGGTCGTATTTGACCGCCTTCATGATCAGCGGGTTCAGAATGTGCGTGCTGTTGGAGCCGAGCAGCAAGGTGTAGCCGTCTTTCGGCGCCCGGACCGCCTCGGCGACGCCGATCGCGCCGCCCGCGCCGCCGTTGTCCTCGACGACGATGGTCCCGAAGACTTCGCCGAGACGCTGCGCCCACAGACGGCCAACCACGTCATGCACGCCGCCCGCCGACGAGGGCACGATCAGCTTGATGGGTCCCGCCGGCCAGGCCGCCTGCGCGAATGACCGGCGCGCCGCCAAAAAGGGGGCGGCTGACAGGGCTCCGAGAAAGCCGCGGCGTTTGATGTCGTTTGATGTCATGTGGACGCCGCCCTGCCCCTAAATCGCGCGCGGTTCGCCCGCCGCGCTGGTAATTCGATCATGACGAGCGAAGCGCACGCGATCAACAGTCGTTCAGGAGCGGACCTCGCCGAATGTCCATATCTTGTGAGCGACATAATTCCAGAAAAACACGATTCCCGTCGCGAGCGCGCGCGCGACCATCGGCGGAAGGTTCATGCGGTCCGCGAAAAGCCAGACAAACAGACCCGTCAGGGAAAAGCCGACCGTCATGACCGAGGCAAAGCGCCAGCCGGCTTCCAGATGGGTGCGTTCGCTGTCAAACGTGTGCGATCGGTTGAGGGTGTAGGAAACAATGCCACCGCAGCAGTAGGACATCAGGGCGGCGTAAACATTGGGAACGCCGAGATAGTGGTCGAGCAGAAAAAACGTACCCCAGTCAGCGATCGTCGCGGCGACGCCGACGCCAAAGAACGTGAAAATCTGTGCGAGAACCGGCATCGCGAGGGGTCTAAAGCGCGGGCGCCGTCTTGTCGATTCATATTCGGCGACCATATTCACGCCTGTGACGGGTTCGCGCCGCTGCAATTGGGGTGGGGACGGCGTCCTTACGGGCTTCCCCCGGCGCCGGTTTTCGTCTAAACGACCCCTACGTCGGGCCGGGGCGCTTCCCGCTCGAACGCCCCATCTGGGTTTTTGCCCAACAGGGCTTTTGCCCGTGTGGGTTTTCGCAAAGGACGCGCTCGGGTCTTCCAAGGCCGATCGCGGCCTTTTTTTGTGCGCGCACGATGGATGGTCATGCCGAAACGGACTGATATCTCCACGATCATGATCATCGGCGCCGGGCCGATCATCATCGGTCAGGCCTGCGAGTTCGATTATTCGGGGACGCAAGCCTGCAAGGCGCTGCGCGAGGAGGGCTATCGAATTGTCCTCGTGAATTCGAATCCCGCGACCATCATGACCGATCCGGACATGGCGGACCGCACCTACGTCGAGCCGATCACGCCGGAAATCGTCGCCAAGATCATCGAGAAGGAGCGCGGCGACCGATCGAAGGGTTTCGCCCTGCTGCCGACCATGGGCGGCCAGACCGCGCTCAATTGCGCCCTGTCGCTGGAGCGCGCGGGCGTTCTGGAAAAGTACGATGTCGAGATGATCGGCGCGGACGCCAAGGCCATCGACAAGGCCGAGGATCGCGAATTGTTCCGGCAGGCGATGACCAAGATCGGCCTCGCCACGCCGCGCTCGCGGCTCGCCAACGCGTCCGACCTCAAGAAGGCCGACAAGGAAGAATTCAACCGAGGTCTAGAGGCCGCCGGGGCCACGCACGTGGATGCGGCCGAGCGCGCCCGCGCGCAGGATACCTTCCGGCGCGAATGGGAGTCCAACGGCGCGGAACGCAAGCGGCGATATATTTCAAAAGGCCTGCAGGAAGCGCTCGAGGCGCTCGACGATATCGGCTTGCCCACGATCATCCGGCCTTCCTTCACCATGGGCGGCACCGGCGGTGGCATTGCCTACAACAAGGCGGAATTCATCGACATCATCGAACGGGGCCTCGACGCCTCGCCGACCACCGAGGTTCTCATCGAGGAGAGCGTGATCGGCTGGAAGGAATTCGAGATGGAGGTCGTCCGCGACAGGGCGGACAATTGCATCATCGTGTGCTCCATCGAGAACATCGATCCGATGGGCGTCCACACCGGCGATTCCATCACCGTCGCGCCAGCGCTGACGCTGACGGACAAGGAATACCAGATCATGCGCGACGCCTCGATCGCGGTGTTGCGCGAGATCGGCGTCGAGACGGGCGGATCAAACGTGCAGTTCGCCGTCAATCCGGCGAACGGCCACATGGTCGTTATCGAGATGAATCCGCGGGTCTCGCGCAGCTCGGCGCTCGC
>CAISJZ010000361.1 GCA_903885755.1 uncultured Hyphomicrobiales bacterium | reverse complement strand
CGCTGGCAGGACCGCACGCCGACATGGGACGTGCTGCACCGGTTCGGCTCCGATTATAAAATCATCTTCGTCGGCGACGCTTCCATGTCACCTTACGAAATCGCCATGCCTGGCGGCGCGGTGGAATACAACAATCCCGAGTCGGGCGCGGTCTGGCTTGATCGCGTGATACGCACGTTTCCCCACGCGGTCTGGCTGAACCCGACGCCCGAGGCGCACTGGGCCTACACGCAGTCCATCGGCATGATCCAGACCGCCCTGGAAAACCGCATGTATCCGCTCACCCTTGACGGGCTTGAACGCGCCATGCGGGAACTCGCGCATTAAGCGCCTACTCGCGCACCACCAGCACCGAGCATTTGGCGTGGCGCACCACGGCCTTGGCGGTGGAGCCGAGCAGATAGGTCGACATGGCCGGTCGATGAGAGCAGATGACGATGAGATCGGCGCCCCATTCCTCGGCCTCGGCGAGAATTTCGGGATAGGTCCCGCCAATGCGGACGACGCAGGAGACGCGATCATGCGGCAGCGGAACCTTGTCGGCCAGCGTCTGAAGCGCGCCCTGCGCCTCGGCGCGCTGCTGTTCGTCGAAGCCGACCGGCACATAATCCATGTAGGTCGGCGGCAGAAGCGGTTGCACGTTGACGAGGCGCAGGGCGCCGCCGGACGCCTCGGCCAGAGCGACGGCCTTTTCAATCGCGGGCCTTGCCAACTCCGGCTCCGCGAGATCGACCGAGGTGAGGATGGTTCTGAACATGCGCCGCTCCCGATGGGTTGATTACCGATAGCAGGAGATTTGAACGCCGGACGTTGCGGCAAATCAAGTCGGCGTATTGCCGTCCTCGCCGGCCGCTGTATCGGAAGCGCCGGGGCTCGTTCGACTGTCGGCGACCGCCTTGATGCGGCTGGCGAGCTCGGGGTTGCGATCCATCAGCGATTGCAGGTCGCCGCCCTCGAGCACCAGCAGCTTTGTCGACTCGAGCGCGCGCACCGTCGCGCCGCGCCGCGCCCGCCGCAGCAGCGCGAGTTCGCCGAAGAACTGGCCTTCGCCCAATGGCACCGGGCCGGCGCTGGCCTCGACCTCGACGGAGCCGGAGGCGATGAAATACATGCAGGTTCCCGCCTCGCCGCGCCGCACGATGACGCTTCCCGTGGGGACGGTTCTGGCGCGCAAATAATCCATGACCTCGGCGATCTCGGCGGCCGACAACGACGCGAACAGCGGCACGCGGGCGATCATGGCCCAGGTGACGATGAAATCGCGCCGGTGAATTTCACTGGCGAAGGCGTTCGAGATAATGCCGATGGGCAGGGCCAGCATCATCAGGCCAGCCAGCATGGTAAAGCCGGCGAGAATGCGGCCCAGCGCGGTGATCGGGACAACATCGCCATAGCCGACCGTGGTGAGCGTGACGATGGCCCACCACATGGACTGGGGAATCGACCCGAACTGGTCGGGTTGCGCGTCATGCTCGATCAGGTGCATGGCGGCCGCGGTGATCAAAACGAGACCCAGCAGAATGACCGATGACGCGAACAAGGCCTTGCGCTCGGCCTCGAGCGCGGCCATCAGCGAGCGCATGCCGGGGGAGTAACGCGCCAGCTTGAAGAAGCGAAGAAGACGCAGCAACACTAGCACGCGCAGATCCGCCGGCAAGAAAAAACCCAGATAGAACGGAAACACCGAGAGCAGGTCGATAATAGCGGCGGGCGTTCGCGCGAAAGCCCAGCGCGCGCGCGCCGGCGTCATGTCGGAATAAGGCGTGTGATCGGGCGCGCTCCACAGACGCAGCGCGTATTCGACGGTAAAGACGCTCGCCACCGCGATTTCGAGGGCGAGAAACAGATGGCCGAAGCGCGCATTGAGCGCGGCGTCGGATTCCGCCACGACCGCGGTAACGCTGACAATGACCGTTGCGATCAGGAAGCGATGAACGAATTGGGAGACACGATCGGAGCCGCCCGCGTCGAGAATGATGTGCACACGCCGTCGCGCGCGGGCCAAGGGCGCCCGGCGCGCGGCCATCACGCGACCGCCGGGGCGCCGAGCGCCACGCCGATGGCGTCGAGCGCGGCCTGCGCGCGCG
>CAISJZ010000360.1 GCA_903885755.1 uncultured Hyphomicrobiales bacterium | reverse complement strand
TGAAGAACGGCGTCGTCCAGCAGCGCAACAGCGACCCGGAATGGATGTGCGCGACGGCCAAGGCCATCGGGGACTATCTGAACCTGCCCGTCGTCGCCTATGGGCATCTGGGCGGTTGTGTCATTCCCGCTGGTTTCGAGGCGACCTGGCGGGAGGACCAAAGGGGCGCGGGCCATCTGGCGCGCGAGCTCGGCTACCTGCGCAGTTGCAAGCTGATGCTGGCGCCGGACAGCGGATGGGCCGACGTGATGGCCTGGCTCGGCATTCCGGTGCTGTTGGAGATGCTGATCAATCCGTTTGCATTCGAGGGTATGCGCGACACCTTCCGGCCCCGCATCGCCTTGATCGACAGGGACGCCGACCTGGGCGCTCAGATCGATCGCGTGCTGGCCGCCGACGGCCTGCTGACGCCGCACGATCCGAGCAAGGCGGGGCTCAGCAAGGCGATGTTTCCCTGGGAGCCGTGAACGCCTGGACTAGAGGCCGAGATCGGTCAGCCAGCATTTGAGCAGCGGCGTTTCCGCTTCGCCGACAACGCCGAGGTCGATCAGCGCCTGGTAGCAGCGGATGAGGTTGTCCGCCATCGCCCCCGGCCCGGCGGCGAGCGGGAGGTCGCCGAGCGCCGCGGCGATCCGTTCATTGTTCATATAGCCGGGGATTTCGTCCTCGAAGTCCCGCATCAGGTTGTGCGGGTTGCGGTCCTGCCAGACCGTCGCGTGATGGAAGAGAAGGCTCCAGCCATTCTCCCAGGCGATCCGCTGCGCCACGAAGCTGCGCCAGATGTCGGTCATCCGGAAGCTGCAATGGGCCGGCAGATACAGCAGCGGAAACGCGTCCGGAAACCAGAGGGTGTTCTGGCTGTTGAACGGGCACCAGCCGCCTGGGCCAAGCGCGACGCGCCGATCGGGGCGGAACGTCACATCGCGCGGCGACACCAGCCGGAAGATCGCATCGACATCGGGATTGCCGTTGGCCAGCCCTTGCTGAATCGGACAATCCAGGGTCTCGACGCTCAGCGTCTCAAAGTCGGGAAGCGCGCCGTGGATCTGATCGAGCGGCAATCCGCGCGGCCAGATCGCGCCGTCGGCGAAGTAGCGATAGACGTTGATCCAGCCCGCCTGCCGGACGATCGGGGCGGTGATGGTGCGCGTGGCCGGGGCGAAGAAGCCATCGATCGGCAGATTGTCGTCATCGGTCTCCTGGATCAGCGGCGCGCCGTCCCGGATCGCCAGCAGATAGCCGACATTCTTGCGGGCATAGTGCCGGGTCGGGCAGTGGAGGGCGCTTGAAAGACCGGTCGCGTGCTGGGCCTCGACGCCCAGAAACCGGGCGCCGGGCAGGTCGAAATCGGCGGGCGATTTCGTGTCGCCGATGATGATGACCTGATCCCGCGGCTCGGTCAGCCCGTCGACCAGCGCCTGCATCATCGCGTTCGGCGGGTTGATCGAGGTGACGACGATCGCCCGGTGCGGGGGGCTAATACCAGCCCTCGATTTTTCTGACTCATTCGTGATTTCCGGCGGCGCGGCTTTCCAGATTCGATGCGACGAATCGCATGGTGGAGGGTCGGATGGGCGCGGCGTTGGGTGTGACGCGGAGGGATCGCACGAGCGCGGAG
>CAISJZ010000359.1 GCA_903885755.1 uncultured Hyphomicrobiales bacterium | reverse complement strand
GGTCGAGGCCTGCGTGGTCGCGACGGAATTTGGGCGCGCGCTCGCGCCCATTCCCTTCGCTGGCGCCGCGGCGGCGCTTGTCGCGGCGCCCGCGTTGGCGTGGGCTCTTGACGGCGAAGCGGTGGCCGCCGCCATGCGCGGCCAGACGCTTGTGCTGCCCATTCTGAACTGGGGCGAGGCGCGGATCGAGGCGTCGCGGGTCGAGGACGGCTGGCGTCTTGATGGCGTCGCCAGCGGCGTTTACTGCGCGCCCGGCGCCGAAACATTCATTGTTGAAGCAGCGACGAGCGAAGGCGCGGTTCTCGCGATCGTTTCCGTCCGCGCGCGGGGTGTCTCGGTGGGCGGCGCGCGCACGGTCGACGGCGCGATGGCGGGCGACGTCGCCTTCGCGAATTGCCGCGTTCGCGATTCGAACGTCATTGTCGGCGGCGACGCCGCTCGCCTGCGCGAGAGGATTGCGACCGCGACCGCGTTGTTGTGCGCGGCGGAACTGGTCGGCGTCATGGATCTGGCGCTTGAACGCACGCTGGATCATATCAAGACGCGCACGCAGTTTGGTCGCGCGCTTGGCTCGTTTCAGGCGTTGCAGTTCAAGATCGTTGACGCCTACATCGGGCTTGCGCTGACGCGCGAGCTGGCGCGCGAGACGGCGCGTCTGGCGGGCGCTGGCTCGTCCGCCCGCATGGCGTCCGCCGCCAAGGCGAAGGCGTCGGACTCGGCGCGCGAGGCCATGCGCGTGATGGTGCAGTTGCACGGCGCGATCGGGTTTACCGATGAACATGACGTTGGGCTTTGTCTCAAGCGGGCGCTCGCGCTTGGCGCGGCATGGGGCACGGCGGCGGATCACCGTCGGCTGGTTTCGGCGCGCACTGGCGTCGACGACGCCCGCTTTCGCGTCGACTCGCCCGACGACGCGGCGTTTCGCGCCGAGGCGCGCGGCTGGCTGGAGGCGAATCTGCCGACGCGCCTTCGCCATTTGCCCACGCGCCCGAGTTTCGAGGACGCGTGCTGGTGGCATAAAAAGCTCGCCCAACGCGGCTGGATCGCGCCCAACTGGCCCAAAGCGCATGGCGGCATGGAGGCGCCGGTCGCCCGCCAGATCATTCTGATCGAAGAGCTGGGCGCCATGGGCGCGCCCGAGATTTCCGGTCAGGCCATTCACCACCTCGGACCCATCCTGCAGGTCTTCGGCACGCCCGAGCAGAAGGCGCGACACCTGCCCGGCATGCTGTCGGGCCATGTCATCTGGGGCCAGGGTTACTCGGAGCCCGGCGCGGGATCGGATCTGGCGAGCCTGCGCACGCGCGCCGCGCGCGATGGCGATGAGTTCATCATCAACGGGTCCAAGATATGGACCACGTGGGGTCAGCACGCAGACTGGATGTTCGCGCTCGTGCGCACGAATCCGGACGTGAAAAAGCAGGCCGGTATCACCTTTCTGCTCATCGACATGGAAACGCCGGGCGTCACGCGGCGCGCGATCCGCACCATCGCGGGCGACGATGAATTCGCGGAAATTTTTCTCGATGACGTGCGCGTTCCCGTCTCCAACGTGGTCGGCGCGATCGACGATGGCTGGCGGGTCGCCACCGCGCTGCTGGAAAAGGAACGGCTGAACGGCGCCAATCCACGCAAGTGCGCCGATATTCTCGCCAAGATCAAACACGCGATCGCCGGCTCGCCGGCCGATCCGGCCTTTCTCGATCGCCTCGCGCGGGCGGAAATCGATTATGTCGCGCTGTGCGCGACCTACGCGCGGATTGTCTCTATGGTCGAGAGCGGCGCGAAGCCATCCGGAGATTTCGCCTTCGCCAAGCTTGTCAACGCGGAACTCCAGCAGGCCCTGTGCGAGTTGCTGGTCGACGCGCTGGGCGCGCGCGGCGCGCTGGAAGGTCCGCTGGAGGCGGACGGGAACAGCGTCTGGCCGGGCCTGACCTATCTGCAAAGCCGGCGAACGACGATCCATGGCGGCACGTCGGAAATCCAGCGCGGGCTGATCGCGCGCCGGGTGCTCGGGCTGTCGTGAACGCGGGAGTGGCGAGCGCTCTATCGGAAAGACGAGATCGTCCAACGAACCCGATTTAATTCGCTTCAGGCTCCTCCCGTCAGGCGAGTTCTTCATAGAAGCCGAGCTTGACCTGTGTCGGTGTGTCATCGACCTGCACGATGAAGCAGGGCGTCGCGCTCGAGCGATTGCGCAAGGTTATGTTCGCGTAGGTCGGCGCCGTCGCGGTGTCGTGGCGGTCGCAGGCGAAGGTCTCCTCGTTGACAAGGATTTCCGCCTGACCCTGCATGATCTGGAAAACACAATTGGCCGAACACCGGCGCAATTGAACGGTCTCGCCGGGGCGCAGCACGCGCGCGGAAAACTCCATGGTCTTCAGAACGCTCTCGCCGTTCTCCGGGTTGCAGTAGCGCAGATGCACCGCTTCGTCGCGCGCGGAAACCTCCGCGGTGGCCGTCAGCGCGTCGCGCACACGCGCCCAGCGAAAGCGCCGCATGGGATAGGTCGGCGCGCGCTCGCCCGGCGCGCGATACGGCACGAGACCGGGGCAGGAATAGCAGGTGTCGCCAACGTCGGGTTGCTCGTTGTAGCCATCGGCGAGCTTGCCGACGGTGACGTAGGAGACGTCCAGCGGCACCGCGAGCGGATGGTCGAGAACGTCCATCCAGACCGCCGGTTCCGTGCCTTCGTGGCCGTGGTCGTGCCAGTGCAGGGGTGGCGTGAGAACGAGGTCGCCTTCGTCCATGTGCAGCTTTTCGTCATCAACGGTCGTGTAGGCGCCCTCGCCCTCGATGATGAGCCGCGCGGCGGCGGGGATGTGTTTGTGATTGGGCGCCCGCTCGCCCGGAAGGATCATCTGTAACCCGAAGAAAATCGACGGCATCGTCGACAGGCGCTCGCGCTGCAGTCCCGGATTGACGTAGCCGAGCACGCGGCGCTCGGCCTTTTCCATCGGCACGAGACGCCCCGCCTCCATGAGCAGAGGCCGAAGCTCCTTGTAGCTCCAGTGCGCCGCCCTGGCCTGTTGCGCCGGCGCGCCAACCGGCAAGACCGCGCGCAGGAGAGTCCACGCTGGCAGCAAATTCATTCTGTCGAGCTTGGCGCGGTAATCCGGTGGAAGCTCATCGACTCGCTGCAGCGCTGGCGCGTCCGTCACGACTTCCTCCATGGATTGCGATCCGCCGGGCGGAATTGTATGGCCGTAGATTGTCAGACGACCGCGCCGCAGGCAACACGCGCGGGGCCTTGGCCAGCTTTCTCCGTCTATTCCGGCTTGATGTCGGCGATCTTGATGGCGCGCTGGAACATCGCCTGATTGGACTGGATGAGTTTTGAATAATCGGACGGATACATCCACTTGATGGAGCGCGTTCCCTCGACGCCAAGTTTCACGCGCAACGCCTCGTCGTCCAGCGCCTTTTTCAGATTCGCCGAAAGCGTTTCCAGAATTGGGTTCGGCAATCCCGCGGGGGCAAGCAGGCCGAGTTGGGATTCAACGGAATATCCCGGGACGATTTCGGACAGCGAAGGCACATCGCCAATGGCGGGCAGCCGCGCGCCAGCCGTGACCGCGAGAAGATTGACATCGCCGTTCTTGACGTAGGGCCAGACCGTCTGGAGCGCCGCGATGAGAACCGGCACCTGACCGCCGAGGAAGGCCGGCAGCGACTCGCCGCCGCCGCGGAAGGGCACGTGATTGAGCTTGATCGCGGCGCCATCCTGAAACAGCTCCATCGCGATGTGATGGATGCTGCCGACGCCAGCCGTTCCATACGAAATGGCGCCGGGCCGCTCCTTCGCCTCGCGGATGAGATCCTGAATTGTCTTGATGTCAGAAGTTTTGGCGTTGGAAACAATGACGAGGCCGGCGGCGTCGGTGATCAGGCCGATCGGCGTCAAATTCCTGAGGGTGTCGTAGGGCAGGCTCTTGAAGAGAAACGGCGCGATTTCGAGCTGTGCCGTCTCGCCCAGCAGCAACGTATAGCCATCCGGCGCGGCGTTCGCGACGAAGGCCGTCGCGATGGTTCCGCTTGCCCCCGGTTTGTTTTCCACCACGAAGGGCTGACCGAGCAACTCCGACAGTTTGGGCGTGACGACGCGCGCGGCGTAGTCGGGGCCAGTCGGGCCCGGGACATAGCCGACCTCGACCTTGACCGGCCGGTCCGGATAGGTTTGGGCCATCGCGCCATTCGGCGCGATGGCCATGGCGACCCCAAGGATCGTGAACCTCAACGCGGACATCATGTTTCCCTCCATCGTTCCTGTTGTTGCCTGTCTTTGTCAGGACGCGAGCGCATCGGTTCGATAGGCTTCGATGAAGGCGTCAAAGTCGGCGATGTCGCAAACCTTGCTCACGGCGCGAATGGAATAGAGATCGCCGCGCGCGAGTTCCTTGAGTGGTTCTCCCTGCTGCAGGGTCTTGATCATGCGCAACAGGCGCCGACGGGCGGCGACAATCGCGAGGTCTGATCCCACGAGATGTTCCCGCGAACGGTCGACGATTCCGCGATCGCGCGCGCCGGTCGCGCGGAGCGATTCCTGCAGGCAGCGGTCCTGTTCGTTGACCCCCCAGATTCCCGTGAAATTGATGGTCTTCTGGGCTTCGCGATCAACGAGATAGTCATTGTCGATATTCGCGGAGGGCAGCCAGGTGTCGATGCGATGGCCCTCATCGAGTTGCACGGTTCCGCGCTTCATGCGGGGCGGGAAGTGCGCGCCCTCCTCGATGAGTTGAAGTTCGGGCTGGCTGAGCGGCCGATCAACGCGGAAGTTGTAGGCGAATGTGATGGTATTGTTGTCATCGACTGGGACCCACGCGCGTCCGCCGCCGCTGGTGAAATCATCCGATGGCGCGCGGGGGATCAGGCTGAACATCGGCGTCATCCACTGGGTCATGCGCCAGAAGTATTTGCCGCCGTAGTGGCGACGCGATCCGCTCATGAAGCCGTAGTCTGTCTCCTTGACGCTCAGGACGGGTGAATCGTCTTCCATGGAGTATTGCAGGCCGGTGATGCCGACCTTCTCGTGGCCGGCGGAAAGATCCTTGTGGGCGAAGCTGATGTGCGATGTATCGATTTCACCCTCGGCGCCCTGCAGCCAGTTCGACCGCTGAAGCCATCGCGACGCATGGCAATAACCCTTCGGAACTTTCGTGAATTCGAAGTTCGGAAAGTCTGGCTTGTGCTCGCGCGGGCCCATGTAGATCCAGACGATCTCGCCGGCTTCATGCGTCGGGTAGGCGACGATGGCGAGCCGCTCTTTCGCGTTTGGCGTGTCGCGAAGATAGTTCTGCGAATTGGGAACCTCGACGCACTCGCCATTCACGTCGAAGCGCCAGCCGTGATACGGACACTGGATCGCGCAATTCTCGTTCCGGCCAAAGAAAAGCGGCGCCTGGCGGTGCGAACAATAGGCCTCGATGATGCCAATCTTGCCCGAGGAATCGCGAAACGCGAGAAGATCCTCGCCGAGAATGCGAAGCCGCACCGGCGTACCGCCGGGTTCGGTGAGTTCCTCGCTCAAGGCGGCGGGAAGCCAGAAGCGGCGGAACAGTTCGCCCATTGGCGTTCCCGGTCCGACACGCGTCAGCAACTCATTCTCATCCTTGCGCAGCATGGCGTATCTCCCCTGTTCGTGGATGTGGATTGTTCCGGAAACCGAGACTGTTGCTGATATCGGCCGCCGCGGATCGCAGCGCCGTCACCATGGGCGACGCAGGTTTTGGGTCCATCAGGGTGGCGACGCCGAGCATGCTGATGGCGCCGGCCAGACCACCCTCATGATCGAAGAGTGGCGCCGACAGGCCAGAAAAGCCTCGAAAGAGGTCGCCCCGTGAGGCCGCGTAACCCTGTTCGCGGACTTCGTCTCGTATGGCCCGTGTCCGCGCGAGCAGATCGGGGTTCACCTTTCCCTCGGCGTCGATGAGCGCCTGCGTCGCGCGCGCGGGCATGTGCGCGAGAAAAACGCCGCCCGTCGCCGTCGTGAGCAGGGGAAACACGAAACCGACGCGAATGCTGAAGGGCGTCGGCAATTCTGTTTCATGCTTGAGCAGGATGAATGGGCCCATGCGCCCCCAGATCGACAGATAGGTCGGCAATTCGAAACGTCGGTGCAGAGCTTCCAGGGGATCTCGCGCGGCCTCGGCGAGATTGATCTGGCGAAGCGCCGAGAGGCCGAGTTGAAGCGCGTAGGGGCCAAGGCCGTAATGGCTTGTGACCGGGTCCTGCGCGACGAGGCCGAGCCGCATGAAACTGACGAGATAAAGGTGCGCCTTGCCCGGCGGCATATCGGCTCGCGCCGACAGCGTTTTGAGCGGCAGTTTCCCGCTTGCTTCCTCGAGCACCCGGATGAGGCGGAATCCGACGTCGATTGAGTGAATTGATCGCTGCCCGGGTTTTTGTTCGTCGTCCATGCCGCGGCTCCTACAGGATGAAGCTCACCGAGCCCATCGCCCCTAGCTCGGCGGCGTCGAGAACGGCGCGACGTTCAACGATCTTCAATCCCGCGCCGGTCGTGCGCAGGATGTAGCGAACTTCGCCGGTGAACACGCGCATGTCAGCGTTGCGGCGGTAGCGATGAACGATGAAGTTCGCCCTGGCCGACACAAGGCCGTCGCGCTCCGCGCCCAGTCGCACGTTGGCGATCATACGGCGCGTGCGGGAGGGTGGATATTCGGCGTGGCAGGCCGGGTCCTTCAGCCGGATGATCCGCTCGCGCAATCGCACGATGTCGTCGGCGATGATGAACAGCGTGTCCTCGTGGCTCGCCTCCGGCTTGTCGGTCGCGGGCACGTAATAGCTCGCGTTTTCGTCAAGCAGGTCACGCCACTCGTCGAGCTTCCACGCGTCGAGAAGTTCGGCTTCCTGGAACAGGAAATCTTCCACATCCTGGCGCGTGACCGGGGTCGCGATGGCGATGTCCATCAGTTCGCCTCCATGAGTTGCGACCACTTTCGCCAGAAGCAGCGCATGTGGCCTTCATCGGTGTCGAGTTGATCGTCCGGCGCCTTGTGCATGCCGCGGGAGAGGTCATTCCAGCTGGCCTCCCTGTACGCGCTGTAACCCTCCTGCGCCGCCTCGAGCGCGGCGACATCGTCCGGCGTCGCGAAGCCTCCGGGACCATAGAACGTCAGAAAGGCATGCAGCCTGCGGGCGCGCTGCTCCTTCGTTTCTTCCGCCGTGCCGAGCGCCCACGACGTGACTTTCATCAGACTGGCCGTGACCGGCGTGAAATTGCGAACCGTGACCGACGATCCATCGTTGATCACGAGATTTGGAAAGATCACGAGATTGCGGTTGGTGTTGGCCACGCGCTCGGCTCGCGCCTCGCCGAGGCGCGCCACGAGTTCCGCGCGAATGCGATCGATGTCCGCCTTCGCTTCCTCGCCGTAGACCGAGATCCATTTCGCCACCGGGCGCCCGCGATAATTCGGATTGTCGGTCGTAAGATGGCCGTTTCCGAGGTCGACGCCCTTGCCGGCGGAGGGCAGAAGCAGACCCTTCGGGCGCTTCATGTTCACGCCCGAGTTGATCATGTACTGGATCCAGGTCGTGTGCGTCGCGATGATGTGGTAATCGTCAACCGAGTTCTCGACCAGCAGTTTCCAGTTGGCCTTGATGTCGTATTCCTGCGTGCCGGAGATGATTTCCATGCGGCCGGAGGGCGACTGATCGACGACAAGATCGATATAGTCCCTGGCGCCGGCGAGATAGTCATAAAGGCTCACCGCGTCGGAATCGAAATTGAGGAACCAGAAGTCGCGATAGCTTTCGAGGCGGGGAACCGGCGTCAGGCCATGCGCCTTGCGGTCGAACTTGGGGCCGTAGGCGTCCTCGCCCGGCGCGGCCTTGAGCGATCCATCGGTGTTGAAGGTCCAGCCGTGGTACATGCAATAGAAGCCGCGCGCGTTGCCCTCCCGCTCGCGACAGACGAGCGCCCCGCGATGACTGCAGACATTGAGAAGCGCGCGAACCTCGCCGCCCGAATCCCGGCAAAACAGCACGGGACGCCCCGCGACCTTGCGCGTCCGGAAGTCGCCGGGATTTTTGATTTCGGAGGCGTGCCCCACATAAATCCAGCAGGTGTTGAATATCCGCGGCCATTCCAGCTTCAGGACGTCCTCGGAGACGAAGG
>CAISJZ010000358.1 GCA_903885755.1 uncultured Hyphomicrobiales bacterium | reverse complement strand
CTTGGCGCCGAGGTGCCGATCGCCGCCACCTACCTCAACGAATTCACCAAGGCCGCCTATCGCGGACGGCTGATCATGTTCCTGCAATCGTGCTTTTCCGGCGGCATTGTCATCACCTCGCTGGTGGCGATCTGGGTCATTCCGCATCTGGGCTGGCCGTGGATGTTCATTCTGGGCACATTGCCAATCCTGCTGGCGATTGGCCTGCGCCGGCTCGCGCCAGAATCGGCACGCTGGCTCGCCGCCCAGAAACGCCTGCCCGAAGCCGACGCGATCATGTCCGCCATCGAGGCGCGCGCCGAAAAAGATGGCCCCCTGCCGCCCCTGCCCGACTCGATTCCACCCATCGTGACGGAAAAGGCGGGCTTCGCCGATCTCTTCAAGGGCATCTATCTCAAGCGGACGCTGACCGCCTGGGCGATGTGCTTTTGCACCGCATTCGTCGGCTATGGATTGCTGACGTGGCTGCCGAGCATATTCCGCAACATTTTCAAGCTGCCTATCGAACAGGTCCTGCAATACAATTTCATCTTCGCCGTCACCGGCTTTTTTGGCGGAATTCTGGGCCTGCTTCTGATCGACAAGCTGGGCCGGAAGGTCTGCTTCGCCCTCGCCTTCACCTGCGGCGGTTTGGGAATGCTGGCGCTGTGGCTTATTGGCGATGGGCGCAGCGCGGCCAACGTCATCGTGCTTGGCTGTTTCAGCCAGTTCTTCCTCTCGTTCCTGCTGACCGGCGTGTATCTCTACATACCCGAGACCTATCCCACCCGCATGCGGGCGCTCGGCGTCGGCGTCGCCAGTTCATGGCTGCGCATCGCCTCGATCGTCACGCCCATCGTGGTTGGCTGGATCCTCACCGATTTCGACCTCGGCAAGGCCTTCCTGATGTTCGGCGTCGTCGGCCTTGCAGGCGCCGTCGTGGTCACGACATGTTGCATTGAAACGCGTGGCCGGATTCTGGAGGATATCGCGCCTTAAGGGCTTTTCGCTCGCCAATGCTTCAATGGCGGCGAGGAGATGAACACTTTTGAAATGGCGGTTCGGGCCCCGCTCATGGACGGCTCGACATAACAATGGGAAGGGAACCGATATGATATCGAAATCCATGATTTTTGGCGCGATGCTAGCGCTCACCGCTGGCCCCGCGCTTGCGCAGGCGCCGAACGCGGTCAACATCGTCGGCACGGTGGAGAAAATGGACGCCGCCTCGATCTCCGTGAAGAACGAGGCCGGCGCGGTGGAGACCTATGCGCTGGTCGCCGCTCCGCAGTATTTCCAGAACAAACCCGCGACCCTCGCCGACATCAAGCCGAATGATTTCGTCGCGTCGGCGGCCATCCGCAAGGAAGACGGCAAGCTGCACTCGACCGAACTCCGCATCTGGCCGGAAGCCATGCGCGGCGTCGGCGAAGGCCAGCGCCCGATGAATGACGCGCAAAAGCAGACAATGACCAACGCGACCGTCACTGGCGCGGCGATCGTCAACGGCAGCAACAACATCAAGGTAAAGTTCCAGGGCGGCGAGTCCGAACTCATTCTTGATCCTGGCGTTCCCGTCACGCGAATGGATTCGGCGGATAAAGCGGTGGTCAAGGCCGGCGCGAAGGTTCGTCTTCAGGGCGTGAAGGAAGGCGACAAGGCCAGCATCAATCGCATCACCGTTCTGTAAATAGAGTTAGGCCGCTTCTCCGGAGAACCGGAGAAGCGGTTTCATGAGGACTTGAACGCCATGACCGACACGACATACCCGGTTTCGCGCACCGACGCCGAATGGCGCAAGATGCTGACGCCCGAGCAATACGCCGTGATGCGCGGGCACGGGACGGAAGCGCCGGGCAGTTGCGCCCTCTTACGGGAAAAACGTCAGGGGCGGTTTTCCTGTGCTGGCTGCGATCAACCGCTGTTCGATTCAAAGGGCAAATTCGAGAGCGGCACCGGCTGGCCAAGCTTCAACGACCCCATCGAGGGCGCCGTCGACACCACGGTCGATCGTTCGCACGGCATGATCCGCACCGAAGTGCACTGCGCGACGTGCGGCAGCCATCTCGGACACGTTTTCGAGGATGGCCCGGCGCCAACCTATCTGCGCTATTGCATCAACGGCGTGGCGATGAACTTCAAGCCGGCGTGAGCCCCCGCTCTATCGGGGCGGGATGGAATAGGACCCAACCGCGTGGGCGACAGGGTCGGCATCGCCGGGTAAATGCAGCGACACCTCGCCCACCGCCAGCCGTTTGCCAAGCTTGAGAAGGCGGCAATCGCCGATCAGGTCCCCAGCTAGTGGCCGGCGCAGGAAATTGATGTTCATATTGATCGTCACCGCCAGCGCCACCGGGCCAATCTGGGCGAGAATGGCGACATAGAGCGCCACATCGGCCAGAGCGAACATCGCGGGGCCAGAGATCGTGCCGCCAGGCCGCAAGTTCTGGTCGGAGGCGACAAGTCGCAGGCGAGCGCTCATCGACCCCACCTCCTGCACGATCATGGATCGACCTACATCGATCTGCGGAAACTCACGGGCGAGAAAGTCATTGACCTCGGCGAGGGTCATGCAAGGCATGGGCTGGGCGGTCATGGGGATTCCGGTTATCTGGCCAACCGGCTTGAACCACGACCGGGCAGGCCCGACAATAGGGCGGACCGCTCAAAGGCATGAGAGAGGCGCCCATGAATGATCCGATGCGCCAACAGAGCCGGATGGATGGCCTTCACCGCGAGGACGCCCACGGCGTCGCGCGCCTGACGCTGGCGCGGCCGGCGACCCGCAACGCCCTGTCGCTCGACATGCTGGCGGCGCTCCACGACGCCCTTGCCGCCATTGCCGGCGACCGCCGGGTCCGTTGCGTGATCCTCGCCGCCGAGGGGCCGGCCTTCTGCGCCGGACATGATCTGAAGGAGTTGACCGCCGCGCGCGCCGCGTCCGATGGCGGCGAGGCGTTCTTCGCACAAACCATGGATCGCTGCTCGCGCGTCATGCGGGCGATCGTCGCCCTGCCCCAGCCCGTCATCGCCGCGATTGAAGGCGTGGCGACCGCTGCGGGTTGCCAGCTCGTCGCGACCTGCGATCTCGCCATTGCCGGCGAGCGCGCCAGCTTCCAGACACCCGGCGTCGACATCGGTCTGTTCTGTTCGACGCCAGCGGTCGCGCTGGCTCGCGACATCCCCCGCAAGCAAGCGATGGAAATGCTGCTGACGGGCAAAAGCATCGACGCCGACACGGCGCTGCGCCTTGGTCTCGTCAACCGGGTTGTTCCATTTGGCGAGGCTCTCCAGGAGGCGCAAGCCATGTCGCGCGACATCGCCGCGAAGCCGGCCACAACCATCGCCATTGGCAAGAAGACGTTCTACACGCAGATCGACATGGGGCTCGCGGACGCCTACGACCTCGCGAGCCGGACGATGGTCGAAAACCTGATGATCGAGGACGCGCGCGAAGGTATCGGCGCCTTCCTCGACAAGCGGACGCCATCCTGGCGCGACAACCAACGGTAAAGCGCGGCGGATCGCATGAACCACGATTCCTATTCCGACGATCTGATCCGAAGCGTTTTGTCGAGCGTCAAGACGATCGCCATGGTCGGCGCCTCGAACAATCCGGCGCGGCCGTCCTTCTTCGTCCTGAAATATTTGCTCGGGCGCGGCTATCGCCTCATCGCGATCAATCCGGGGCACGCGGGAAAGAGGATCGAGGGCGCGCCCGTGTATTCAAGTCTCGCCGATGTTCCAGAGCCGATCGACATGGTCGACATCTTCCGCAATTCGGAAGCCGCGGGCGCTGTTGTCGATGAGGCGCTGCTGCTGACGCCGCTTCCACGCGTCATCTGGATGCAGCTCACGGTGCGCAACGACGAGGCCGCGGCGCGCGCCGAGGCGAAGGGCCTCACGGTCATCATGAACCGCTGCCCGAAGATCGAATATGGCCGTCTGTCAGGCGAGATCGGGTGGAGCGGCGTGAATTCGCGGACGATTTCCGCCAGGAAACCGGCGCTTCTTGGCGGCGGCGTGCAGAAGCTCGGCCTCGATCGTCGCTGATCAATAGCCGGTGAACCTGTAGGTCGCGCCCGCGCGGATCGCGCTCTCCGCCGTCGCATGGTTCTCGACATAGCCGGGGAAAGCCACGCTGGAGCGCAGCGACGTTGTTCCAAAATCCGTGTAGCGATATTCAAGGCGCGCCGCCCAATGCGTGCTGAATGCCCACTCGGCGCCAAGGCCGATCGTCCAGCCCGCCGTCACCCGCCCATAGCTTTCCGACCCCAGCGGACTCTGGTCGCGATAGGATGTCGAGAGAACCGCGACGCCGCCGGTTCCATAAATCATCAGGTTGCCGAACGCATATCCCAGACGACCTCGCAGGCTACCTTCCAAGGGGCTTGAGATGTTGGTGCTGCCCAACGCCGAAGCAACCGAACCGGTGATGAGCGTCCCGTCCGCGTCCGCCTCGATACCGTAAACGAAATGATTGGTTTCCCAGCCATAGCCAGCGTGAACGCCAACGCCGGCCCCCGATATGCCGATGCCACGATTAAAGCCCGTGGGCGCGCCCGCGGCCGTCGCGTCGGTCTCATGATTGATTCCCTTATGCCAACCAAGGTTGACGCCGAGATAGAGGCCTTCCCAATCCCGATGAATTGATCCGCGAAGCGGCAGGGAGTCATCGCCGTGATCGGAGACCGAAAGTTCGCGGGAATAGACATCCGCGGCGCGCGCCTGGTTTGCGCAGGCCATCAGAAAAAGCAGGAGAAGCGCGCGGCGCATTCGCTTGGTCCGAAATGTTTTCGGGCGTGGGTCTGGATTCCCGCGACACCCGGATTGAATTGCTGGGAAAGCACGCCACCCGCCCCCGACCGCGCGCTGAACAGACTCAGCCGAAGACCGGTTGCAATTCATTAACCATAATGTCTGTTAACAATGTCTTGACGCCAGAGCGCCCGCGCCGTTCAGGCCGCCGTCAGACGCTTGGGCTGAAATGACGCCGCGTCAGCCACGGCCCACAACCGCGCGTAATCGCTCGCGCCGTCGGGGCGAAGGAGTTCGCCAGCGGTCAGCGTCGGGTAGATTTCCGCGAAGCTTTCGACCGTGGTCGGCGAAACGCGGCGCATGATCTGGTCCCGGCCGATGTCGCCGGGATGCGAGAGGCCCGCCGCCGCGATCAACTCGCCCAGCGCCTGCAGGGTCCGTTTGTGAAAGCTGGCGACGCGTTCGGCCTTGTCGGGAACGACGATGGCGCGCTGGCGCGAGGGGTCCTGCGTCGCCACGCCCGTCGGGCAATGATCGGTATGGCAGGTTAGCGACTGCACGCAGCCGATCGCGAACATGAACCCGCGCGCCGCATTGCACCAGTCCGCGCCGAGCGCCAGCGTTCGCGCCATGTCAAAGGCCGTGATGACTCGCCCGCTCGCGCCAATCCGGATGCGATCGCGCAATTCCGCGCCGACAAGGCAATTGTGGGCGAACGTGAGCCCTTCGCGCAAGGGAAAGCCAATATGGTCGGTGAATTCGAGCGGCGCGGCGCCAGTGCCACCCTCCTTGCCATCGATGACGATGAAATCCGGTGTCACGCCGGTCTCCAGCATGGCTTTCACCAACGCCATGAACTCGGTCTTCTGTCCGATACAGAGCTTGAAGCCAACGGGCTTG
>CAISJZ010000357.1 GCA_903885755.1 uncultured Hyphomicrobiales bacterium | reverse complement strand
TCGATTTGGCGATCAGCGCGCAAGAGGCAAACCCGAATAGCAAACAGGAACCCGCCGGACGGACTCCGGGCGTCGTCTAAAGGAACTGTTAGGCATAAATCGTTACCAAACGTTCACCACGCCGATGATCGTCTGAATTTGATTGGTCGCCTTGACGCGACACAATGTCATCGGCACAGCGGTTGCCCCCGACAACGTATCCGCCCGACCGACGCCCTCCTGGCGTTCCAGCGCGGGCCAAAGCGTATCGAAATGAGGCAACCATGCCGTTCGACCGGGAATTTTCGCCATCGATTCGCGCCTCAGGTCCGAGGGCCGGACGCTTGATCCACGCCCGACCCGGTTGGCGCGCGATCATGCCATCGGCGAACGCGGCGCTGGTGCGCGGCTTCTTCTCGGTGCTGGCCGGGCTGAGCGACGCCGGCGCGATCCTTCTGGCGGCGATCGGATCGGGCACCATTTATCACGCGATGTTCTATGAAGCCGCCGGGATGTTTGAAAACCACATCGCGGTCGGCTTCGTCATCATCGCGCTGTTCGTTCCACCCGGCTTCATGCGCAAGGACTATGAGGTCACGAACTTCCTGTCCTTCAAGGGACAACTGGCGCGGGGCTTCGCCCTCTGGAATCTGACGTTTCTCTGTCTCGTCATTCTCGCTTTCGTCACCAAGATGAGCGCCGACGTGTCGCGCGGGACGGTGATTCTCCTTTATCTGACGGGCTGGCTCTGTGTCGCCACGTCGCGGATTCTGATGGCGCGGATCGCGCTTCAGCACGCCCAGAGTGGCGGAGTGGGCGCGCGCCGCGTCTTCCTCGTTGGCGACGAACTGGAAATGCAGAGATTTTCAGAACATTACGAGCCATGGAAGCAGGGCATGCGCATCGTCGCGGCGGCGGTGCTGCGCGGCGAGGAAAGCCTTGACGACGATCTCGCGCTGGCGGCGGCCTCGGCCCGCATGTTGCGGCCGGACGATGTCTATATTCTCGCGCCGTGGTCCAGGACCCGACTGATCGACGCGGCGGTCAACGCCTTTCTGCGGGTGCCCGCCTCGCTGCACCTTGGTCCTGAGCGGGTTCTCGACCGTTTCACCAAGGCGCGGCTGGAGCGCTTCGGCCCGATCGCCAGCCTCAATCTCGCGCGCAAGCCGCTGAGCCTTGTCGATGTCGCGATGAAGCGGGTCCTCGATATCGGCCTGTCGCTGGTCGCTCTCGTGCTGCTGTCGCCGATCTTCGCGCTTGTCGCGCTGGCCATCAAGCTCGATTCGCCGGGTCCGGTGTTCTTTCTGTAACGTCGCTATGGCTTCAATCAGGAGCCATTTCGCATTTTCAAGTTCCGCTCGATGACCACCATGGACGACGGTCGGACCATTGTGCAGGCGAAGGCGGGCGACGCGCGTATCACCCGCGTCGGGGCGTTCATTCGCCGCTGCAATCTCGATGAATTGCCGCAGCTTCTGAATGTGCTGCTCGGCAATATGTCGCTGGTGGGTCCGCGCCCGCACGCGCTAGCCCATGACCAGATGTTTGGCGGCGACATCGCGCTCTACGCCCGTCGGCACAACGTTCGCCCGGGCATCACCGGTTGGGCCCAGGTCAATGGCTTTCGCGGTGAAACGTCGACACATGACATGATGCGCGGCCGGGTCGAGCACGACCTTTATTACATCGACAACTGGTCGATGGGGCTGGATATCCAGATTCTGTTCCTCACGATCTTCTCCCGGAAGGCCTACCGGAACGCCCTTTAACGCGATGGAGCGGCATATGCGGCAAGAACCGATCTTCACGTCATGGCTGCCCCGACACGCAGAGCTCTGGGGCCACGCGCCCATGCGCCTCAAGCATCGGCTGCACGAGCACGAACTCTTCACAAACGAAGCATTGGCCAGGCTCGTCGAAAGCTATCCGCGCGAGCACTACAATCTGGTGCAGTGGGGCGAGCATGGCGCGAGCGGAAGCTGGCGCGAAGGCGAAATCCGCGGCTTGTCGGGCGGCGAGATCATTGACTCGATCGCCAAGGGGCGCGTGTGGATCAACATGCGCAACCTGCCGACCGTCGATCCGCGCTACGGCGAGGTAATGAACGGCATTTTTGAGGAACTCGAGGACTATATGCCGGCGTTTCGCACCTTCACGCGCAAGCTCGGGTTGCTGATTTCCTCGCCCTTGTCGCGCACGCTCTATCACGCCGACTTGCCGGGCCAGTCGCTTTGGCAAATTCGCGGCGTGAAGCGCGTCTATATCTATCCGAACGCGGCGCCCTTCATCACGCCGGAACTCATCGAGCGCGTCGCGCTGTCGGGCGTCGAGGTCAACATGCCCTTCGAGCCCTGGTATGACGAGCACGCGACGGTCATCGACATCGAACCGGGCGACATGCTGCACTGGCCGCTGAACGCGCCGCACCGGGTCGACAATCACGACTGTCTGAATGTGTCGATGACGATGGAATATTTCACCGACGATATCCGGCGCACGCATATGGTGACGGTCGCCAACGGAATCCTGCGCTCGAAACTGGGCCTCAAGCCGCGCGAAAGAACCATTACCGGACCCGCGTTCTGGTCAAAGGCGGTCCTGCAACGCGCTCTTCGCGACACAAGCTGGGTGAAGCGCCAGAACCGCGCGCGCCGGGCTCCGGAATTTCGTCTGGATCCGACCCGTCCGGGTTGCGTCGCCGAAATTGAAGCGGCCTGAGGATCCGTGATGGGCCATTCCTTCGCCTTGTCCCTGATCGCGCCGCGCGCGACGGCGCCGTCGCGAACGGATGCTTGCTCCATCGAAATCGCGCCCGATTTCGCCGCTGTCGTGGCCCGCTGGCGCGCGCTGAGGGCGGAGGGCGCCGCCCTGGCGTTTCAGGGCGAAAACTGGTTATCGGCCTGGTACGAGGAGCTTTCGCGCGACGGCGAGATCGAGCCATTGCCGGTGACGGTCGTCGACTGCCGCGGTCTGGATGTTCTCGCTCTCCCCCTTGTTCGTCGGCGCGTTGGCGCGTTGACCTGCATCGAATTCGCCGACCTCGGACTGACGGACTACAACGCGCCGATCATCGGCGCGGGGGGAGCGCGCGTTGATCCCGCGAACCTGCTTGGCGCGTTGCGCGCCGAATTGCCTGGCGCGGACATTTTACGACTTACGAAAATGCCGGCCAGTGTCGGCGGAGTTAAAAATCCGCTCGCGGCGATGGCCGGCGCGCGTCGGAGCCGATTGAATGGCAATATTCTTCGGGTTCCCGCCATTTGGGACGACTGGCATCACGGCCTTGAACGGACGTTTCGCAAGGAACTGGAGCGAAGCTGGCGCGTTTTCGAGCGCCGCGATGGAGTTTTCCGGCGCGTGGTCGATCCGGCCGACGCACGGCGCGTGTTCGCCGATCTCAAGCGGCTGCAGCGGGCGCGCATCGATGACCTGGGCCTCGATTACGCACTCGACGAACCCCGTAACGAGGCATTTTATGACAGCCTCGTTGACGGTGGCCTGATGTCAGGCGCGATCGCGCTCACCACGCTGGAGGCTCGCGGCGAAACGGTCGCGGCCTTGCTCGGCATCGCGGCGGACGACCACTATTCCATGGTGCGTCTGGCGGCGGCGGGCGGAGAGTGGAAAAACTGCTCGCCCGGCAGGCTGATGATCGAGCGGACGATGAATGCCCTGCACGCGGACGGATTCAGGACTTTCGATTTCACCATCGGCGATTATGCCTACAAGCGCCGTCTTGGCGCGATCGCGGAGCCGCTGCATGACGTCGAGGCGGCGCTATCCTGGCGCGGCGCGCCGATGGTCGCGGCCTCGCGCGCCCGCGCCGCGGCGCGCGGCGACGCGCGCCTGGCGAACGCGGTCAAATGGCTTCGCGGGGCGACGAAGCGCGTCTAATTCCGGTGATAGACATCCTCGATGCGGACGATGTCATCCTCGCCGAGATAGCTGCCAGTCTGCACCTCGATCAATTCGATGTCGATCTTGCCAGGATTGGCGAGGCGATGCACCGAGCCCAGCGGCAGATAGATCGACTCGTTTTCCTGCACTAGCTTGATCGTCTCGTCGCACGTGACCTCGGCGACGCCGCGCACGACGATCCAGTGCTCGGCGCGATGGAAATGTTTCTGCAGCGACAGGCGCCCGCCCGGCTTCACGACAATGCGCTTGACCTGATAGCGATCGCCATTGTCGATGCTCTGATAATAGCCCCACGGGCGATAGACCCGCTTGTGTTCGAGCGCCTCGCGCCGTCCATCGCGCTTGAGCTGTTCGACAAGGGTCTTGACCTGATCGGACTTGCTGGCCTCCAGAACGAGCACGGCGTCCTGCGTGGTGATGACGATGACATTATCAATGCCGACGACGGCGGTCAGGTGATCGGGCGAGCGGATGAGAACATTTGAGGCGTCGAGCGCGACGCCTTGCCCGACGATGGCGTTGCCCTTGCCGTCACGATCGGAGAGTTCAAGCACCGACGACCAGGCGCCAACGTCCGACCAGCCCATGTCGGCGGGCACGACGGCGGCCAGTTTGGTGTGCTCCATGACGGCGTAGTCGATGGATTTCCGGGGCGCGGCGGCCAGCGCCGCCTCGTCCAGCACGCGGAATTGCAGATCGGTTTTCGACTGCGCGACGGCGCGGGAGGCGGCGTCCGCGATCGCCGGTTCGAAGCGGGCGATCTCCGCCTTCATGACATCGGCGCGAAAAATGAAATTGCCGGAATTCCAGAGGTAGCCGTCGGCGATGTAGCGGTTCGCGGTTGCCTCATCCGGCTTTTCGACGAAGGCGGCGACCTCGAAGGCTCCCGGCGCGTCGGCGATGGCTTCGCCCGGGCGGATGTAGCCATAGCCGGTGGCGGGATGATTGGGCTTGATGCCGAGGGTGACGATGCGCCCGGCGGCGGCGGCGCGCGCGGCCTCCGGGCACAGCGCGAGAAAGCGCGCCGGGTCCTGGACGGCGTGGTCGGCGGCGAGCGCCGCCAGAATCGTGTCGGGCGCCTTCAGGCTGGCGAGTTCGCAGGCCATGGCGACGGCGGCGGCTGAATCGCGCCGGATGGGTTCAATGACGATTTCCGCGACGGCCCCGATGGCCGCGAGCTGTTCGGCGACGAGAAAGCGATAATCGTGATTGGTCAGAATGATGGGTCGCTCGAAATTCTCGCTGGAGGCGAGCATCGCGACCGTGTTCTGGAATGTCGAGCGCGGTCCAAGCAGCGGCAGGAACTGCTTGGGCAGGCTCTCGCGCGATTCCGGCCACATCCGCGTGCCCGAGCCGCCGCACATGATGACAGGGAGAATCTTGGGCATGGTCAAATCCAGTGGGGACGGCGCGGCCGGATTGCGCACGCCAACGCGGGGCATTTTACACCGGGAAGTCTGACCAAATCTTAATTCAATACGCCACGGGTCAGGCCGCCGCCTTCTGATAGTCCTTCACATCGGTAAACGTGATTTTCGGCCACTTTTCCTGCTCATAGCGCAAGGCCCAGGCCGACGCCGCGAGAAAAACCGGCGCGCCGTCGAGGTCGGTGGCGACCGAGGAGGGGAAGGCGCGGACGAATTTGGCTAGTTCCGTCTCGTCTTCCGAGGAGACCCAGCGGGCCAGTTCGAACCGGCTTTGCTCGAAACTGACGGGCAGGCCGTATTCGACGCGCAAGCGCTCCACCAGCACGTCAAGCTGCAGCGCTCCGACGACCCCGACAATTGCCGGGGCGCCGTCGTTGGGCAGAAAAACCTGAACCACGCCTTCCTCGGCCATCTGCTGCAAGGCGTCGCGCAGTTTCTTGGCCTTCATGGCGTCGCCGAGGCGCACGCCGCGCAGGATTTCCGGCGCGAAGCTGGGCACGCCGCGGAAGACGATGTCCTCGCCCTCGGTCAGGGTGTCGCCTATGCGCAGCGTGCCATGATTGGGGATGCCGACCACGTCGCCGGCGAAGGCCTCCTCGGCGAGCTGGCGATCCTGCGCGAAGAAAAACTGTGGCGCGTTGAGCGCCATGGTCTTGCCCGTGCGCGACAGGCGCGCCTTCATGCCGCGCGTAAGCCGTCCGGAACATACGCGCATGAAGGCGATGCGATCCCGGTGATTCGGATCCATGTTCGCCTGAATCTTGAAAACGAAGCCGGTCATGCGCGGCTCGCGTGGATCGACATGGCGGCTGGCCGAATCCTGTCCGCGCGGCGGCGGCGCGAATTCCGAGAGCCCGTCAATGAGGTCTTTCACGCCGAACGTTCGCAGGGCGCTGCCGAAATAGACCGGAGTGAGATGCCCTTCGAGAAAGGCCTCCTTGTCGAATGGCTTGCAGCCATCGACAGCAAGCGAGATTTCCTCGCGAAACGCCGCGCGCTCGTGTTCCGGGAGCAGGTCGGCGACGCGCGGATCGTCCGGCCCATTGACCTTCTCCGCCTCGCCATTCTCGGCGTCGATGCGACGGATGGAACTGGCGCGAATGTCATAGACGCCCTTGAAGTCGCGACCCCGGCCAATCGGCCATGTAAGCGGCGCGGTGTCGAGCGCGAGCGTCTTCTCGATTTCATCGAGCAGGTCGAATGGGTCGCGCGTCTCGCGGTCGAGCTTGTTGATAAAGGTGACGATCGGGATGTCGCGCAGACGGCAGACCTCGAAAAGCTTGCGGGTGCGCGCCTCGATGCCCTTGGCGGCGTCAATCACCATGACGGCGGAATCGACGGCGGTCAGGGTGCGATAGGTATCCTCCGAAAAGTCCTCGTGGCCCGGCGTATCGAGCAGATTGAAGACGCAGTCGCCATATTCAAAGGTCATTACAGAGGTAACGACGGAAATGCCGCGGTCGCGCTCGATGCCCATCCAATCGGAGCGGGTCTGTCGCCGGTTGCCCTTGGCGCGCACCTCGCCCGCGAGCTGGATCGCGCCACCGAACAGCAGGAGCTTTTCGGTTAGCGTGGTCTTGCCCGCGTCGGGATGCGAGATGATGGCGAAAGTCCGCCGCCGGGCGACGGGGTCGGTGGTCTGCATTTCGGTCCGATCGGGAATGTCGTCGGGGCGGCTTACCAGAGGGGGTGGGGCGGGCGCAATGCGCGCCTATTCCGCCGCCCTGTCGATTTCCGGCCCATCAAGGGCCGGCGTCGCGGCCGCGGCCGGCGCTCGGGCGTTCCGTTCGCGCGACAGCATCGTGTAGACGGCCGGGGTGACGAAGAGCGTGAACATGGTGCCGATGGCCATGCCGAAGGCGATCACCATGCCGATGGCGATACGGCTGCGCGCGCCCGCGCCGTCGGCGATGACAAGCGGGATCATGCCGACGACCATCGCCGCCGTGGTCATGAGAATCGGACGCAGGCGGACGCCGGCGGCGTGTTCGATCGCCTCGCGGCGCGACATGCCGCCATCCTGCATGTGATTGGCGAAATCGACCATCAGGATGCCATGCTTGGAAATCAGGCCGATGAGCGTCACGAGGCCGATCTGCGAATAGATGTTCATCGTCAGGCCGGCGAAGGGCCCGCCAACGCCCGGCGGCATGAAGCCGGCGACCAGCATCGGCAACATCGCGCCGAACATGGACGTTGGCAGCGCGATCAGGATGATCAGCGGATCGCGGAAGCTTTCGAACTGCGCGGCGAGCACGAGGAAGATGACGATCAGCGCGAAGATGAACGTGACCGCGAGATTATTGCCCTCCTGCACGAACTGGCGGGCGTCGCCCTGCCAGTCGAAATTGTAGTTGGCGGGAAATTTTTCCGCCGCCTCCGCCTTCAGGAAGTCGACGGTTTCGCCGATCGTGTGGCCGGGGAAGGGAACCGCCGAGAGGGTCGCCGAGCTCATCTGCTGGAAGCTCGTCAGCGCGTTCGGCTGGACCGTCTGCGTCAAGGTGGCGATCGTCGAAAGTGGCACGAGTTCGCCGTTGCTGGCGCGAACCTGATAGCGCAGCAGCCAGTCGGCGGTCAGCCTATAATCGCGCGGCGCCTGAGGGATGACCTGATAGCTGCGGCCATACAAGCTGAACCGGTTGACGTAATTGCCGCCGAGCAAGGTCGCGAGCGCGCCGCCGACGTCCTGCATGCTGACGCCAAGACGGTTGGCCTTGTCGGCGTCGATCTTCATCTCGAATTGCGGCGTGTCGAACTTCAGATCGCTGTCAGTGAAGATGAACAGACCGCTCTTGCGCGCGTCGTCCTGAATGTCGGCGAGCACCTGCGCCAGTTGCTTGTAGTCAGCGGTGGTGCGGATGATGAACTGCACCGGAGCGCCGCCACTTGAGCCCGGAAGGGCCGGCGGCGGAATTGCGAAGGTCGAGACGCCAGGCAGCGACAGAAGCAGGGGCTGCAGGCCTTGCAGGATCTGCTTCTGCGACCGCGCGCGATCGCCCCAGGGCTTGAGAATGAGGCCGGCGAACGCCTGTTGCGGACCGCCGGTTCCATTGATGCCGAAGCTGTGGGCGAGTTCCGGCACGCCCTTGAGCTTCTTGTTGAACTCGTCGGTCGTCTGTTCCATGTAATCAAGGTTCGCGTACTGCGGCGCCTTGAGGATCGAGATGATGAAGCCCTGATCTTCCTCGGGCGCGAGTTCGCGCTGCGTCGAGGCGTAAATGACGCCGGTGAGGCCGAGAACGCCAAGCAGCACCAGCACGGTCATCGCGCGGAAATTCAGCGTCCGGTCGAGCCGGCGCTCATAGCGCAGGCGCAATTTTTCGAACATGCGGTCGAGAAAGCCGGCGAAGCCCTCCTTCTCCGCGCCGGCGTGCGGCCTGAGCAACTTCGAGCACATCATCGGCGACAGGGTCAGCGCGATGACGCCGGACACGAACACCGACCCGGCGAGCGTGAAAGCGAATTCGCGAAACAGCGCGCCGGTGACGCCGGAGACAAAGCCAATGGGTGCGTAAACCGCCGCGAGCGTGATCGTCATCGAAACGACCGGCAGGGCGATTTCCCGCGCGCCCTTGATCGCCGCGTCGAAGGGCGTGAGTCCTTCCTCGATGTGGCGATAGATATTCTCGACGACGACGATGGCGTCATCGACCACGAGACCGATGGCGAGCACCAGGGCAAGCAGCGTCAGCAGGTTGATGGAGTAACCAAGCATCAGCAGCATGATCATCACGCCGATCAGCGACAGCGGAATGGTCACGATGGGAATGAGCGTCGAGCGAAGGTCGCCGAGGAACAGGAAGATCACGAGGACGACGATCAGCGCGGCCTCGCCCAAGGTCTTGGCGACTTCCCAGATCGAGGCGCGGATGAACTCCGTGGCGTCGTAGGCGATGGCCGAATCGAGACCCGGCGGCAGAGTCGCCTTGATGCCGGGATAGGCCTTGCGGACGTTGTCGATCATGTCGAGAGGATTGGCGGTCGGCGTCGAATAGACGCCGATGAAGACCGCCTTGAGCCCGTCGAACACCGATGAGGAGTCGACACTCTCTGGGCCGAGCTCCACTTTCGCTATGTCGCCGATGCGCGTCAGCGCGTCGCCGCGCGCCGAGACGACCAGTTGCGAAAACGCCTGCGCGCTGTCGAGCGAGGTCAGCGCGTTGATGCTCGTCTGTGTCCAGTCGCCCTTGATCTGACCGGCGGCGGAGGTGAAGTTGTTGGCGGTAAGCGCGTTGCGCACGTCGTTGGGCGTGATGTTGCGCGCCGCCATGCGCTCGGGATCGAGCCAGACGCGCATCGCGAAAGTCTGCCCGCCGAGGATCTGGGCGTCGCCGACGCCCTCGATCGTCTGCAGGCCCGGTTGCACGACGCGCGTCAGGAAGTCGGTGATCTGCGCGGGCGTCATGGTCGCCGAGTTGAACGAGAGATACATGAGCGCGAAGCCCTGACCCGTCTTCTTGACAACGATGGGATCGTTGGCCTCGCGCGGCAGCACGCTCTTGACCTGATTGATCTTCGAGAGAACATCGGTCATCGCGCGGTCTGGATTGGCGTTCAGTCGCAGGTTCAGCGTGATCAGCGACGTGTTCTGCTGGGAGCTCGACACGATCGTGTCGACGCCTTCGGCGCTCGCCACGGCCTGCTCGATCGGCGTGGTGATGAAGCCCTTGATCAGGTCGGCGTTGGCGCCTGGATAGGTCGTGGTGACGGTGATCGTGGTCTGCGACAGTTCCGGATATTGGCGGATTTGCAGACGAAACGCGCATTGGAAGCCGATCAGCAGGATCAGCAGGCTGACGACCGTCGCGAGGACCGGCCGGCGAATGAAGAGATCGGTAAAAGTCGACATATCGCGCTTCTACTGCTTGGGCCGGGGAGACGGCGGCGCGGGCAGCGCCGTGCTGTTGTCAACGCGCACGCGCATTCCCGACTGTAGTTTCAACTGACCCTCCGAGGCGATGGTTTCGCCCGCCTTCAGGCCCTCCAGAATCGCGACGCGATCCTCGCGGGTGTCGCCAACCTTCACGACGCGGCGCTCCACGGTCATGATCTGGTCGCCCGGCGCGCTGGCCGCCTGCGCCGCGCCCGCCTCGGGGGCCTCGGGCTTCACCACGAAGATCGTATCGCCATAGAGCGAAAATGTGACGCCCGTGCGTGGAACCGTGACGACCTCGCGCACCTGTCCGGCGGATACGCTGACATTGGCGAACATGCCGGGCAGCAGGATCTTGTCCGGGTTCGGCGTTTCGCCGCGGATGAGTACGTTGCGGGTGTCCGAACTGACGCGCGCGTCGATGGCGCGGATGACGCCCTTGAAAACACGGCCCGGGTAGGCGTCGACCGTGAGCGACAGTTCCGCGCCAACCTTCATGACGCCGAGATTCTGCTCGGGCACGGGAAAGTCGGCGTAGATCGGGTCAAGTTGCTGCAGATTGGCGACGCTGGTTCCCGGGGCAACGTATTGCCCAATATCGCCCTTGCGCAGGCCAATGCGACCGGAGAACGGCGCGGTCAGGGCCTTCTGGGCGATCAGGGCTTTTGATCGCTCGACCGCGGCCGCCGCGGCGTCGCGCGTCGCCTGGGCCTGATCGAGGGTTGCCTTGGCGGTGTTGCCGCCGACGATCAGTCCCTTCTGGCGATCAAGCGAGACATCGGCGTTCTTCTGCGTCGCGAGATTGGAGCGCAAATCGGCCTGCTCGACGGAATCATCGAGCTGGATCAACAAGGCCCCCTTCTGCACGTCCTGACCACGATCGAAATTCATCGCGACGATGACGCCGCCGACCTGCGGCGCGATATCGACGCCGGCGACCGCGCGCAGGGTGCCGATGGCTGGCACGCTGGGCGCCCACTTTTCGGCCTTCGCCTCGACGACCGAGATCGTCTGCACCGGCTGTGGCATTTTGGAGATGATCCCCTTGATCATCTGAGGCTTGAAAATGAACTGGAACCAGCCGAGGCCGCCGACAAGGCCGGCGAATACGATCAGAACGAGAATCAAGGCGAAAGCGCGCCGCATGAAGCACCTGGGGTTGCGGGAGTTCGAAGCGCCGCTTCGTCGTCCCCGGCGTCAGTCGCCGATGATTTGGACCAGTCGCGCGAGGTCTCGCGAAGGACGCGGACATTCGCGCAGACGCCTCGCCCGTGGCAAGGCCTAAAACACGCAACGCGACTGGGGATTGTTTCTATATAAACCAATATACGGGATGCGCCGGGCGGGTCAATCGACAGACCCCATGGCTGCGTTCACGTTTTCGATGGTTCAGGTCGTGGTTGGCGCGAGGGCGATTTTCTGCAGTCGGCTCGGCTCGCGCCGGCGCTGGAACCGACTCATCAGGAGGTAAATCACCGGCGTCGTGTAAAGCGTCAGCATTTGCGATAACACAAGTCCGCCGACGATGGTGACGCCGAGCGGGCGGCGTAGTTCGGAGCCGGCCCCCGTGGCGACGATGAGCGGGATCGCGCCGCACATGGCCGCGAGGGTGGTCATCAGAATGGGCCGAAAGCGTTCGCGACAGGCCTCGATGATGGCCTCGCGCGGGGCGAGGGCGCGGCCACGCTCGGCGGCGATGGCGAAATCCACCAGCATGATGCCGTTTTTCTTGACGATGCCGATCAGCATGATGACGCCAATGAACGCGACCAGCGTGAAGTCCATGCCCGTCAGGCGAAGGGCGAGCATCGCGCCAAGGCCCGCGGACGGAAGGGTCGAGATGATCGTCAGGGGGTGAATGAGGCTCTCATAGAGTACGCCCAGAATGATATAGACCGCCAGTAGCGCCGCGCCGATAAGCCAAAGCTGGCCCGAGGCATTGTCGCGAATGGCCTTGGCGTCGCCCGCGAAATCCGCATGGACGGTTTCCGGCAGGTGCAGGTCCGCGACCGCCGATTGCAGGGCGAGGTTGGCCTCGTCGTCCGACGTTCCGGGCGCGGCGCTGTAAGTGAGGGTGATCGAAGCGAACTGGCCGGTGTGATTGATGGTCAGGGGCGCGATGCCGCGCCTGATTTTCACGACCGTCGAAAGCGGCACCTGCGCGCCCCGGGCGCCTGGCGCGTATAGGCCGGACAGATCGTTGGGATCGCGCTGGCGGGTCGGATCAACCTCCAGCACCACCTTGTACTGATTGCGATCGCCATAGATCGTCGAAATCTGGCGCTGGCTGTAGGCGTCGGACAGGACATTGTCGATCGCCGTCACGGAAACGCCCAGGCGCGCCGCCGCCGCGCGATCGATGTCGACATTTGCCTGAAGGCCCTCGCGCATACGATCGGTCGCGACATCGACAGGCCCCGGCGTGGTCTTCAGCTTCTCAAGCGCCTTCTGGCTCCAGTCCTCGAGCTCCTTGGCGTCCGATCCCCACAGGGTGAACTGAAGATTGGACCGGCCCTGTCGCCCGCCAATGCGAAAATCCTGCACCGGCGTGAGATAGACATAGATGCCGGGCAACTGGCCAAGTTTTTCACGCAGCCGTTCGATGACCGTCGCGGATTTCTGGCCGGGCCGCAGGCCGAGGAAAAGATTGCCGCTGTTGATCGAGCCGCCATTGCCGCCGCCAACGAAGGAGGCCGTCGACAAGACGCCGGGATCCGCGTTGATGATGTGCGTGGCGCGTTCCTGCAGATCGACCATCGCGGGATACGATACGTCCGGCGAGGCGTCGGTCCAGCCGAAAACGAGGCCGGTGTCGTCCTGCGGAAAGAAGCCCTTGGGCGCGGCGATGTAGAGATAGATCGTCAGGGACGCGGACGCGGCCACGACCAGTACGGCCAGCATCCAGTGCATGGACATGAACGACCGCAGCGAGTTCGCATAGGCCTCGCGGGCTCGATTGAGTGGCCGTTCGATGAGGCGGTCGAACCAGGTCTCGCGTTGGCTCGCCCGGGCCTTCATGTAGCGCCCGCAAATCATCGGCGTCACCGAAAGCGACACGATAGCCGACACCGAGACCGCGAAGGCTAGCGTCAGCGAGAACTCGCGAAAAAATCGCCCAGGCACGCCGGGCATGAACAGGATCGGCACGAAGGCCGCGAGCAGCGACAGGCTGATCGAGACGACGGTGAATCCGATCTGCCGCGCGCCCGCCACCGCCGCCTCGAACGGGGACATGCCGGCCTCGACGTTTCGATGCACGTTCTCGATCATCACGATGGCGTCGTCGACGACAAAGCCGACGGAGATGATCACCGCCATGAGCGACAGGTTGTCGATGCCGAAGCGCGCCGCCCACATGCAGATGAACGCGCCCGCCAGGGAGAGCGGGACCGTGACGCCAGCGGCGATGGTTGGCGCGGCATGGCGCAGGA
Organism: uncultured Hyphomicrobiales bacterium; assembly: GCA_903885755.1. Classification (GTDB taxonomy): domain Bacteria; phylum Pseudomonadota; class Alphaproteobacteria; order Rhizobiales; family Beijerinckiaceae; genus Terripilifer. The sequence continues at coordinate 4,296 of CAISJZ010000357.1, read as the reverse complement.
AAATGAATACGACGACCATGACCAGCGCGATCGAAACCAGCAGCGAGCGCCGCAGATCGTTCACCGAGGCGCGAATGGTGACGGTGCGATCCGACATGGTGTTGAAGTCGATGCCGGCGGGCGTCCAGCGCTGGATATCCGGCAGGATGGCGCGAACGCCGTCGACGGTTTCGATGACGTTCGCGTCGGGTTGTTTCGTGACCTGGACGAGGACGGCGGGCTTGCCGTTGTACCAACCCGCGGAGCGCACGTTGCGCACGCCACGCGACACGGTCGCGATGTCGCCGACGCGCGTGACGGCGCCGCCCCGGCTCTGGACGATAACGTTCTCGTAGTCCTTCAACACGCGCAATTGTCCGCTTGACGCGACCATGGTCGATTGCAGGTCGCCGTCGAAGGAGCCAAGTTGGGAATAGGTGTTGGCGTTGATGATCGCGTTGCGCACCTGATCGAGGGCGACGCCGGTGGCGGCGAGACGCGCGGGATCGACGCTGACGCGCACGGCCGGCTGTTCGGAGCCGTTGATGGTGACCTGCGCGACGCCGCGCACCTGGGATATGCGCTGGGCCACAAGCGTGTCGGCGACATCGAAGATCTGATCTGGCGGAACCGTGTCCGAGGTCAGGGCCAGGATCAGTATCGGTTGCGAGGTAGGGTTCGCCTTGCGAAACCCCGGCAGTTGCGGCAGGTCGCCGGGCAGGTCTGTGAGCGCCGCGTTGAGCGCCGCCTGCACGTCGCGCGCGGCCGAGTCGATGTTGCGGTCGAGATCGAATATCAGCGTGATGTTGGTCGAGCCGAGCGAACTGGACGAGGTGATTTCATTGACGCCGGAAATCGACCCCAGCGCGCGCTCCAGCGGAGCGGCGACGCTGGCCGCCATGGTCGTGGGGTCCGCGCCAGGGCGGCTGGCAATGACGCGCACGGCGGGAAATTCGACATTCGGCAGGCTCGCGACGGGCAACTGGAAATAGGCGACCATGCCGAGCATGAAGAGGCCAATCGACAGAAGCGTCGTCCCGATCGGCCGGCGGATGAAGGGCCCGGAGAGGTCGCTCATGGCGCGGCGCCTGTTTCGATCGGGGCGGGCGACATGGGGCGTCCCTGTTCGCCCGACAGCCTCCGGCCAAGGCGATCGACGGCGAGATAGATGACAGGCGTCGTGTAGAGCGTCAGCAACTGACTGAGAAGCAAACCGCCAACGATGCTGACGCCAAGCGGCACGCGCAATTCGCCGCCGGCGCCGCTGGCGAGCGCGAGCGGTAGGGCGCCAAGCAGGGCGGCGAGCGTCGTCATCATGATCGGACGAAAGCGCAGGCGGCACGCACGCACGATTGAATCCTCCGGCGACAGGCCCTGTTCGCGCTCCGCGTCGAGCGCGAAATCGATCATCATGATGGCGTTCTTCTTGACGATGCCCATCAGGAGAACGATGCCGATGAGCGCGACGACGGAAAGATCCTGGCCCGTCAGGCGCAGCGCCAGAAGGGCGCCGACGCCGGCTGACGGCAAGGTCGTCAGAATCGTGAATGGATGCGCGTAACTCTCGTAGAGAACGCCGAGAACGAGATAAATCGTGACGACCGCCGCCAGAATCAGCCAGGGTTGCGACGCCAGCGATTTCTGGAATTCCGCGGCGTCGGCGCTGAACGAACCGAGGATCGATCCGGGCAGGCCTATTTCGTCCTCGGCGCGCGTCACCGCGTCGACCGCGTCGCCCAATGAAGCGTCCGGCGCCAGATCGAAGCTGATGACGGCGGCGGGGAATTGGTCCTGATGCGCGACCGCGATTGTCGCCGTCTCGCGCCGAACGTTGGCGAACGTCGACAGCGGGACCTGCGCGGCGCCCGCGTTCGACGTGCTTGTGAGCGTCGTTGTCGTGCCCGTCAGGCTGCCAGTGGTTGGCGCGGCGACCGACGTGTTGCCGACGCCGTTGACGAAGAGTTTTCCCAGAGACGCGGGATCATTCTGGAATTGCGGCGCGGCCTCCAGGATCACCCGATACTGGTTCGACTGCGCGTAGATCGTCGAAATCTGCCGCTGGCCAAAAGCGTCGTTCAGCGTGTCGTCGATAGTCTGCATCGCGATGCCGAGTCGCCCCGCCTTTTCGCGATCGACATCGATATAGGCGCGCAGCCCGCCATCGTTGGTTTCGGCCGCGACATTGCGCACGAGGCCATCGGCGCGCATCCGCGCGGCCAGTTTTTTCGCCCAGTCATTCACGTCGTCGGCGTTCACGCCCGTCAGCGTATATTGATATTGCGAACGACTGACGCGCGTCGTGATCTGGATATCCTGCACCGGCTCGACAAAGACGTTGATGCCGGGTTGCGCCAGGGCGAGCGCGCGAAGCCTCTCGCCGATCGCCGCGGCGCTTTCCCGACGCTGGTCCCGTGATTTGAGGACAACCGTCATGCGCCCGGTGTTGCCGGTCGGATTGAGCGGTCCGATGCCGACCGTCGAAATCACGCCGGACACCGCGCGGTCGGTTCCGATGGCCCGCGCAAGATCGTCCTGAACGCGCGTCATTTGCCGGAACGATACGTCGGGCGCGGCCTCGAGCACCACGTTTATAAGGCCGGTGTCCTGCAGCGGAAGGAATCCCTTGGGAATTTCGATGTAGAGCGCGATCGTCAGGATAAGCGTGAACAGCGTCAAAAGTTGCATGAAACCCTGGCGCTTGAGGGCCCAGCCAAGGGAGATCTCATATCCGCGCGCCATGGCTGTCAGCGGCCATTCGGCGAGCCGGAGCAGGACATTGCGCGGGCCATCGCCGACCTCGCGGAGCAGTCGCGAACACAACATGGGGGTCAGCGTCAGCGACAATACGGCGGAGACCACGACCGCCATGGTGAGCGTGATCGCGAATTCGCGAAACATGCGGCCGACGATGCCGGTCATGAACAACAGCGGGATAAAGACAGCGATCAGTGAAACGGTCAGCGAGATCACGGTGAATCCGATTTCGCGCGCTCCATCCAGCGCGGCCTGATAAGGCGTCTTGCCGCTTTCGAGGTTGCGGACGATGTTCTCGATCATGACGATCGCGTCGTCCACGACAAAACCGGTCCCGATTGTCAGCGCCATCAGCGACAGATTGTCGATGCTGAAACCGGCGAGCCACATGACCGCGAAGGTCGCGACAATCGAGATCGGCAGGGTGACGCCAGCGATAATCGTCGCGCGTGCGGTGCGCAGGAACAGCAACACAACCAGCACGACGAGAACGACCGAGAGCGCCAGCGTGAACTTCACTTCGGCGATGGATTCGGCGATAGTGTCGGTACGATCGTTGACGATTTCGAGCGTCGCGCCCGCGGGCAGCGAGCGGCCCAGACGGGGCAACTCCTGCCGCAATCGCGCCACCGTGGTGACGATGTTGGCGCCGGGCTGCTTCTGCACGTCCAGGATGATCGCGGTCTTGCCCCTGTACCAGCCGCCGACGCGTGAATTCTCCAGCCCATCGATCACGTCGGCGACGTCTCGCAGCAGAACCGGCGCGTTGTTGCGGTAGGCGACGACCACGTTGCGAAACGCCGCCGCGGCGAGAATCTGGTCATTCGAGGCGATCGTGTAGGACTGGGCGGCGCCGTCGAGCGCGCCCTTGGCGCCGGCGACATTGGCGTTGACGATCGCGTTGCGCAGATCCTCGAGACCGATCTGGTAATTGGCGAGCCGCGCGAGATCGGCTTGAATTCGCACGGCGGGCTTGATGCCGCCCTGCACGGAAACGCGTCCGACGCCGTTGATCTCCGACAGACGCGGCGCGATCAGACTGTCGGAATAATCGCTGATGGCGCGCAGCGGCAGCGTGTCCGAGGTCAAGGCGATGGTGACGATGGGCGTGTCGGCCGGGTTCACCTTCGAATAGACCGGCGGGTAAGGCAGATTGCGCGGCAGGGTGGAGGCCGCCGCGTTGATGGCTGACTGCACGTCCTGCGCGGCGCCGTCAATATCGCGGTCGAGATCAAATTGCAGGGTGATCTGGCTAAGCCCGAACGAAGACTGCGACGACATCGAGGTCAACGCGGCGATCTGGCCGAACTGACGTTCCAGCGGCGCGGTGACGATGGACGCGATCGTGTCGGGGCTCGCGCCGGGTAATTGGGTCGTGATCTGTAGTGTTGGAAAATCCACCTGCGGCAGCGCCGCCACCGGTAGTTTCAGGTAGCCGAGTACGCCGAGCATCAGCGCCGCGAGACCGAGGAGGGAGGTCGCGACCGGTCGCTGAATGAACGGTGTCGAGACGCTCATTGCGCCGCCGCCGCTCCGGCGTCCGCGACGCCGCCGGGCGCGGCG
>CAISJZ010000356.1 GCA_903885755.1 uncultured Hyphomicrobiales bacterium | reverse complement strand
TTAAGCAACGTGGGGTCGTCTTTATAGATTTTGATGAGGTCGATGAGGTTCTCGATTCCGGAGTCCGTGAACGCCATCACGCCATCGTCGCCAACCCCGTAGACCCATATCACGCCATCCTCGACGTCCATTTCGTTGGCGACGTCGAATAGCCAGTCCTCGCTTTCGCCGAGTTCCTTGGCGACGAGGTTGACCGTCTTGACGTGCGAGACCTTGTTGACATGCATGATCAGGCCGCCTGAGCAGTGATCGCCGTTGGTCGCGGCGTCCAGTTCCACGGCAACAACTCGTCGAGGCGATGCGCGGGATGGGCGGCGATGCGCGAGAGGACGTCAGTCAGCCAAGCCTGCGGATCGATGCGATTCATCTTCGCCGTGACAATGAGACTGTACATGGCGGCGGCGCGTCGACCGCCGCGATCTGACCCACAGAACAGCCACGACTTTCTTCCCAGCGCGATACCCCGCAGCCCGCGCTCGGCGGCGTTGTTCGAGAGGCAGACGCGGCCGTCTTCAAGGAACAATGTGAAGGCCACCCAACGCTTGAGAATGTAGTTCATCGCCTTGACCAGATCGTGCCCTCGGGCGAGCCGAACGAGCTGCGCGCGCATATAGGCATGAAGATCGTCGACCAACGGCCGGCTCAACGCGCGACGCGCGGCAAGCCGCTCCGCGGCACTTTTTCCAGTGATGGATCGTTCGATCTCGAACAGCGCGTCGATGCGGCGCACGATTTCGATCGCGATCGGCGACAAGGGGATTTCCTTTTTGCCCGAAGTTTTGCGACGCGCGTTTTCCTCCAGGTCCGCCATGGCGAAGAATGGGCGACGCGCGTGAACCCAACACGCCGCTTCCAGGATGGGGCCCGGAGCCCGCCCGGGCAGATAAAGCTTGTTGTACCCATCATAGGCGTCGGCTTGCAGGATGCCCGTGTATCCAGCCAGATGCCCCTGGGGATGTTCGCCCCTCCGATCGCGCGAGTAGTAAAATAACGCCGCCGGTGGCCCGGCACCGCCGAACGGCTTGTCGTCACGAACGTAGACCCAGCAGCGCCCCGTATCGGTCTTGCCCTTCGCCAGCACCGGCACCGTCGTGTCGTCGCCATGGAGCCGCTCGGCCGCCATGACGTGGGCTTCGATAAGGCGCGTGAGAGGATCGAGCGCGGCGCAGACCGATCCCACGGCGTCGGCCATGGTCGATAGCGCGATCGGAACGCCCTCCAGAGCGTATCGCTCGGCCTGGCGGTTCAAGGGTTGATGCTGACCGAACTTCTCGAACATGATCATAGCCAGAAGACTCGGGCCCGCCCATCCCCTGGCGACGGCATGGAACGGCGCCGGCGCTTGCGAGATCTTCTCGCAGTCCCGACAGGTGAACTTTTCCCGCACCGTCTCGATGACCTTCCACTGGCGCGGCTGCGTTTCCAGCGTGCGCGTCACGTCCTCGCCGAGCTTGCGCAGGCGGGCGCCGCCACAGCATTCACAGGTCGTTGGCGGATCGAGCACCACGCGCTCGCGAGGAAGGTGGTCGGGGAACGTGTTGCGCTCGGCGCGCTTGCGCGTGAACGCGGCAACCGTTGTCGTCTTGGCGACCGCCGCCTCCGCCGCCAGTTCATCTTCCGTCGCGCTGGCTTCCAGTTCTTCGAAGGTGAGCGCCAGTTGATCGATCACCCGCGCCGAGCGTTCCGACCGCTGCCCGTAGACTTGTCGCTCAAGTTTCGCGATCCGCAGCTTTTGATGCGCGATAAGCGCCATGTCTTCCGACGCTTTCGCGCGGGCGACCGCCAGTTCCGCCGCGACCTCCAGGCCCTTGGTCTGCGCGGCGGACAGCGCCGTTTTCAGGGCGGCGTTTTCTTCGGCAAGAGCGGCGCGAGCGGCATTCAT
>CAISJZ010000355.1 GCA_903885755.1 uncultured Hyphomicrobiales bacterium | reverse complement strand
TGACCCTGCTGTCGCGCGTGACGGGATTCCTGCGCGACGTGGTTCTCGGCGCGGTTCTCGGCGCGGGATTGCTGGCCGACGCGTTTTACGTCGCCTTTCGCCTGCCCAACCATTTCCGCGCGATCTTCGGCGAGGGCGCCTTCAACGCCGCCTTCGTGCCCTCCTATTCCCGCGTGCTGGAAACCGAGGGCGCCGCCGAGGCGAAGGCTTTTTCAAGCCAGATACTGACGCTCCTGTTCGCCTCGCAGGTCGTTCTGCTGGCGCTGGCCTGGGCCTTCACGCCCGGCCTCGTGCGCCTGCTCGCGCCGGGCTTTGAAAGCGATCCGGCGAAATTCGATCTCGCCGTGTCGCTGACGCGCATCACCTTTCCCTATCTGATGTGCGTGACGCTCGCGACGCTTTACACCGGCGCGCTGAACGCCAACCGCCGTTTCGCCGCGGGCGCCTTTCGCCCGGTGTTGATGAACATCGCCATGGTCGTGGCTTTGGCCGCGACATTTCTTCTGCCCAACGCGGGTTACGCGGCGGCCTTGGGCGTCTGCCTCGCCGGCGTTTGCGAACTCGGCTGGATCATGGTCGCGGCGAAACGCGCCGACACGCTTGGCGCGCTGACGCGCCCCCGCTGGACGCCCGACGTCAAACAGTTTTTCACGGCGCTGCTGCCCGCGGTGATCGGCTCGGCGGGATTCCAGATCGCCATCTTCGCCGACACGATCATCGCCTCGCTTCTGCCAACCGGCGCGGTATCGTCGATCTATTATGCCGACCGCATTTATCAGTTGCCGATCGGCGTCATCGGCATCGCGGCGGGCACGGTCCTGCTGCCGGAAATGAGCCGCCGCTTCGCCGCGGGCGACGATGGCGCCGCCTTCCACGCGCAAAACCGCACGATGGCGCTGACGATCGCGCTGGGCGCGCCCTTCGTCGTCGCCTTCGCCCTGATGCCGCTCGACATCATGCGCGCGGCCTTCCTGCGCGGACGCTTCACCGAGGAAGCCGCGAGCGCCTCGGCCGCGGTGCTGTCGGCCTACGACTTCGGCCTGCTCGCCATCGTGCTGATCGCCTCGGCCCGCGCCAGCTTTCAATCGAAGGGCGACACGCGCACGCCGATGATGGTGTCGCTGGCGGCGGTCGCGCTCAATGTCGGGTTGAAGATCGCGCTGTATCAACCCTTCGGCGCCGCCGGCCTCGCGCTGGCGACGTCCGTCGGAGCGTGGATCAATTTCGGCGCGCTGGTCTTTCTCGCGCTGCGCCAGGGTTCGATGCGGCCCGACTCGATCCTTTTGAAGGTTTGCGGCTGTGTCGCGGCCGCCTGCGTCGCGCTCGCCCTCGTCGTGATCGCGGGTCGCGACATGGCCATGGCGGCGGCGAACGCCATCGGCTTCCTGCGCACGGAAATCGCGGTATCCTTGCTTGGGGGCGCCGGCCTTGTCGCCTATGGCGTCGCGCTGCTGGCGCTGTTCAAGGCTTTCGGCATACGCCTCGCGCGTCCGCGGGCGAAGAAGGTTGACGCCGAACCCATCGCGGAGGGTTAGGTCCCGTTGACAAAGTGATTGACGCTGGAATCGCTGCTTGATTCAAGGCTGCCTCTTGGAGGGAGGCGGATTTGATTCGTGGATCGATGTCGGATGTGGAATGGGCTTTCCTCGAACCTTTTTTGATCGAGACCGGGCCAAAGAGCGGACGTCCTCCCCGCAATCATCGGCGCGTTCTGGATGGCGTATTCTGGATCGCGCGCACCGG
>CAISJZ010000354.1 GCA_903885755.1 uncultured Hyphomicrobiales bacterium | reverse complement strand
GCGAGCGCTCCTCAAGGCTCAACCGGACGACATACTTCTTAACGGCGATTTCTTTCCCGGCCACGAATCACCTCCGCGATAAATCATTCGCGTAGTGATTCAGAAAAATGCCTCGATTTCAATGACGCGAGGCACTAGGGTCAGTTAACCATAATCGCGGATTGGCAATCGCGGTCCTTTCAAATCGTAAACACTTCGTTACGCTCGTCACATGAATTTGGGCGCGGCAGGCCAGTTGCCGACAAGCGAGTGCGTTATGATTGACATGCGTTTGACGACGATCGAGCCCGAGCATCGCGCCGTTGCCAAATCCAGCGGCGCCCGGCGCAAATTGATCGAGGCGCCGCCGCAGTCCAATCCCAGCCCGCTTCCGGTCGGAATCGATCTGGGCTCCTACGAGGAAATGGACGTCGCGCTTGATCCTGCGCAGCATGCGCTTTGGTGCTTCATGCGCCCCAAGGGTCCGCCAAGCTTCACCGCGGGCCTCTTGAAGGAACTGGCCACCGTTCACGGCAAAATTCGTCAGCTCTATAACGAGCGCCCGCCCGGCGCGCCCAATCCCGTGCGATTCTGGGTCGTCGGCTCCGATATCCCCGGCGTATTCAATCTCGGGGGCGATCTTGGCTTTTTCCTCAAGTGCGTTCGAACAGGTAACAGAAAAGCGTTGCGCGCCTATGCGCATGCGTGCGCCGACGCGACGTTCCGCAGCGCCTACGGGTTTGACGTTCCCTGCATTTCGATCGCGGTTGTCGAGGGCGACGCGCTGGGTGGCGGCCTCGAGGCGGCGATGAGCGCGCATGTGCTCATCGCCGAGCGAGGCGCTCTCATGGGCCTGCCCGAGGTTTTGTTCAACGCTTTTCCGGGCATGGGCGCTTACAGCCTGCTGGCGCGAAAACTCGACGCGCAACGCGCGGAGAAAATGATCCTGAGCGGTCGGACATTCAAGGCGGAAGAGCTGTACGACATGGGCATTGTCGATGTTCTCGCAGAGAAGGGCGGCGGCCGCGAGGCGGCGCGTCAGTACATCGCGGACAACACCCGGCGCCAGCCGCTGCTGTGCGCGATCCAGAAGGTTCGTCAGCGCGTCGCGCCCCTGACGCGGCAGGAATTGATCGACGTGACCGATATCTGGGTGGACACGACGATGGAACTCGAGCCACACGACCTTCGCATGATGGAATATCTGACAAAGGCCCAGATTCGCCGCCGCGAACGGGACGCCGCGAGGCGCGCCTAGGATATTGGCGCGTGGAGCGGCTTACTCTTCCTCGGCGCGTCGGAACATGATCAAGGCCTCCCGCGCGCGCTCGAATTCGGTTTCCAGCCTGCGGATGCGCATCTCGCCCTCGATCGCGAGTTCGCGCGCGTCGATGGCGCGCCATTCCAGACAGAGTTTGTAGACCTTTTGAGCGCCGACATTCGCCGCGCAGCTTCGCAGGGCATGCGCTTCGTCGCGAAACCGTTGGACGTCGCCCTCCGCCACGGCCGAGTGAAGATTTTTGAGGACGCTCGCCGCGTCGCCAAGGAACTGATCGACGATTTCCGAGACGAAGTCGTCGCCGCCAAGCGATTTGAGATCGCGCAGCGCGCGGTTATCGATCGGCGTGGCGTCCGCTGCCTCGATCGCGTCCGCGGCCATGGGTTGGGTATCGTTCGCCAGGGGATTCGTCGCCAATGCGCGGTCGGCCACGAAGGCGTCGATCCATGCGATCAACCGGTCCGGTTCGATCGGCTTGGTAATGCAGGCGATCATTCCGGCGTCATGGCACCGTCGCCGCATCTCCTCCGTTGCGTCGGCCGTCAGGGCCGCGATGGGCGTGCGATCCTTGTCCGAAACGGCGAACTGATACAATTTCATCGCGTCGATGCCATTCAGCACCGGCATATTGATGTCCATGAAGGCAAGATCGAATTTCGCCGCGGTGATGAATTCAAGCGCCGCTTGACCATCGTCGGTCATGGTGACGTGATGCCCGGCGCGTTCCAGGATCTTGCGGATCACAAGTTGATTGGTGCGGTTGTCCTCGGCGACCAGCACATTGAGCGGTGTTCTCGATTTCGGGTCGACAATTGGCGGAAGAACGGGCGCTTCCTTTCGTCGGTCGATTTTCGCGATCGAAAGCGCCCGCTCCAGGGAAACCGCGTCGACGGGCGAATCAATCGCGGTGCTCAGAATGCTCGTGGTTTCGCGCGAAGGAATACCGCGAGAGAAATCCATGACGCCAACGAAAGAGACATCGACTCCGCCAGCGCGCCTGAACAGTTCGTCGATGAGTTGCGTGCGCTCGCGCGGCGATCCCGTGGCGTCGATGACCGCCACGATGTGACGCGCGCCTGAATGCCGGGCGGTGCCGAGGGAAGCAACCAGCGACGATGGCTCGGCGAGAATTGAGATGCCCGGACAGACGCCAGAGGCCACGGACTGAAGCGCGGGATTCCGCGACAGAAGAAAAACGTCGCTATCGCGTACCGGCGGCGCGTCGCGGTCGGGCGTCTCGCAATCGATTTCAAACCAGAACGCGCTACCCGCGCCCAACACGCTGTTGACGCCAATCCTGCCGCTCATGCCATCGACCAATTGTTTGGCGATCGCCAGCCCAAGACCGGTGCCGCCAAAGCGGTCGATGATCGTTTCGTCGGCCTGCGTGAAACGGTCGAAGATTCGTTCGGTGGCGTCCGCGGCGATGCCTATGCCCGTGTCCGCGACCTCGAAGCGCAATCGCGTCTGACCGCCTGGCAGTCGTTCCCCATCGACCACGATCATGGCGAAGCCGGTATCGGTGAACTTGATGGCGTTTCCCGCGAGGTTCACGAGGATTTCCTCCACGTGACGCGGATTGAAGGCGGCGAAGCGCGGCGCGCCAGCCTTGATGTGAAGCGAAAACCGGATGTTCTTGGATTGCGCTTGCACGCTCAGCATGTCGCGCAGATCGGCCAGAAATGCGTAAAGGTCGACGTCCGCGACCTTGGCGTTCGGGTATCCGCATTCCATGCGCGAAATATCGAGAATCGAATTGATCAGCGACAGAAGCGACCGGCCAGAGCGGCCGATCACGCGCGACATGTCGATCTGTTCCTCGTCGAGACGACTGTCAACGAGCAGATCGCTCAGCCCGATGATTGCGTTGAGCGGCGTTCGTAGCTCGTGACTGACGCTGGCGAGGAAAAGGGTTTTTGCCTTGTTCGCTTCCTCCGCGAGGCGCTTGGCCTCCGAAAGCTGCCGAATGAGCACCGACGTGTAGGTCGGCAAAATCGCGAGTCCTAGCAGCAGTCCGATGCTGACGGTCGGGTGCTGCATCCAGAAATCGGTGGTGAGTATGACGGCCCCGAACCAGACCACCGCCATCGCGGTCGCGATAAAGAGATAGCGCACGCCAAAGCGAAAGCCATTGCCGAAAATGGCCCAGAGAAGGACAGGATAGGCGTAAGCCGTTCTTTCGCCGCCAAAATGCAGATAGAGGGCGAGCCCCGTCAGGTCGAAAAAAATTCCAGCGACGCGCCTTCCGACCGATACGCCGGGCGAGTGAACCATGTGCGCGAGCAGCGCGAGGCTGTAGGTCAGCAGATAGAGCGCAAGACCGATGTCGCGCCACGTCCAGTCGTCCCAGCCGACGACGCTCGACAGGCAGAGGCAGGCGACACCCACCGCGCAGATGACCAGCCGATTGAGGATGATTTCATGCTCGCGATCTGGTCGCGATTGCATGAAATTTCGCGCGCGCGCCAATAAACCTTCGCCGCCGGATTTGGCGGCGCCGGGTTGCGCGGCGCTTGTCTGGAAAAAACCGTTCATGGTCTCACGCGGATTTAGCCATCCCAAGATCCATGTTCAGCATCTTGCGAAATTCGACCGCGGGCATGGGCTTGCCGATGTAATAGCCTTGCGCCTCGTCACAGCCCTCCTCGCCAAGGCGCGCGAGCTGCTCGGCGGTTTCGACGCCCTCCGCCAGAACCGCGAGATCGAGGCTGTGGCCAAGGGTGATGATGGCGCGAACAATGGCGGCGTCGTTTGGGTCGGAGTTTAGTCCGCGAATGAAACTTTGATCGATCTTCAGGCGGCTAAGTGGCAGGCGCTTGATATAACTCAGGGAGGAATAGCCGGTTCCGAAATCGTCGATCGACACGTGCACGCCAAGATCGAGTAGCTTGCGTAGATCGCCCGCGACTGACTCGAGATCCTCCATCACGATGCCCTCGGTCAGTTCAAGGTCGAGCGCCGCGGGTTCAAGGCCACTATCCGCGAGGGCCTTGGCGACGAGCAGCGGAATGGTCCGCTTCCGAAATTGCACGGGCGACAGATTTACGCTGACGCGGAGCGCCGGCTGGCCGGGGTTTCGCCAGCTTCGCGCCTCGCGGCAAGCATCCTGAAGTACCCACTCGTTGATGGGCACGATAAGTCCGTTCTCCTCGGCGCGAGCCAGAAAGGTTCCGGGGGAGACAATGCCGATGCCGGGCCGGCGCCAGCGTAGCAGCGCCTCAGCGCCAATGATCCGACCGTCGGCGATATTGATCTGCGGCTGGTAGAAAAGGACGAATTCCTGTTTCTCGATCGCGCGGCGCAGTTCCGTGTCGAGCACGGCCTGCTGGCGCGCGCGCGCCTGCATGTCGGCCGCGTAGAAACAGAACGAATTGCCGTTCTCGGCCTTGACTCGATACATCGCGAGATCGGCGTTCTTGATCAATTCCTCGGGATCCACGCCATCGGTTGGATGAACGGCGACGCCGATACTCGCGGTCGCCTGTATTGGCGAGCCCTCGAAGTCCGACGTTTCGCAGACTGTGTCGAGCAATCTACGCGCGAGTTCCGCCGCGTCCTCCGCTCCGCCAACGCTGGTTTGCAGCACCGCGAATTCGTCTCCGCTGAGGCGCGCCAGCGTATCGTCCGAACGCAAAATTCCACCGAGCTTTTTCGCGACCAGATTGAGATATCGGTCTCCGGCCGCGTGACCGAGCAGGTCGTTGACCCGCTTGAATCCATCGATATCGACAATATGCAGGGCGCAGAGATGATCGCCTCGTCGAGCGCGGGCGATCTGGCGCGTCAAGCGCTCGACAAGAAGGGTTCGATTGGGCAGGCCGGTAAGCGCGTCGTGGTGGGCAAGACGTCGAAGATGGTCTTCCGCGGCCTTGCGATTGGTTATGTCGAGCGAACTCGTCAGAACGCCGGTGATTTCATTGCTGGAGTCCCTCAGCGGCGATTTGGTCGTGAGGAAAATTCGTTTGGCCCCAGCGACGTCGACGATCTCTTCCTCGAAGGGTTGCAGGGCGGCGGCGGTCTCGAACACGATTCGGTCCAGCGCCAGACAGCGCGTTGCCCGTTCCTCGCCCAGAAGCGCCGCGACCGGCGCATCGACCGCGGTGGCGGCCCCTGAGCCCATGACGGCGTCCAGGAACGAATTGACGAACATGATTCGCCCGTCGCGGCTCGTCGCGCGGATCATGATCGGCAGGGTGTCGATGACATTCGCCAGACGCTCGCTGGAATCGCGCATGGCGCGGGCGCGTGACCGCTCACTGCTTTCGAGTTCGCGTTCGAGGGTGCTCGCGCGGGACGCCAGAAGCTTCTGGTGGTAATGCAGTTTGAGCAGATTTCGCGCGCGCGTCACGAATTCATGATGATCGACGGGCGAATGGAGGAAGTCCGTGGCGCCAGCCTCCAGCGCCCGCAGGCGGAAGGATCGCTCTTCATAGACGGTGATGACGATGACCGGAATATCCGCCGCGCCCGGGAGTCCCCGGTAGCTGCGGATGAACTCCGCGCCATCCATGTTTGGCATCTTGTAGTCGGTGATAATGAGATCCGGCGGATTGTCGGCGAGCCAGGCCAGGGCCTCCACCGGATCGCCGAAAGCGCGGACGCTCACGTTCGCGTCGATCGAGGCGGCGAGCCTGGAAAATATATTCCGGTTCGTCACCCGATCATCGACGATCACAATCAGCGACATAAGGTCCTTCCCAGGCGGGCCCGGACGAACGGCCCTTGTCGGGCGCAGTTTCGCGCGGTTTGATTAAGCAATTGCTTACAAATGTGAACGCTGGACGCTTCGACTATTCCGGATGTAATCGTCGGCGCTGTGGGCCGGCACACCCGAGGTCTGATGATCAAGGCGAATCAACGGGCCGCTCCGACCGATAGAAAGACACGAAAATGCCTTCCGATACAAAGGGGATGTTCTCCGTTCTTGTGGCCATGGGGTTTCTTGCAGTCCCGGCGTGGGCGCAGGGGAGCCCGGATTTCTATCGTGGCAAGACTATCCAGCTCATCATCGGCACGGGGGAGGGCGGCGGATATGACCTGAGCGCCCGGTTGGTGGCGCAATTTCTGCCGGAGTTTATCCCGGGTCATCCCGTCATTGTGCCACGCAATATGCCAGGGGCCGGGTCCATCGCGGCGGCCGAGTATGTCTATTCCGTCGCGCCACGCGACGGGACCGTGATTTCAATCGTCCAGCCGACGTTTTTACTCGAGAAAATCACGGATCGATCCCGGAAATACGAACCGGAAAAGCTGTCGTGGATCGGAAGGGCCGATCAGAGCGTGGTCATGGGAGTCATCTGGCGAACCTCGCCCGCGCAATCGGTAAAGGAGGCGACGGACAAGCAGGTGGTCATCGCCGCGAACGGGCCGGCTGGGACCTCCGCGACCATTCCCTGGGCGCTGAACAAAATGCTGGGGACCAAATACAAGGTCGTTCTGGGTTATGACTCGTCGGCCCTGATGGGCCTGGCGCTGAGATCGAAGAGCGTCGTGTAGGGAAAGAGTGTTCAGAGCCGTGGGGGGGG
>CAISJZ010000353.1 GCA_903885755.1 uncultured Hyphomicrobiales bacterium | reverse complement strand
TTGCCGCCGCCGTCGCCACGACTGGCGCAACAGTCGCCGCCGAACGCCCCATGCAACTTGCTCAGGCGGGTGCGGCGCTTTCTGTCGCGCCTCAGCCGGTTGCGACACATGGCGGCCCGATAACGAAGCGATGGATCGAGCAGCGCTGGCAACTCGACAATATCATTCAGGCCAACGGCATGGACTGGGACCAGCCGCGTTCGGTCTATTTGAGCGCTCCCAGCGGCGCGTTCGCCAACGCCGATTTCGCGGCCGTGCGCGCGCGCATCAAGAAATACGCGGACGCCGCGCCGGCCTTTGAACAACAGGCGCGTCGCCGCGAGGCCGCGGCGAAGGAGGCTGAATCCGGGGGCAACGTCATCACCGCTCGGGAAAACTATTTCATCGCGGCGATCCACTGGGGCGCGGCGCAATGGCCAATTGACGAGGCGAATGAGCAGAATCTGAACTACAATACGCGCAAGCGCGAATGCTTCTCGAAATATGCGAAAATAGCCGACCACAAGATCGAAGAGGTCTGGATTCCTCTGGGCGACAAGAAGATTCCAGCCTGGCTGCATTTGCCGCCAGGATATTCGAACGGCAAGATTCCAACCGTGATTTCCGTGCCCGGCATGGACTCGCTGAAGGAGATCAGCGTCGCGCTGTATGGCGACCGGTTTCTGTCGCGCGGGATCGCGGTACTCGCCATTGATGGCCCAGGGCAGTACGAGGCGCCGCTGGTCGGCCTCTACTTCTCCGTCGACAACTGGAAGCAGACCGGCAAGGTCTGCTGCGATTATCTCGCTTCGCGCTCCGAGATCGACGCGGAGAAAATCGGAATCACTGGCAATTCCTTCGGCTCGTTCTTTTCCACGATCGCATCGGCATATGAGCCCCGCATCAAGGCGACGGCTGTGTCGGCGACTTGCCTCGAGCCAGGCTGCCATACGATTTTCGATGAGGCCTCGCCAACCTTCAAGATGCGTTTCATGTTCATGTCGAATATTCTGGACGAGAAAGCCTTTGACGAGTTCCGCAAGACCATCACGTGGGAAGGGCATATCGACAAGGTCAAATCGCCCTATCTGTGCCTCGCCGGCGAGTTCGATGAACTATGCCCGACGCAGTATACCGAAGCGATGTTCAAGGCGCTCAATGCGCCGAAACAACTGGTGATCTATGCGGATTCTCGCCACTCCGTTGGCGGCGTCTCATCCGCCAATCTGGGCCCGGCCCCGGCGGGGCTAGTCGCCGACTGGATGGCGGCGCGGCTCGCGGGCAAGCCAATGACCTCGGAGAAGTGGTTTGTCGATGGAGCCGGAAAAGTGAACAAGTCCCAGTTCGCGTGAGATTCAACGCCCGGCTTTCAGGGCGTCGAGGACTCGCGCGGAGGCAAAACCATCGGCGGGCGATATACCCGCTCGCAATTGGTAGCGGTGGATCGCGTCGCGCGCCGCCGGACCGAAGCGGCCATCGATCTTGTCCTTGTAGATGCCGCGATCGCGCAACATCGTTTGCATCAAGACTCGGTCGTTCGGGTCCAGCATGCGAAGGCTCGCTGGCCACGAGGCGCGAATTCCAGGCTTTTCCGCGATGCGCTCGCCCAGCAGCGCCACCGACATCGCGTAGGAATCCGAGTTGTTATACTGCTTGATGATCCAGTAGTTTTCCGAGAGCAGAAACGCTGGCCCGCCAGCGCCGGCCGGCAGATAGAGCGTCGCGTCGCCGGTCGCGGGCAAGCGGCTCCCATCGGCGCGCGCAAATCCCTTTGCCGAAAAGCTCGTGAACGAGCCGGTCAGCGAACGCCAGTCGAAACCGGAGGGAATGGTCGTCTCGGTTCCCCAGAATACACCGGGCTTCCAGCCCTGTTCGCGCAGGAAATGCGCGATCGAAGCGAGCGAATCGGGGATCGATGTCCAGATATCAGCCGATCCCGATCCGGAATACGGAATGGCGTATTTCAGATAGGCCGATGGCAGGAATTGCGGCTGTCCCATGGCGCCGGCCCAGGAGCCCTTGAGTTTGGCGCGCGTCGCAAAACCGCTTTCGATCATCACAAGCGCGGCGACGACCTCGTCGGCGAATGTATCGTCCTTGCGCGTGTAAGCGAGCGTCGCGAGAGAACGAATGATATCGCGGTCGCCGGCCGAGGCGTGTCCGAAGTCGGTTTCCATTCCCCAGACCGCGAGGATGATTTCCGAGGGGACGCCTTCGGTACGCTGGATGCGCGCGAGTTCCGCGCCCCACTTGTTGCGCGCCTCGCGTCCATGCATGACGCGGCTGATGGAGGTCGCGTCGTCTATATAGGCCTTGATCGTGCGCTCGAATTCCGATTGTCGCGCGCCGCTGTTGACGAGCGCGGTATCGGGCGTCAGCCCGCTCAGCGCCGTGTCGAAGGTCTGCCGCGAGACCTTTTGCGCCTCGGCCCGCGGCCACAGGGTTTCTAGAAAGTCACGAAAACGCTTGTCCGCGACAGGCGCGACCGCGCGCGGTGCGATAGCCGGGTCCCTTGGCGTCTGCGCCTTCGACGACGCGGCGACGAGCGCGAGGCCCAGGCCGCAGGCGATGGCGGACGCGAGCCTCACAGAATGAAGCTCACCGAACCGAGCGATCCCAGTTCGTGCGATTTCAGGATCATGCGGCGCTCCTTGATCAGGAACGAACCACCGACGCGCTTGAGGATATAGCGGAGATTGCCGACATATTCGCCCATGCGTTCGTATCGGCGATAGCGATGCAGGATGAAATTGCCGGCCACGGTGACGAGATCGCCTTCGACCGAAACAATCCGCACATTGCCGATGATGCGCGACAGATGCGACTTCGGCGCCTCGGCGTGGCAGTTCGGGTCCATGACGCGGATGACGCGTTGGCGTATGCGCTCGCGATCATCCGCGATGGTGAACAGCGTGTTGCGATGGCTGCCTTCGGGGTCGTCGTTCGGCGGAACGTAATAACAGGCGTCGTCGGTCAGGAGTTCCTCCCACTCCTTCAGACGCCAGTTGTCGATGAGTTCCGCCTCGCGAAACAGGAAATCCTCGACCTCGGCCCGGGTTACGGTCGCTGGCGCCAGCGCGTTCATGCCCCGGCTCCCATCATCGCGTCCCATTTGCGCCAGAACAGGCGGAGGTGAAACTCATCGCTGTTCAACTGTTCGCCGCCCTCGCGGCCCATGCCGCGCGACATTTCCGACCAGCGGTCGTCTTCCCAGTTCGCCAGTCCCTTCTGCACCATCTCCAGCGCCTCGACATCGTCGGGCGTGGCGAAGCCGCCTGGCCCATAGAACGTCAGGAAGGCGTCGAGGCGGCGGGCGCGGGCGCTCTCGGTTTCCTCGACCGGGCCGAGCGCCCATGCCGTCACATGCATCTTGTCGACGCCCTGGGGATAGAAGGTGCGCACCGTCACCGATGAACCGTCATTGATAACGAGGTTGGGGAAGATCACGAGATTGCGGTTGGTGTCGGCGACGCGCGTTGCGCGCTCCGCGCCAAGGCGCTCGACGAGTTCAGCGCGGATCGCGTCCATCTCGGGCCTTGCCGCGTCCCCGTATAGCGGAATCCACTTGGCGACCGGTCGGCCGCGAAAATTCACGTTGTCCGTGGTGAAATGGCCATTGCCCAGATCGATCGCGTAGCCCTTCGTCGGCAACACAAGGCCCGCCTCCTTCGGCGGCTCGACCTTGACGCCGGAGTTCTTCATGAAGTTCAGCCACGTCGAATGGGTCGAGGGCAGATGGTAATCATCAACGCTGTTCTCGACCATCAATTTCCAGTTGGCGGCAACGTCATATTCCTGCGTCCCCGGCAGGATTTCCATCTTGCCCGATGGCGACTGGTCGATGACGAGGTCGATGTATTCTGTGGTTTTGCCGAGGTAGTCGATGAGCGAGGGAGCGTTTGGGTCCAGATTGAGGAACCAGAAGTCCCGGTAATTGTCGAATTTCGCGGGGGCCTTCAGGCCAAGCGTGGACTTGTCGAAGGCCTCGGCATAGGCGTCCTCGCCCGGCACGCGGGCGAGCGTGCCATCATTATTGTAAATCCAGCCGTGATAGACGCACATGAAGCGCCGCAGATTGCCCTCGCGCTCGGCGCAGACGATCGAGCCGCGATGGCGGCAGGTGTTGAAGAGGCAGCGCACCTCGCCCTTCTGATCGCGCGTGAAGATGACGGGCCGGCCCGCGACCTTGCGGGTCTGGAAGTCGCCCGGCTTTTTCAGTTCGGAGCCGTGGCCGACGTAGATCCAGCATTTGGCGAAAATATGCGACATCTCGCGTCGCAAAACCTCGTCGCTGACATGCACGGAGCGATCGAGCAGGAAAAGACCCTTCTCATGATCGTCGATGACGTAGGAGCCATTGGCGCCCATGGCGAAACCTCGGATAGGGGTGAAGATGGTGCGCATCCTTAGAATTGGCGTCCGGGGGTGTCAATTCAGGCGTCTTCGGGCATAAGGGCTGCCACCGGGCGGATTTGTGGCGACTGGAGCGGAGGATCAAATGGTTGGCGGCGCGCGCGTGTTTCTGTGCAAGACAACCGAATTGGCGCCGGGCGTGGCGCGCCGCGTCGATCGCGCCGATGCGCCGGCCATCGCGGTCTACAATATCGACGGGACCTTCTACGCCACCGACGATTGCTGCACCCACGGCCTCGCCAGTCTTGCCGAAGGCGCGCTGGAGGGCGATACAATCGAGTGCAATCTGCACTTTGGCGGTTTTCACGTGCCAACGGGCAAGGCGGTCTTCGCGCCCTGTTCGATTGATATCCGGACCTATCCCGTCGAAATCAATGGCGACGAGGTTTTCGCGATCGTGGCGGACGCCTGAGCGCGACCGCCTCTTGCATCGCGCCGCGCCGCAATGCCATTCTGGCGGCCTGTCCGGGAGGTCCCATGTCCGAAGCAACCACGGCGCGCGCCAAGGGGCCGCGCGTCTTTCTCGACTATGATCAGGTCGAACTCGACCGCTGCTACGACCAGGCCAACTGGGCTCCCAATGCGTCCATCGTTCACGAGCGCTCCGACGTCAACAGCGCGCGCGCGCGGGAGGCGCTGGGCGGCTGCGAACGTCTTGCCTATGGCCCCACGGAAATCGAAAAGCTCGATCTTTTCAGGACCAAGTCTCAGAACGCTCCGACCATGATCTATGTGCATGGCGGCGCCTGGCGCACGGGAGCGTCGTCGCGCTGTCACGCGCCGGCGGAAATGTTCGT
>CAISJZ010000352.1 GCA_903885755.1 uncultured Hyphomicrobiales bacterium | reverse complement strand
GCTACGCTCCGCGCGGTTCTATGCGCGCGGCACGACAACTCACCGGGGCTTTAGGGCCCCTTTCTCTCAACCAGACTGGTACACTTTTACGCCGCCTTCTGGCACATTTTCGCTCCGCCGTTGACAAGCCGCCCCGTAGTGCTTGTGATCTTCAAGGCGGCTCAATCGCATCGGCAAATGGGTTGAATGCACGGCGTGACGCCTTGGTGCTATCCCCTTTAATGCGCGGGCAGCAAGCGCGTTCTACTCCGCGCCCCGGTGCGCTGCTTTGGCTTTGGCGAGATGATTGACGCTCCTGGCGCTTCGTGGAAGCCTAGCGTTCATCATCACGATCAATCCGAGGGTGGACCATGAACCGACTACTTGCCGCCGTTGTGTTCCTATCAGCGTCTCCCGTATTTGCCATAGCAAAAGAGGCGAAGGCGGCGCCGGCCGACAAATGCGCGCCGATCGGAAAGCTGGCTGACGGGACGCTCGTTTACGACATGCGGTGTGACAATTTCCCGCCTGTTGTGGCGAACAAACCGGCTGAACAAGTACCGGCGATCCGGCGGACGGGAATTTTCGGCATGTCGTATACAAGCGCGCCGCCGACGGAGTGAGCCGGGCCAGCGTCAACCGCGAGGAATTTGAACAGCGCGCGAATCGCCGCCTGGCCTTTCGGATTGCTGTAGAGGTACCACTGTGGGCCGCTCGACTTGCTTGCTATGTGTTAGCTTTGTGCAAAGTAGCTGGCGGCAAAAATCAACTAAATCATTGAATTTATTGGCGCACCCGACACGATTCGAACATGTGACCTTTGCCTTCGGAGGGCAATGTTCGGCAGCGATCAGCCATCGAGAATCGTCGGGGACAAACCACCCCATTCCAAACCTGTAACCACGCGATAACCGCGCCCTGTTCAGCCCGCCGATGAGTTCGCCGGAGCTGTTTCCAGAGTGCGCAAAGGTGCGCTTGATTGCGACGGTACGCGGCCAAATTCACATGAGTTGATGGTGCCGCAAGAGAGATTCGAACTCCCGACCCCCTCATTACGAATGAGGTGCTCTACCAGCTGAGCTATTGCGGCGCCCGAGCCGTTCCGCGACATCGCGGCGCGACTGGAGACGCGCGGTCATACTCACAAGCCTCGGCCATTGCAAGCGCGCGGGGCTTCGAGACCGCGATTTGCTAGTCCGGCTTTTTCCGCGGGCCGGGATCGTCTGGCGCTGCGGCGATGGGCGCCAGAACCTGCTCGCGCGTTGGCGTCGCCGACCGGGCCGCCTCGCTAATGGCGGCGAGTTTTGTCGCCGCGTCGTCGGCTGGCGCGGGCGCCGCCTCGACGATCGCGGCCTCGACGGGTTGCGCCTCGATCTGGATCGGCGCTTCGGGGATCGCCGGCTCGGCTGGCGGCTCCCATGGGGCGTCGGCGGTCAGGCGCTCGGGCGGCGTCATCCAGCGGAAGGCGTCGAGCTTGCCGCTGGCGGGCGACACCGGCGACCACGTGTCGGAGATCATTCCGTCGGCCACCCAGGCCTTGTCGCGCGGGGCGCGGGAGGCGCGCGACAGCCATTCGCGCACGAGGCCCGCGGCGCCGCGCTCGGCGTCCTCGATGTCGGCCATGACAAGGCAGATGCGCGCGGTCGGCCGGTTGGCCGCGCTGGCGTCAATGAAGGGAGCCATGGCCTGCCGCGCGGCGGTAAAATCGCGCGCGTCGATGGCGGCGCGGGCGACGGAGAGTGCGCTTTCCGGATCGCTGGCGGCAAGCCGCGCCAGGGTTCTTGCGCGGGCCAGCCGGTCGCTGGCCGAATCGCCGGGCCGCAGGTCCACATAGACCCGCGCGAGGTCCGGGTGGGGAGCGGCCTTCCAGGCGCCCTCGATCAGTTTGGCTGCCTTGCGCAGGTCGCCGCGACGGGCCAGCAGGCGTCCCGCCAGCGCGACCGCGGGGATCAGGTCGGGGGCGAGATCGGCGGCCTCGCGCGCGAGGTTGAGCGCCTGCGCCTGATCGCGGTCGCCGAGATCGAGGGCGATAGCGGTCTTGAGCACGGCGCGCTGGCGGTTGGCCGTTGGTTTGTCGATCAGCCTCTGGGCGGCGTTGGCCTCGACGGCCTTCAGCGCCGCGGTCCAGTCCTGATTGGATGAGTGATGTTCGAGCACCGCCGCGCCGGCCCAGGCGACGGGCGCGATCTTGTGCGCCTCTTGCGCATAGTGGTGGGCCGCCTCGGCGTCGCCAGCTCGGCGCGCCTCGACGTGCAGGCCGCGCAGGCCAAGTGCGCGGGTCTCCGGGTTCTCGGCCAGGCGCGCGAAGGTCTCGCGGGTCGTGTCGCGATCGCCCGCGAGTTGCGCTGTCTGGGCGCGCAGCAGCAGGGCGAGCGGTTCGTCGCCGAGCCCCTTGCCGGCGAGCGCGGTGGCGCGCTGGGCGGTGCGCAGATCGCCGGCGCCGGCGGCCACCATGCCCTTCGAGAGAGCCGCGAGGCCGCGGTCGCGCTTGCGCTTGCGCGAGGCGCGCGACAGGCGACCCGGCGCGGTCAGGAACAGGCGCAACAGCCAGAGGACAATGGCCACCGCGAGGCCAAGGGCCAGAACCGCCGAGAAGGCGATGACCGGCGATGTCTCGTAGCGCATGCCGCGGAAGGTGACGGCAATGTCGCCGGGCTGGTCGGCGACCCAGGCGAAACCCGCCGCGAGAAGGGCCAGAAGGGCGATAAAAACCAGAAGGCGGATCATGGCTTTGCCCCGGCGCTCGCGAGGTCCTCGATGGCCCGGGCTGTCAGCGCGCCAGCGGCGGCTTCCGCGTTGGCGCGCAGGCGGGCGGTGTCGGCGAAGGCGCGCGAGGCCTCCTTCGCGCGCTCGGGCAGAAGATTCCAGGCCGCCAGCGCGTCCGATGTCGCGCCGCGTGACAACGCAGCGGCGATGCGCGCGGCCAGCGCGGCCGCGTCATCGCCCGCCGCGCCATCCGTCGGCTGCACCCGCACGAGCTTGCCCGCCATGTTCTTGAGACGATCGGTGATCGAGGCGTCGTCGGCGACCGGCGGTTCGGCGGCCGCGATGACCGCCTTGCGGACGGACTCGAAGGCGCGGGCCAGCGCCTGCGCGTCGGGGGCTCCCTTGTCGGCGACAGCCTTGAGCGGCGCGAGACTGTCCGTCGGCGCGCCCAGCGACTGGGCTGCGGTCAGCGCGGCGGGGAAGGGCGCGCCGCGGTCTATTGCGCGGGAAATAGCCTCGGCGACCACGGCAAGCGCGGCGGGATCGAGCTTGCGCGGAGCAGCGGCGGTCGGCGCCTCGGTAACGCGCAATTCCGTCTTGGGCGCGGCGTTCTGGGCCTGCATCGCCTTCAGGCGCTCCTCCAGCACGGCGAGACGATCGTCGAGCGGCTTGAGATCGACGGGCGGCGCGACAACAGGATTGGGGCGCTCACGGACGGCGGTCTCCATCGCGGCGAGACGCTGCTCGAGGGCGGCGACGGCGCCGGGCGCTGGCGGCGTTGCGGGCGAAGCGTCCATCGCCGGGGCGGGTTTCGCGGTCTCCTTGACAGCTGGCGTGGATTTTGGCGCTTCGGTCGCGGTCGGAACGACAGGCGCTTCCACCTCCTTGGGCGCTGCCTCGATGGCGGTCGATGGCGCGGAGGGCGTCTCGACCCGCGCGGTTTCGCCGGGGGGCGGAGCCGGTTCAGCAGCCGGAGCGGCTGCTTTGGGAGCCTCTTCGGCCTGGGGCGGCGTTCTGGGCGCCTCCGCCGGGGACTTGAGCGCCTCGGCGCCGCTCAGGGTCGCGCCGCCAGCGGCGCGTTCCGGCGAAGTCGGGGGAATTTGCGCCGCGGGCTCGGCGGAGGGGGAGGCGACGGGCGTAACAGGAGGCGAGGCGTGCGCCCATTTGGCGGGCAATTGCGGCAGGCCGGCGCGGGCGAGAAGGGGATTGATCTGGCCTGACTTCCAGGCCGTCCAGCCGCCGCCAATCGTCACGAGGACCAGGAAGAGGCTGGCGAAAAGCCCCTTGCGGCTTCGATTTCGGGTGGGCGTCTCGGCTTCAATCTTTGGCGCTTCGGTCTCGACCGGCGCTTTGGCTTCGGCGGCATGATCCGGCGCGGCGCTGGCGTCGATCACCACG
>CAISJZ010000351.1 GCA_903885755.1 uncultured Hyphomicrobiales bacterium | reverse complement strand
GTAGCTGCGTTGCAGGTCGTCGTTGACGATGACGTAATCGTAGGTCGTCCAGCGCTGGATTTCGCCGCGCGCGTTTTCAAGGCGGCGATCGATGACATCCACGTGGTCCTCGGCGCGGCGCTCCAGACGCGCGCGCAATTCCTTCATCGATGGCGGCAGGATGAAGATGGTGACGACATCGTCGGGCGCCTTCTGGCGCACCTGCAACGTGCCCTGATAGTCGATATCGAACAGCATGTCGCGACCCTGCGCGAGCACGCGTTCAACGAGCGCTCGCGGCGTGCCGTAGAAATTATCATGCACGCGCGCATATTCGAGAAATTCGCCGGCGGCGCGCATGCGCTCGAATTCCGCGGCTTCGATGAAATGATAGTGAATGCCATCGACCTCCGAGGAGCGACGCGGCCGTGTTGTCGCTGAAACCGACAGAGTCAGGTCGATCGATTTGTCCTGCAGCAACATGCGCGTCAGCGTCGTCTTGCCGGCGCCCGAGGGCGAGGACAGGATCAGCATCAGGCCGCGGCGACCGGTCTCGATCGATGTCGGCCTCGACGCCGAGGCGTTTGGATTGGGCTTCGCGCTCATTCGATGTTCTGCGCCTGCTCGCGGAATTGCTCGATCTCGACGCGCAACTCCATGCCGATGTTGCTGAGCGCCGGATCGTTCGATTTGGCGCAGAGGGTGTTGGCCTCGCGGCCGAATTCCTGCGCGAGAAAATCCAGCTTGCGGCCGATGGGCGCGCCGGAGGCCAGCAGTTCGCGGGCAGCGGCGACATGGGCGTGCAACCGATCGAGTTCCTCGCGGATGTCGGCTTTGGCGGCGAGCATGAGCGCTTCCTGATGCAGGCGCGCGGGGTCGAGGCCGGCGGAGGTTCCCGCCAGCGTCTCGATGGACCTGGCCAGCCGCGCGCGCACCGCCTCGGGCTTGCGACCGGGGCAGTCCTCGGCGGCCTGTGTCAGTTCGGCGATCCGCTCGACCCGCGTGCTCATGACGGCGGCGAGCGCCGCGCCCTCGCTGGCGCGCATGGACACGAGGTCCTCGAGCGCCCGGTCGAGGTCGGTTAGGGCCGCCGCCGCGATGGCGGCGAGTTCGCCGCTGTCCTCGACGACATCGACCACGTCGACCATGCCGCGCAGGGCAAGCAGTCCATCAAGCGAGGGCGGACGAAGGTTGGCTGGCGTCGGCAATCTGGAAACCGCGTCGATCAGGGCGCGCAGGGCTGGTTCGTTGACCCTGACCTCGATGGGCGCGGCCTCGCGCTGCGCGGTCAGGGTCGCCTGGCAGGCGCCGCGGGCGATTTTTTTCGCGATGCGGGCGCGCGCCTCGGCCTCGATGGAGTCGAACGCTGGAGGGACTCGCAGACGCGAATCGAGTCCCTTGGAATTGACGGTCTTGATTTCCCACGCCCAACGCCACGCGCCACCCTGGCCCGTGGCGCGGGAAAAACCGGTCATGCTCTTGAGCGTCATGGAGACCGTTGGGGAATCGCCGCGAAATCGGCTTGGAGATTAGTTCGGCGCCTTTGGCGGCTCAAGCGCGGTATTCGAGCGGGCAGGGGGCTTGGTATCGGCCCGGGCGGCGCGAGGCTTGACGACCGCCGCCTGTTTGCGTGGCGCGATCTGGCCATTGTCCATCGTAGGAACGGTCTTGGGCGAATTGAGATCCCAGGTCTTGTCCTTGAGCGGATCGAGTGGGGTGCCTTCGGACGCATCATAGACGCGGACGACGCGCGGGCCGCCCGTTGGTTCGGGGCCGGGAGCGGCCTCCGTGGGGCCTGCATCCGCGACAGGCAACGTGTCGTCCCCGGCGGCGACGCCATAACGGGCGGCGCGCGCCTTTTGCTCCGCCCGTTTGGCGGGCGAAACCGGGTACGTCCCGGGATTGGTCACGTCATTATCCGCAACCACGTCCGGGCCATCCAGCGCCTCGGAAGCCAGCCCAAGCTGGGCCGCGATGGACTGATCGACCTGGCCCCCAATCGAGAACATGCTCAGGGGTTTTGGCGCGCCGGACGAGGCTTGGCGCCCGGGCGCCGGCGGCGTATTGGCGGCCGTCTGCGTGGCGCCTGCGGCGCTTGCCGCCGTGATCGCCGACACGGCCGGCGCGATGACGGCGGAAGAGGGCGACGAAAAGGCCAGAGCATCGGCCGTGGAACGGCCAAGCGCCGGCGATAGCGCGCCAAACACCGGTACGGAGGGCGTATCGATCTCGCCGCGCTGGTCGCGCAAAATTGGACCGGGCGCGATCGGCGCCGGGTCGGGAACAAAATGATCGACGGCTGGCGCCGCCTGTCCCGCGGCGGCGGCGCGATCCTTGGCGTCTTTCTCCAGTTGGCGCCAGCGAACCACGTTCTTGTTGTGCTGTTCGATCGTCTCGGCGAAAACGTGGCCGCCCGTGCCGTCGGCGACGAAATAGAGGTCCTTCGTGCGCGAAGGATTGGCGACGGCTTCCAGCGCGGCCTTGCCCGGATTGGCGATCGGACCCGGCGGCAGGCCTTCGATGGCGTAGGTGTTGTAGGGCGTCGGCTTGTCGACTTCGCTTCTCAGAATTCCGCGTCCCAGCGTGCCCTTGCCGCCGACGATGCCGTAAACAATCGTCGGATCGGATTGCAGCTTCATGCGTTTCTGCAGGCGATTGATGAACACGCCGGCGACACGGGGACGCTCGTCGGCCTTGCCGGTTTCCTTTTCGACAATCGAGGCGAGCGTCAGAAGTTCGAAGGGCGAGCGCAGCGGCAGGTCGGCCGAGCGGCGCGCCCATATCTGGTCCAGCGCTTTCTTCTGGTCATCCTGCATTAGCCGGATGAGCGCGGCGCGCGCCATGCCGCGAGAGACGCGGTAGGTCTCGGGCAACAACGTGCCTTCCTTTGGCATGTCCCTGACGTCGCCGGTGAGGAATTCGCTGTCCTTGAGGCGCTGGACGATTTGCTCCGAGGTCAGGCCTTCGGGAATCGTGATGGCGTGCGTGATTTCGCGACCTGACACCAGTGTATCGATAACATCGCGCAGGCTGGCGTGGGCCTTGAACAGGAACTCGCCGGCTCGCAGCCGCTTGCGGTCGCCGGTCACGAGAAGCGCGCCGTTCAGGAGCAGGGGGTTGTCGATAATGCCCTCGCTCTCCAGTTGTGTGATGATTTCCGGCACATCGGTTCGCGGCGCGATCACGACAACCTTGTCGTCCTCCAGCGGGCCGGGCGCGCGAAGTTCGTGCTGCGCCAGGCCGCCGATGGCGATCAGGGAGACCGCGAGGACAAGCAGGAACGAGAAAAAACCGCTGAGGGCGGAGAGGGCGGGACGGCGCTTGCTCGGCGGTGGCCCCGGCGG